>NZ_CP172056.1:2861562-3192500 GCF_049860565.1 Desulfitobacterium nosdiversum
ATGTAGCTCAAGAGCATGCCCCAGAAGTGCTTAAATCGCTTCAAATGATTAAAACTTTGGCTAATCCTGCGCCGCGTACCGTCCTTGGCTTATCTAACGTATCCCAAAAATCCCCTGATCGTCATTTAATCAATCGAACCTATCTAGCAATGGCTATGGCCTGCGGACTTGACGCGGCAATCATGGATGCCAATGATGATCAGCTTGTTGATGTTGCCGCAACAGCCGAAATATTGCTTAATAACAGTATTTATGCCGATTCCTATCTTAAAGTTTTCCGTCAGCGATAAACATTGCTTACCAACGCTATACTCATCTCTCTTTGCAGGGGTGAGTATTTTCTTATATTTCACAGTTTTTATCATACAACCGCAAGAAACTGCATAGCTATCAAATCAAGAAATAATTATGGAGGTGGACAAACATGGAGACCTTCTTCATGCAAAACAGTGAAATTCAGGAATGGGTGGATTTACTCATTGAAAAACTTTTTACAGTCTGTTTACTTGGCAACTCAAATGCAGATTCTGAATTCTACATTGGGCGTCAAACTGTGGAAAAAATTGCAGGTACCCTTCAAAAAGTTACTGACTTATCTGATGACACTTTAAAAGATGGGATTAAACAACTCATTGAGCAGCGCCTTCCTGACCCAAGGGTTATGGAGAACTTTCCACAATTTTATAATCTCATGGAAGAATTGATACTCTCCGGAATTTCATTAGCCCATCAAAATGAAGTTTCTCCTATCAAAGTTAATACGGATAATAATACAGGCTTGTCAAATTCACGGATTCCACTTAAACAGAGTTCAGAACATGGTGATAACTCATTTCCTATTATTATTCCAGAATCGAACCTGGAAGATGAAGACAGAAGCCTTGTAACCGTATTTGCTCCTATTGCAACTACCTTTCAAGATCAAGCAGATACCTCTTATGAATCAAACGGTTCTGAAGCAGAATCTGCGGTAGTCTTAACTTCTCTTGAGCCATTAAACGATACCATAGAGCCTTCATTAAATATTATAGAGCCTGATTCTGAAGCCGTTTATCAGCCACTAGCTCCTGCTAATCAGACACCGGCAGGGGAAGAACGATTATTGATGCTCTTAAAACAGATTTATCCTGAAGATCAACCCCATTTGAATGTCGTAATAGGAGGGTATCCAATATTCGCTCAGGTTTTAGAGCTTCTCATTTATATTCATCCTAAGACTGAATCTGCCATTGACGAGCAAAATGTTATTGAAGCAAACTTAAATAAATTGGGATACCACGTTGCCATTCTTCAAAAACAAGACTTAGCGTATCCCCGGCGTATGGAACGATCGATTCGTCAAGCTTTACGAAAAGAAACAAAAACTAAGTCTTCAACTTCCTTTTTACGATAATTAAGTAGGAATCTTAAATTTACTGTCGAATATCTCATAATTGAACAATTGAAATAAAGCCTTTATTGAAATGAGGGACAACAGTGGCAGACCGCTTGGGCGAAATTATGAAAAAAACCCTGCATGCAATTGAGACTGGGAAAGAAGAAATCTTTCACATTGCTGAAACAGCACGTACAGAAACACAGCGCCTCACCCAAGAACTTGCCCAGCTTCGTGTAGAAATTACGGAAACCATCAAAAAAGTGGATCAGCTGCAAAAAGATGAACGTAAGATGCGCCAACATTTGATGGAAGTAAGCCGGGATTATAAAAATTATAGTGAAAAAGCAATGATGGAGGCTTATGCCCAGACTAAAGATACTCAAGTTCAACTACAACTTTATCAAGCGAGAGAGGGGCAGCTACGAACGCGCAGGGATGACATCGAGCGTGCTCTTCGCCAAATGGCGGTAACAATCGAGCGTGCGGAAACTCTTATGAGCCAGGTCAGCCTTGCCGTTAATCTTCTTCAAAGCGGCATCTGCGAAATCGCCTCCGAACAGAATCTTGAACAGCGTCAAGAAATCGGACTCAGAATTATCAAAGCTCAAGAAGAAGAGCGTCGCCGTGTTGCTCGTGAAATTCATGATGGACCTGCTCAAAACTTAGCAAATATTGTTTTGCGTTTAGAGATAGCCGAAAAACTCTTGGATTTAGATCCGAATCGCGTAAAAAGTGAGCTTAGAGATTTAAAAACATTAGTACGCTCTAATTTGCAAGACATTCGGCGAATCATTTTTGATTTACGTCCGATGGCACTTGATGATCTTGGGATAGTTCCTGCTCTGCAAAAATATATGGATAATTTTCTAGAGTCGTATAAAATACAATGCGAATTTAATGTCGGGGGGCGTGAAAGGCGTTTGCTTCCAGCCATGGAAGTAGCGATATTTCGTCTAATCCAGGAAGGAATGACGAATGTCGCTAAACATGCTCATACAGAGAGTGTAAAAATTGAGCTGATTTTTAAAGAGGATATGACCGTTGTTCGAGTCATTGATTTTGGTCAAGGATTTGATGTTGAAAGCACTTTGGAAAACCCAGGCGAACATTATGGGCTTATTGGCATGAAGGAACGAGTCGAAATGTTTTCGGGACAGTTTTCAGTCATTTCACCTTCAGGCGTTGGTACAACGATAGAAATGATGATTCCTACAAAGCAAGAGGAGGGTGTGGAATGATACGAGTTGTAATTGCAGATGACCATCCTCTTCTTCGCGAAGGTTTACGACGAATCCTAGAGTTTGAAGATGGCATTCAAGTCGTCTGTGAAGTAGGTGATGGTCAGGGAGCCATTAACATTGCCAGGAATCATAAATTTGATGTTTTACTGATGGATTTAAACATGCCTGGTGTTAATGGGGTAGAGGCTTGCAGAGTTATACGAAGGGAACACCCTGAGATTGGGATACTTGTTCTTACGGTGGATGATTCGGATGATAAGGTTTTTCAAGTCCTTCAACTGGGCGTTGCCGGTTACTTGCTTAAAGATGTAGATCCTCAAACTCTAGTTGATTCTATACATAAAGTTCTATCAGGCGAACCCATTCTTTCTCCGGCAGTTACCGGAAAACTTTTAGGCCAATTGTCTCATCCTCAACCCAACAAAGAAAACTTTGGACTAAGTGAACGAGAATTAGAAATCTTAATGCATGTTGTTAAAGGCGCTTCTAACAAAGAAATAGGACAAGCCCTTTTTATCAGTGAAAAAACGGTTAAGAATCATCTTTCAAGCATATTCCGCAAACTTGAAGTTGAAGATCGTACACAAGCAGCTTTAAAAGCAATAAAGCTTAAGTTAGTTGATCTTGAATAGAAAAATTGAATAAAAGGTATATAATTAATGATTAAATAGTTTAATTTCTTGTAATTATTTTAACTGCGAAAGGAAATTCTATGAAAATAAGTTTTTATGGCGCTGCCCAAGTCGTTACGGGTTCTTCCTATCTTGTTGAATGTAATGGGTTTCGTCTCCTCATTGATTGTGGATTATTTCAGGGCTCTAAAGCGTTAAAAGAACTTAATTACGGCGAATTCCCGTATAATCCCGCTGATATTGATGCTATGATTTTAACGCATGCTCATACGGATCACTCTGGACTTATTCCTAAGCTTATCAAAAAGGGCTTTAAAGGTAAAATATGGGCGACAACTGAAACCGTTAAACTTTGTTCCGTTATGCTCCCAGATAGTGGACATATTCAGGAAATGGAAGTTGAACGAAAAAACCGTAAGCTCACTCGTGCCGGGTTACCTGAGATAACTCCCATTTATACTGTTGAAGATGCACTTGCATCGATTCAATCTTTTCAGCCCATCAATTATGGAGAAAAAATTGAGCTGTCCACCGGTATATCATTTAATCTTTATGATGCGGGTCACATCCTCGGGTCGGCACATATCTTTTTAGAGCTTGAAGAAAATGATATCTGTAAGAAGTTTATTTTTTCTGGCGACATTGGCAATCATAATCAACCTTTTATTGAGGATCCTCCTGTTCTCTCTGGTGCTGATGTCGTCATCATGGAAACGACTTATGGTGACCGTTTACATGATCAAAAAGCCAACCGTGTAGAACAGTTGGCCGAAGTTATCCGTTCCGCATACGAAGCAGGCGGGAACCTGATTATTCCTGCCTTTGCCGTTGAACGAACACAAGATCTTTTGTATTATATTCATCAATTACAAACGGCTCAAAAAATACCGGTCATGCCCATTTATATTGATAGCCCGCTAGCTATTTCGGCAACTAAAATTTTTCAAGAGAATACTGCTCATTTTGATGCAGAGGCCCGTTTACTTTTGTCAAGTGGACAAAACCCACTGATGATGCCTAATCTTCACTTCTGTCAATCCACAGAGGAATCAATGGCATTAAATGCTATTGAAGGCGGAGCTATTATTATCGCGGCAAGCGGCATGGCTGACGCAGGAAGAATCAAGTACCATCTAAAATATAATCTCTGGCGGGAAAATTCAACTGTAGTATTTGTAGGTTATCAAGCTCAAGGCACCTTAGGCCGGCGCATTGTTGAGGGCGCAGATGAAGTCACTATTCATGGTGAAAAAGTAGCTGTTCGCGCACAAATCAAGAAAATAGATGGTTTTTCTGCCCATGCTGATCAAGAGGAACTGATCAATTGGTTGTCAAGTCTCGAAACTCAAGCGGAGAATATTATTTTAGTTCACGGAGAACCGAATGCTCAACGTACTTTTGCTGAACTTATAGAAAAACAATTTGCAAAAACACCATTAATCCCACAGCTGGGTGAAACTCTTGAATTTACTGCTCAAACAATAAACCGCATTTTACCTGAACACAACTGGTTACCACCTGCTCCAGTAACTCCAGCTGCAGGAGAAAATTTAAGTACAATAAAAACAACTCTAACCCTCCAAGATTTCACTCGAGCTCAGGCTTTGCCTGCTAATAAAAAAGAACGTCGTGTAACACAAGCTCAGATTAACAGGGCATATTTAAGATTACGCCATAAGCTTAAGGATTTTGTTGATCATGGTCAAAAGACGCATAAGCTTGATCAAGTACTTATCCAGCTTGAAAACATGTCCCGCTGGTTAGATGAACTTCAACGCTCCCATAAGAAATAATACTTTATATGGGGCTGTCGCAAAACCTATGGTCTTGTAGTTCCGCGCATCAGGCGCTCCGGGACTGGCTCATTTCGCCTTCGTAGCAGCTATCTTCAGCGGATAAGCATTCTTTGGAGATAGCCGCTTCGATTGAAAATGTCCACCGGACACTTTCGTGCCAAACCTCTGGGCGATACCTGATGTGTGTCGCTCCTGTGCATCCCTGCACCCGCGACATCAGTCCATCCATGGACAAGTCCCCTGGCTACGCTAAGCTAAAGCGCGAAACCCCTTCAAACAAGTGCGATAGCTTTTACGGCTATCGGGGCTTTCGGCTACGAAAGCTTTGTTCACCTGCACGTCCCTCCGCGAATCGTTCACTTCTATGCGTTATAGGAGACTGGCTAAAGTTGAGGTACGAAACTTAAGCCTTAGTCGAGTTATCCTCGAAGGGGAGAAACTACGCTTTCGGGTCTTTTGCAATAGTCCATAATTATTGTGCGCACGAACCAGGGGCTGTTTTGCAACAGCCCTTGGTTTTGATTTATAGGACTTTAGCAAATTCTGTGGATTGTCTTTTTACTCCTGAGAGGAATCTTAACATTTCTTCCCGCCGCTTTACTGCAATCCGTCTGCCTGTTTTTGTATAAACTTTATTAGGCAACGCTTCTGCAAAGGTCCTTGCCCTTTCTAATGCATCTTCAGGAGTTTTAATTAACTCGTCATGGCCGATTAAGCTAAATAATCTCATAAGTCCAATATTACCTAAATTATCTAATATGTCAGAATCACGAATGTACACAGCTTCATCACTTCGTCCAGGTTCGGAATAGTACATATGCGATTCAACAGCTTCGAGAACAACTGGAATTTTATGTGGGGAAAAAGCCATCCGTTGCAGTAAATTACTTGCTACACCTTTAGAACGAAGCGCATGGTCAATATTTGAGAGGGCATAGGCCGGATATCTGCCAGTGTCATGCAGCATTGAAGCAACATAAAGAATTTCATCATCCAACTGCAGATGCTGAGAAATTTCTTTTGCTAAATGATATACCCTGGTACAATGTTTAATACCCCAAGCTGAATGAGCACCTGACTTATCAAATATACGCAATACTTCATCTTGATAATTCATAAATTAACCTCCTTATTGTTTCCTTTTGAAAATATACTCCACACGCTTGAATAATCCTTCCATATTTTAGCAAAACGAGCTATTTTCTATCCTGTTAAACTACGACTATTTTTCATATTTTTAATATTTCTCGCCATTCGTTTCGCTATTTCGGAAGGATAAGTCAAATACATACCGAATTTTATTAGAATCATGGTACAGTTATTGAGGAGTGAATTAGGATGTCTAAGATCAATGTTTACGGGAGCTTTATGCAAGCTCTTTTATTTTCGGGTAGCATTTCTGTTCCCAAATACTTTCTTTCGCATTATTCTGAGCTTGGTTTAAGTAATGATGAAGCAATGTTGATAATTCATCTCCTTAGCGAAACCGAAAATCAAAGGTCTGTAGATCTTGAGGCATTAGCACAACGTATGAACCTTGATTTAACACAGGTCGAAAAGATGCTTGCCAATCTATTTAAAGAAAACCTTGTTTCTGCTGAAAAGCGTTGGAATTCTTCTGCTAAAGCCTGGTATAATAGTTATAATTTTGTAGGACTTATTGATGAATTAGCTGAACTCTGGGCTATCGAGCATGTAAAACAATTTGAAGAGGTTCAAAGTTTAGCGAATCAAGATCGTAGTGATATTTCTCCCTCTTTAGAACGAATTGTCCGTTCTTTTGAACAAGAGCTTGGTCGTCCTTTAACTGAAATTGAATGCAATTTTATTCGCGATTGGATGTCAGCTCATTATTCAGAAGAATTAATTTTAGAAGCCTTAAAAAGAGGGGTAAGTGCTGGAATCCGTAATTTCCGCTATTTGGACTCTATTTTAAGAGAATGGGAAAAGAAAGGTCTTCGAACACGTGAAGAAGTAGAATCAGATGATGCTTATTTTCAAGCAAGACAAGAAAATAAAGGGAAAACGAAAACAAAAACAACACGTAATATTCGTTCGGATAAATACGAAAACTTCTATCTTTAATGAGGATGAAGGAGGAAAGAGCGTGTGAAAAGTCTCAAAGAGCTACTGGAAAATGACTATCTCAATGAGCTGAAAAACTGTAAAGATTCTGCCGCAGCCTCGGATTTAGCTTCTCAAAATCCCAGTCCTCAAGTTAAATGTCCGCTTTGTTTAGACCGTGGAATTATTTTAAAAGACGATGTTGCATATCCCTGTTCGTGTATGCAGCAAAAAAAGATGGAAAATCAGTTTCGCCACGCGCGAATGGCTAGAGGTTTACTGAATTGCCGATTTGAAAATTTTCGTCAAAATTACTATCGTTCTTCATATTCTGAGGATCGGAGCTATTTAGAAAGTGCCTTAAAAGCATTAAATGCTTCTCAAGAATTTGTTCATGCTTGCGAAAATGATACTCACGGATTAGGAATTCTTTTTACGGGACCTGTTGGTTCGGGTAAAACCTTTCTTGCGGCAGCCATAGCAAATGCATTGATGGAACAGGATAAAAGCGTCTTATTTCTCGTTGTTCCTGATCTGTTAGATGAGTTAAGGGCAACTTACAAATCTCAATCAAATGAACTTGACTTATTAGATTCTGCCCGTGAAATTCCTATTCTTATACTGGATGACCTTGGAGCACATAACTATACGGAATGGACTCGCAATCGAATTTATTCGATTCTTAACTATCGTCTAAACGAAGAATTACCTACTGTTATCACTAGTAATCTTTCTCTTGGGGAAATGGAAGAGTATCTGGGGGCTCGTACAACCTCACGAATAATTCAATCCTGCCGTATTTTTAGAATTAGCGTGGAACAGGATATTCGCCTAAGCATATATAAGGAAAGAGAAAAAAAATAAAAAAATTTTACAAAAATATGCATGTCTTAAAAGGACATGCATATTTTTTCTTAGAGAGTAATTATGGAGGTGGCGAGTAATGGCCAGAATTATTGCAGTTAATCGAAAATATTTAACCCTAACATTAAGTATGCTTTTAGTATGTTTCCTTGGAATTGCGGGAGTAACTGTCTGGAAAACAGCAAATGCAAGTGCTACAAAAACGAACTTAGTTCCCGAAGTAAAAATGCTGGGTGTTTCGGTTGAACCCAGTTCCTTTACTCAAGATTTAACCTACGGTTCGGTAACTCTAAAAGGAAGTCAGATTATTAACAGTAAAAATTTTGACCTCATTGTCACTGTTCAAAATACGACGGGGCAAAAAATGACGAATATTCCAGTCGAATTGGAAGTTACACTTGTGGGTGATGAGAGTAAAAAAGTTAGCAAGCTTGGAAATTTACCTTCTCTTGATCCCGGAGCAACTGCCCGCGTTGCTTTCAGACAAGTAAAAGCGCTTGGAGATGCCCAAGGAAAAAGCGCTACCGCAGGACAACACAAAATCTCCTTAAGAGTGAAACCCAATGCTGCAGGAGGCGTAAATCAAGCAACAGATGCAACCTTTTTCTTTAATGTAGATACCTCAGTTAAAGCTCCGGCTTCTGCTACACCTAAAACGAATTAAAATATTTATAGAATTAAAACTTAAAATAGTAATCCTCAGCCTCGTAACAGCAAAAGCTGAATTACGAGGTTTTTTACGTTATAACAGGGTTATAATAGTTAGGGGGTGTTTGTATTTGGATATTCTTGCAGATTTGCATACGCATACTGTTGCCAGCGGACACGCATACAGCACAATTACAGAAAATGCTGCGGCAGCTGCCCGTAAAGGATTAAAGCTTCTTGGGATGACCGATCATGGACCAAGCATGCCAGGTGCGCCAAATTTATATCACTTTGGCAATTTCTCAATTCTGCCTGAGACTTTATGCGGTGTACGAATTCTTCCCGGTGTCGAAGCCAACATTACAAGCTATGAAGGTGAATTAGACATTCCCTTACGATATTTAAAACAAATGAGTCTAGTGCTGGTTGGTCTGCATGTAATATGTTATCCGGGAGGAACCCTCGAGCAAAATACACAAGCTTACCTCAAAGCAATGTCCAACCCGTTTACAGACATTATGGTGCATCCTGGGCGTCCGGACTTTGAAATGGATTTAGATAAAATTGCATATGCATCAGCACAATTAGGAATTCCTGTGGAAATCAATAACAGTACATTAGGTCCTGAGAAGGGAAATGCCTGGGATAATTGTCGGCGTTTCGCCAGAAGCGCGGCAAAGTATAGAGGACCCATTGTTCTAGGGAGTGATGCACACTTTTGGAATAGAGTAGGGGAACTGGGTTCTGCTCTTGAATTAGCGCAAGAAACAGGTATTAAAGATTATCAAATTCTAAATTACTCTCCTGATAAAATTCTCGAATACCTGGATCAACGAAGAAAGCAAAGATCGCTTCTGTAAAATTACACATAAATTGCTATTTAACCATATATTAACAGTGACGACAGAATATCTGCATGGCTATTAAATTTCTGTTTATTCAGGATAGGCAACGGAGGGTACGTATGGATCTCATGAACTCCCCTCAAATTCAAGATTCATTTACTCCAATAAACTTAGCGTTGTATATATCTGTCCCTATTAGTGCTGCAGCTGGTAGTCCGACACTAGCTTTTCGCCAGCCATTAATTACTGGACATATCTTTTCTTCAGCAGGAGTATTAGTGGGTGCAGAACTTTTTCTTATTCTTGCAAAATATATTTTAAAGTTGGAATCTATTTCTACAGTAGATCTTCAAACGAATCAAATCATTCAAATGCCTATGAAAGAATTTCATGAATTTTTAAAGACAATTACAGGGAACAATACTGGAATAACGCAATCTATTATAACACCACCAATTTCTGCAGCGTCTTCCTCGACAAATCCGATAACCCCATTCACATCAGGATCAAGAGGCTTTATTCAACCATTACCCCCAGAAGCGCCGTTAGTTATTAGTCTACTTGTAACTTCAGATTTTTCGAATATGACGTTTTCCCCAAACTTAAGTTTTTTTCTTCCTGTCATTGCTTTTCCTGGGCTGCGAGGCTCTTTACCTATTATACTATTAAGTCTCCTTGCTACAATATTAATTCGTGCAGTAGTATCCCCTCAAACCACGGGCGCAAAACCCTTGTCTAAACCGGGAGAACAAGCAAATTCGTCCCTTAACTTTAGCCCTGAAGATTTGTTGCGATTTCTTAGCCGTTTTGGCAAATATTTTAGCTCTCATTAATTTGTTCATAATCTCAAATTATAGTACAATGAGCATTGTGTTAAACTAATATTAAGTTTGAAAAATAACGATTTTAATTAAAAAGGACGTGCAACATTTCATGCGACAACATAAGCCATTATCTCGAGAACGCATAGCAGGAATAATTATTTATTTCTGTTTAGCGTTAATGATTCTATCAATTATTCTTATTAAAGTGATGGATGTTCGAGTTGTCAATGTTGAAGCCGTAGATCGAGGACTCTACACAGTAATTACGCAAAATGGTCCTGTTAATGTTACCTCAGATGATGTTTTAAGAATTGAACGAACATATACCAAAGCCGCTATCAGCGGAAGCACTGTGGAATTAGATAAAATCTATACAAAAAAAGGGTTTATTTATGCCGCTTCAACCGATTCATTTTATGAACCGACTAGTCAGCTCATCAATTCAGTTGATTTTTTGGGTTTAGCTACTTGGGAACGGGATAATGTAACATGGCAGTCTGTTCAACCCTATGGTTATGCCATAGGGACCCCAGCCAATCACATTTCTTTCCTGTTTTTCCTTCTGTCTCTCCAATATTTTCTTTTATCCGTTGGGGGATTGACACTTGCTGTTCTAATTTTTCCTTTAAGGTGGAAAGAAGTAGTTGAAGAGGATGAAGAAAAAATCATACCGCAACCTAATAAATCTAATGAAGATTATTTAGCAGAAGAACAACTGAGTGCAGTTGCCAAATAATTAAAAAAACGGTATTCTTATTTAGGTGCGCTCTAATAAGGGCGCTTTTTCATTATTTAAATAAGTAGGGTAGGGAAGGTAATGAAGCGCGCATTATTAATTGGTAATCTACGGCAAATTTCAGAGCTTAAAGCGATCATACCTTTAGCTAATTATCAGGCCATTGGTACAACGTCTAATGGGATTGAGGCACTGCGTCTACTTCACCGTCTTGAACCCGAATTAGTGATAATGACTTGGGATGTTCTGGGCCTTAGTGCCTTTGATTTACTCCAAAACATTGCTGACCAAAGGTTATGTCCTGTAATCGTTACAGTTTCACAAGAAGATACGGATGCCTTACCCGATATTATCAAAGCTGACCCTCATTATGTGTTGATTCAACCTCTTCGTGCTTTTGAGCTCGTAACAGCTGTTTTTTACTCTGAAAACCGTTTTTTAAAAGAACAAGAGATTCTCAAAAAAGTTTCAAGGTTGGAGGACGATCTCAAAGCACGGAAGCTGTACTATCAAGCTCTTCTTACAGTTATTCAGAAGACAGGATATGAGGAGAAGGTAGCATATCGCAAAATTCAACAGTACGCAATGTCACAAAGAAAAAGTTTATCTTCAGTTGCTATGGAAATTATTAAAGGACATTGGTTGCCAGAATAAAAAAAAGAGCCTCAAGGCTCTTTTTTTATAGTTTATAGAGTGTTTTGTTTAGCGTGAAACCCATGCTGCTAAATCTAAAACTCTGCAGGAATATCCACATTCATTATCATACCAAGCTAGAACTTTTAATAAATTGTCCTCCATTACCATTGTTGATAATCCATCCACAATAGAAGAAAAGGAACTGCCATTAAAGTCACTCGAAACGAGAGGAAGTTCAGTATAATCTAAAATCCCTTCCAGTGAACCACGACTAGCGTCTTTTAAAGCAGCATTTACTTCTTCACGGTTTGTCGATTTTTCCACTTCAACTACTAAGTCGACGACGGAAACATTAGGAGTTGGAACACGCATTGCAAAACCGCTCAACTTGCCATTCAGTTCTGGAAGTACTAAGGAAACTGCTTTAGCTGCTCCCGTCGTTGTAGGAATAATGGATAAGCCTGCTGATCTTGCCCGGCGGAAATCTTTATGAGATTGGTCCAAAATTCGTTGATCATTTGTATAAGAATGTACGGTTGTCATAAATCCACGCTTAATGTGGAAAGCTTCATGTAGAACTTTTGCAACAGGAGCTAAACAATTCGTTGTACAGGAGGCATTTGATATAATATGGTGGATCGCCGAATCATATTTCTCTTCATTAACACCCATAACGACAGTAATATCTTCTTCCTTAGCAGGAGCGGAGATTACTACTTTTTTAGCTCCATTAGCAAGGTGTTGGCGACAAGCGGGGCCATTATTAAATTTTCCGCTTGACTCAATAACAATATCGACACCTAAGTCTCCCCAAGGAATATCTCCTGGATCGGTATGAGAAACAACTTTAACCATCCGGCCATCAACCTTAAAACCGCCCTCAACATATTCTACCTTTCCGGGAAAAACACCATGTACAGAATCATATTTTAGTAAGTGAGGTAGGATTTCTCCTGATGTTCGGTTATTAACAGCCACAATTTCTAAATCCTTTCGGCCATAAGCTGCTCTAAAAACATTTCTCCCAATTCGACCGAATCCATTAATCCCTACTCGTATTGCCAATTACCGCACCCCTTTTCTATATTATATTCTTTATGTATTTCTTGCATAGTTATATTAGCATCTTTTTGAGTATGGCACAATTACTTTTTATGCATTACTTTATTCCATTTGATTATTTATTGTGACATACTTTAAACCAAAAAGTATCATAAATTCAAACTTTTTATTTCCACTTTAATGAGTTACAATAATAATAATAGTTTCGAGGAGGAATTAATATGAATGTTAAAGTTAGACATATAAAAGGGATGCATTTTGAAGGAGAAGGTCAATCCAAAATTCGTGCACAATTTGATTCAAGTGTAACTGCTGGTGGTACAGGAATTGGATCTACCCCAATGGAAATGATATTGATGTCAATTGCGGGCTGCAGCGGCATGGATATTGTTTCAATACTCGATAAAATGCGTGTTTCCTTTGAACGCTTTGAGGTGAATGTACAGGGCGAAAGGGCATCTGAACATCCTCGGGTTTTTACCGATATCGAAGTAGTGTATCAATTCTGGGGAGAAGGTCTGCAAGAAGCAGAGGAAAAACTTAAAAGAGCGATTTCTTTATCTATGGAGAAATATTGCAGCGTTGCTAATATGATAGACAAAGCAGCAAATTTGACCTATCGGTTAGAAATCAATCCGGAATGATTCATTTGAAGAATTGAGAAAGTATTGAATGAAAATAATTGATTTGATATACTAGCTTTATTAAGTTAAAAATACTAGGCCGCACGCTTTCAATGCGGCTTGTTTTTTTGATTTTAATGAATCTCAAAAGTCCTAACTAGAAAATTGAGGGGAAAAGGAATATAACATGAAAATGAAAACGAAAACGAAAAAAATTCGTTGGAAGATGATTATTGCTTTTATTGCTTTTAATTTAGTCTTAACTGTCCTGCTTGCTCCCTTTATTGTATTTTGGGGTCCATTTGAGTCATTAAAAGTTATGGCCGTGGGTTCTATAGCAACCTCACGTCACCCACAGGTAGCACGACTTTTTCTTTCGCAGGAAAAGATTGACGAGCTCATGCATGCTTATGATTCAGCAGGTACTTTTACAGGTTTAAATGTTGAACGTGATAAAGTTGTAACTGATCCTTCAACTGGTATTACTATTGAGGATATAAAAGGACCGAATTTTAAAGGAAAAGTTATGTTAATTAAGGATCCAAAGCGAGTTCAGGTTGCAGTTACCAAAGAAATTGGAGTTGCAGGTGAGCGTGTTAGTGACTTTGTTAAGGATACCGGCGCTGTCGCCGCCATCAATGCTGGAGGCTTTTATGACCCTAATGGCAAGGGGAATGGAGCTTTTCCTGATGGATTAACTGTTCATAATGGAGAAATTGTTCACAATAATGTTGGCAATAAAACCGTAAATATAGTAGCTATTGATAAAGACGGTAAACTCATTATTGGAGATATGTCGGCAGATCAAATTGAACAAAAGCATATTAAGGAAGCCGTGTCTTTCTACCCTAATCTTGTAGAAAACGGAAAGCCCGCAGTCTCTGGAGATGGAGGATGGGGGATAGCCCCACGTACAGGTATTGGACAAACAGCCGACGGAACAATTATTTTTCTTGTTATTGATGGCCGCCAACCGACCTGGAGCATTGGCGCAACTTTACGTGATATGATGAATATCTTTTTGGATTATCACGCTGTTAATGCAGTTAACTTAGATGGAGGATCTTCCTCAGAGTTAGTCTATAATGGCAAAGTCATGAACAAACTATGGAACGTCTTTGGTGAACGCTATATCCCAACGGCTTTTGTTGTTATGCCTAAATAATCGTAAAAATGAAAAGGAATTGAAAAGGGGTACCACAAGTGAAAAAAAAGTGGCAAATTATTTTAAGCTGGACGCTTGTGTCCGTAATGCTGCAACTCCCGATTTATTACCTTTTAAATCGGCAAATAGAAAAAGTAATGACTCCGGCGACCACTCAACCTATTGTTCGTACTTTAAAGACGACAATCAGTGGAACGAATTTTGAAAACATGCAGATATCTTATGGAAAGGATTATATAGCCTATGAAGAAAATGGAATTCTAAAGGTATATAATTTAAAACAAGATAAACAGGTTTTCACGAAGTCTGCACCAAGTAACGACAAAAATTTGGGAGTACTCTATTTTCAATGGCTGCCTGACCGAAATACGCTAGTTTATTTTTATGCCCGTAAAAACCCTAATCCAGTAACTACGGAAACCGTTCCCGTAACTCCGGCACCTTCAACTTCTCAATCGACTGCTTCCGCTAATTCAAGCACATCGAAAACTCCAGCTTCTTCAAACACTACCACGACTGTGCAAAAACCAAAAGGAAATACAGCCCATACTCAGGAAGCAACTTCTACTCAAGTTTCACCTCCTAATACTGCCCAAATTCAAGCGACAAAACCTGAGACAGTTAAAACCGAAGATCCGCAGCAAGCTCCAGTAAATAGTACAACTCCGGCTTCCACCCCAACTCAAGAACAACGCGTTGTAACGCACTATTCCAATCCCCAAATTACAGATCTATATACTCTAGAATTACCCAATAGTGATGAAGATACAGAACCAGATGATCGATTTAACGAAAGTATTAGCAGTTTTCCTGCTGGTGGACAAATTACAGATATGGTTGTTTCAACATTTACAAATCTTATTTATCTGACCGTTAAAACTGGCTCTAACAGCCAGTTGATGGAAATAGATGTTATGAAAAATGTAAGAACTCTAAGCCGTTCCGGTGAACTTATCACGGAAATGGCTGCTTCAGACAAGTTTGGTACACTCTATATTGAAAGTAAAACGGGAAATTCAAAAGTTATTCAATCTCTTCAAGGTACTCAGCGTCAAACAGTCTCGGAAGATAATACAGAAACTATTTTAGGGGATCGTTTCGGCACACTTTATTTAGGTCAAATTGATGGAAATAATCTCGTTAAAATCCATTCTGCTGCTGAAAACTCAACCAGCACAAAATTAGAATTCAAGACGATTTGGCAAGGTTTAATTCCATTTAAAGATGCATCGGTAGTCATCGGTACAAACAGTCAAATTGTAATCAATAGCAATCAAACGGCCTACCTCATTCAAAAAGACGGTCAGCTAAAACAAGTTGAGCTCACGGGTAAAAATAACTTCATTTCAAAAGACGGCGCTGAA
The DNA here is from genome assembly GCF_049860565.1 of Desulfitobacterium nosdiversum. Classification (GTDB taxonomy): domain Bacteria; phylum Bacillota; class Desulfitobacteriia; order Desulfitobacteriales; family Desulfitobacteriaceae; genus Desulfitobacterium_A; species Desulfitobacterium_A nosdiversum. Next base: position 2,877,441 of record NZ_CP172056.1, read on the forward strand.
CTTGTTGAACTTACCCCTAACGGTTCTTCAACCGATATTGAACTTAAACCCCTTCAGTAAATTAATAGCGAAATAAATAGAGACGGTTCACTAAGAAAGTGAGCCGTCTCTATTTTGTAATATATGCTGTGTCATTTATAGTTATTAGTGTGCTGTTCCTGATTGTAAGTTTTTAAGCTGTGACTCTAATTGATCCATCATCGATCGAAGCTGACTCATTTGATCCAGTATTTTAGATATGTCTTCAACAGTAGTTGATTGAGCGGCAGGGGATGCAGGAGTGGTTTTAGGCGTTTGTGCCGCAGCATTCTGTTGTGCAGCAGTCTTTCCTGGAGTCACAGGTTGAGGAATATCTGCTCCAAATATCTGATTTAAGGCGCTTCCCAGAGTTTCAGCCATTACTAACTTATCCTGATAAACTAAAATGACCCGTTTCATTTCGGGAATACTCCCCCCTTTATTTGACTGCAAGTAAATGGGTTCAACATAAAGGAAGTTTCCCTGCATCGGCAAAACAAGCAGATTCCCCCTGATAACACTAGAGCCTTGCTGATTCCATAAGGATAGCTGTTTCGAAATTTCCGGATCCTGATCAATCCGTGATTCAATTTGGAGAGGACCATCAATCTCTATATTTTTAGGAAGCTTATATAAAAGAAGCTCTCCATAATGATCAGTATCCATTCGTGCAGCCATCCAAGCGACCATGTTGTTGCGAGTATTTGTACTGCTTGAAGCCGGTGTAAACGGCAGTATTAAAACGAACTCGGATTGTCCTGTTCCAGGTATTTGCATGACTGTATAGTAAGGTTCCATATTTTGAGGTTTTGAATTAAAAAGTTCTTGAGCGATATCCCAAGAATCCTCCTTATTATAAAACACTGTAGTATCAGTCATATGAAAATTTTTTAGCATATTGCTTTGGATAGTAAATAAGGTCTCCGGATAACGCAAATGTGTTTTTAAAGCAGGGGGCATCTGAGACAAATCTTTAAATACACCGGGAAATATTTTGCGATAAGTCTGAAGAATAGGATCTTTTAAATCAACGGCATAAAAATCTACAGTTCCATCGTATGCATCAATCACTACTTTAACTGAATTCCGAATATAATTAAAGTTACGTTCAGGATAAACACTTGCGTAAGGCAGTGCATCAGAGGAAGTATAAGCATCAAGAATCCATTGAAGATGTCCTTGGTTAATAACAAGATAAGGATCTTCATCGTATTCCAAGAATGGGACTAGTTTTTTTACCCGTTCCATGATGTTGCGATGGAGTAAGATACGGCTTTGAGAGTTCACTTCATTTGCTAAGTAAAATCTTGGCGTCCCGTGCTTTAAAGAAAGCATTAACTTATTCAAGGGGCTCAATTGAATTCCTGTTTTGCCTTCATAGCGGCTTTCAGCATTTGCATTACCTTGAGGATAATCAAATTCTTTAATATCGGTATTAACAACAACCCAATCATTGGTTAATTCGCCATAATAAATGCGGGGCTCCTTAAGATTAAGTTCAGGGAATTCTGTTGTTGGGGGTACATCTTTAATGGCAAAATTCGGAAGGCCTTCGGCAGTTACGGCATTTGCAAAGGATGCAGCGACTCCGTAGCCATGCGTATATTTAAATCTAAGATTGACAAAGGTTTTCGCTTTACTATCCAAATCATTAGTCGAAAGTTCGCGTGCAGAAAGCATGACTTGTCGGCTTTCACCATTGATTTGATAGCGATCTACGTCAATATCATTAAATTTATAATAAAGCCGAATCCCTTGCTTTTGGGTAAAGGTTTGTATTAAAGGACGTGTATCATTCAAACGAATATTATTCAGGGTAGGCTGTTCTGCGCTTAAGCTCTTTGCATCTAAGGGAATATTGCCTTGATAATCCTGTTCGTTAATAACGTTTAAACCATAGCCAAATCGTGTCATTGTTATTTCATTTTGAATATAAGGTGCTTCTTTATTTAACTCATTCGGTACTACAATAAACGATTGAATTAATGAAGGGAAAATGCCATATAAAACAGATCCCACCAGGAATATGCTTACAATAGGAATAGTTAATAATCTTACTTCCTTTAAGAAAAGTGTCAAAAAGGCTGCAATACAACCGGCTATGCTTAAAACAATCAGGACGTTTAAGACAGGTAAACTTACTGTTAAATCAGCATATCCAGCACCAACCACATGTCCGTGTTTAGAATATAGGAGCTGATATTTATCTAAATAATAGCCAAAAGTCTTGAAAGCTAATAAAGCAGTTAAAAGTAGTGCAAGATGACGTCTTGCATCTGGATTTATCTCAATCGCATTTTTTCTCCAAAATTTAAGTTTGGATATATGGAAACGCACAACTCCTGTAAGGGTATAAAAAAGTGCTGTAAAAAAAGTAAGAATTAAAAGCGGGCCAAAAAACGCATTATAGACAGTTTGCAAAAAGGGAAGCTGAAAAAAATAAAAGCCTAAATCCTTTCCATAAACCGGGTCTCCTTGTCCGAATGGGGTGTATTTCATAAAGGATAGAACTTCGAGCCAACCGGTAAAGCCAGCAACAAAACTTACTCCATAACTAATAACTACAGATATTAACAATAACCAAATCGTAATTCGCCTTTGACTTAACTTATAAACAGGGCGATCCATTTGATGGACTAAACGTAAACGATTTCTTAATTTATCATTAACAAATGTTAAAATTGCATGGCGAATCGAAAATAAAGTTCCGGCAATAAATATAAAAAGAATCGTTCCATTAACCACTTCAATTAACCACTTGCTAAGGAGTGGAGTCCAAAACAATTGCTCATATCCTAAATCTTTAAACCAGAGCCAATCTTCATATAAACCACTCGATGCTGTTAAAAGAATTAAAACCAATGCAATTCCAATAATCGTTTTCGTAATCCGGTTCAAAACCATACCCCCTTAATATCCAGACAACATAGTATACCCATTCCTTAGTTTTCTAACATAATTACCCTTATATTCTGCCCAACGCCTTAAAATACCTTTTTCCAAAATAATTGTTAAAACGAATAAGGTAACAAAAACTACATCAAAATAGGCTGGTTCATGATATACTGGAAATATTGATTATTCTTAAACGAGGTGTTGTTGATGTATGATGTTTTAATTATTGGAGCGGGTCCGGCAGGACTTACAGCGGGGGTCTATGCCGCTCGCGGTGGGCTGAAAACGGGTATTATAGAGATGGCTATGCCTGGAGGACAAGCTGCCTCGACTGAGAAAATTGAAAATTATCCTGGTTTTCCTGAAGGCATTAGCGGATTCGAGCTCATGAATAATTTTCATCTTCAAGCTCAAGCTTTTGGGGTTGAATTTATATTTGATCAAGTTAATGCCCTTGAACTCCAGGGATCAATCAAAAAGATTATTACCGAAACGCAAACCTTTGAAGCTAAAGCCGTAATTATTGCGGCCGGTTCAAAACCTCGCCTTTTAAACGTTCCCGGAGAAAATACATTTCACGGCCGAGGTGTTTCATATTGTGCAACCTGTGATGGAGCGTTTTTTAAAGGAAAAAAGGTTATTGTAGTCGGAGGCGGAGATGCAGCCTTAGAAGAAGGGGCGTATCTAACAAAGTTTGCAGAAAAAGTAACAATAATTCATCGCCGCTCAGGCTTTAGAGCCTCTCAAATTGCCCTTGAACGGGCCAAAAGCAATTCAAAAATTCAATTTGTACTTGACACTGTTGTCGAAGAAATCATTGGCCAGGAACAGGTACAAGGTGTAAAAGTTAAAAACACAATGAGTGGCGAAACCCAGGTGCTTCCAGCTGACGGAGTATTTATTTATATTGGAACTGAACCGAACGCCGGTTTTTTACAAGGGGAAATAGAAATAGATGAACGAGGCTATATAAAAACCGGAAATCTACTTGAGACAAATATCCCCGGGATTTTCGCAGCAGGTGATATTCGCAATACTCCTTTACGCCAAGTTGCAACTGCAGTTGGCGACGGTGCACTTGCTGCCGTCGAAGCAGAGAAATATTTATCTAAAATTAAGTAAAATAAAGTAATTTATGCCATCTATAGTATTTATAGGTAGATCAAATTCAATATTTATGATTTCAAAATAAGAGCTCTCACCTTAAGTATCAAAGACTTTGCAAATTTTTTGCGACAAATTTCGTTTTTATTATATCCATTCAGATTTTTCTAACATTTTAAAATATTTAATATCAAAAGCTTGTTTTTTTAGTGACTTTGTACTATTATTTTACATGAGACTCATGATTAATTTCACAAGGTAAAGATAGAGGAGGGAGCTAGTTTGCATTTTGTCGTCTGTTTAAAGCAAGTACCGGATACTTCCGAAGTCCGGATTGATCCCGTGACAAATACCCTAATGCGTCAAGGGGTCCCATCCATTATTAATCCTTATGATGCACATGCTTTAGAAGAAGCAATTTGTCTTAAGGAAAAAGTCGGAGGAAAAGTAACTATTGTCAGTATGGGACCTCCGCAAGCAATCGAAGCCCTGAAAAAAGGAATGTCTTTTGGGGCTGATAGAGCAATTTTGCTGAGTGATAGAGCCTTTGGTGGTTCTGATTCTTTGGCAACTGCTTATATCATTTCCACGGCTATTCGAAAAATTCATGAAGAAGATCCAATCGATCTTCTCTTTGCGGGTAAAGAAGCTATTGATGGAGATACAGCACAAACAGGTCCTGGAATTGCCCAACGTTTAGGATTTCCTCAAATCACGTACTCGATTAAAGTTCGCGAAATTACTGAGACATCTGTTACAGTTGAAAGAAAAACTGAAGGCGGCCGTCAGGTTGTACAAGCTCAATTACCTGCGTTGCTAACCGTTGAAAAAGAGCTTAACGATTTACGTTATGCATCTTTGCCGAACATGATGAACGCTGCTAAATATGAGCCTGAAGTGTGGACTTCTAAATCCTTCCCTTTTGATGCAGCTCAAATGGGACTTAAAGGTTCACCTACTAGTGTAGTGCGTATCTTCGCTCCTCCAGTTCGTTCTGGCGGAGAAAAAATAGATGCAACTAAAGATCCGGCGGGTACGGCGAAGTCAATTGTAGAGACATTGCTTAAAGAAAATATTATTTCTGATCGCCCCTTAGCGAAGGGAGGAAAACTTTAATGGCCGTTATTGTAGACAAGGCTAAATGTATCGGATGCGGTGCTTGTACAATGGAATGTCCTTTTGAAGCACTTGATATCATTGATGGTGTCGCCGTTGTAGACCCTGCAAAATGTAAAGATTGTACTAAATGTACTAAGATCTGCCCTGCTGACGCGTTAAGTATGCCAGAGCGTGCTAAGAAAGCTCCGGAAAAAGCAGCTCAGCCGAATCAAGCTGCCTCCGCTGAAGAGAAAAAAGCTTCTAAAGCACAGCCCGCTGCTGAAGGGGAAGCAAGCGGAGTTTGGGTTATTGTAGAATATATCAATGGCAATATTTCTCAAGTCTCTTGGGAATTACTCGGTGAAGGCCGAAAACTTGCTGACGCACTGGGAACCGAACTTTGTGCTATTGTAACAGGTTATCAAGTGGATCATGTGGTTACTGAAGCCTTTGCTTACGGTGCCGAAAAAGTTTATGTCGTTGATAATCCAATTCTTAAAGATTACCGAACTGAACCCTACGCGGATGCGATTGTCGATCTTTCTCGTAAATATAAGCCTGAGATTATCCTTTGCGGCGCAACTTCTATGGGACGTGATGTTTTCCCTGCTGTTGCAACTCAACTTCAAACAGGTTTAACCGCTGATTGTACGGTATTGGAAATTGATCCTGAAACAAGACTTTTTAAAATGACACGTCCTGCCTTCGGCGGAAATATTATGGCGACAATTCAATGTCGTACTCATCGTCCACAAATGTCTACGGTACGTCCTCGGGTTATGGCTATGCCTGAACGAGTTGAAGGACGCGAAGGAATTATAGTTAGAGAAGAAGTAGCTCTAAATGAAGCTGACTATCGCACTAAAGTAGTCGAATTCATTGCTGCTACAGCTAAGAGTGCTTTCTTGGACAAAGCAGAAATTATTGTTGCTGTAGGACTTGGTATTGGTTCACAGAAAAACATGGTTATCGCCGAAGAACTTGCCGACGCTATTGGTGGTACGATAGCTGGTACCCGTGGTGCTGTTGAATCAGGTTGGCTTTCTCATGATCAACAAGTTGGACAAACAGGGGTAACTGTTCGTCCTAAGGTTTATATTGCGTTGGGGATTTCCGGTGCAATCCAGCACTTGGTCGGAATGCAAACTTCTGACTATATTATTGCTGTTAACAGTGACCCGGAAGCTGCGATTTTTACGGTTGCTAATTACGGAATCGTTGGAGACCTCTTCCAAGTGGTTCCTGCCTTAACGGCTGAATTTAAGGAGCGCCTACAGCACGGCGCGGCGAAATAAGGAGGGGCAACATGGAAAACTTTGATGTGATCGTCGTCGGCGGCGGTCCTGCCGGTCTGTCTGCCGCGATTAGTGCTGCAAAGGCAGGTATGAAAACCGTCGTCATTGAACGTGGAGATTATCCAGGAACTAAAAACGTAATGGGTGGGGTATTATATACCAAAGCAACTGAAGCCGTAGTTCCGGAATTCTGGAAAGACGCGCCTTTGGAAAGACCTGTTATTGAACAGCGTTATGGCTTTTTAAAGGGACAGGAACTTATCATCGGCGGGTATCGCGATCCTGCTTGGGCTGAACCCCCTTATAATGCGCATACTGTTTTAAGGGTGAAATTTGACCGTTATCTTGCTGAAAAAGCGGTAGAAGCCGGAGTAATGATCATTCCTGAAACAGTTGTTGAAGATCTGCTTTATAAAGGAGATCAGGTCGTCGGTGTTCGCACTGGTCGTGCAGAAGGAGATCTCGGTACAAAAGTTGTTATTCTTGCCGAAGGTGCTAACAATTTTGTAGCAAGAAAAGCAGGACTGGCTAATCCGTTGCGTCCTGATGCTGTTGCAGTCGCAGTTAAAGAAATTATTGCCCTTCCTCCAGAAAAGATCGAAGATCGTTTCTGTTTAGAAGCTGGACAAGGAGCAACGATTGAGTTGTTTGGTGACTCAACTGACAGTATGTTAGGAACAGCTTTTGTTTATACTAACAAAGACTCGATTTCCATCGGTGTTGGGGTTATTCTTGAACAACTCATTGAGCAAAAATGGACTCCCAATGATCTCTTGGAAAATCTTAAAGCTAAGCCATATATTAAGCGTTTGCTTCAAGGAGGAGAAACCAAAGAATACTTGGCTCACTTACTTCCTGAAGGCGGCTACAATGCTATGCCGAAACTCTACCGACAAGGGGTTTTAGTTGCTGGGGATACAGCCATGTTCGTTAACGGTATAAACCGTGAGGGCTCCAACTTAGCAATGACCTCAGGTAAAATTGCCGGACAAGTTGCTGCAGAAGCCATTAAGTCCGGTGACACAAGTGCTCAGGGAATGAGTGTTTATGAAACACGTGTTCGCGATTCCTTCGTAGTTAAGGACCTTTATAAGTATCGTAACCTGAATCACTTCCTTGAAAGTAAGCCTGACCTATTTAAGGTTTACCCAGAAATCCTTGCGGATTCTGCTCGTTTGTTCTTTACTGCTGATGGAGTACCCAAAAAAGATCGTTTTAAAGAAATTATGAAAAATGCTTTTGAAAAACGTTCAAAAGGCGCTATATTCAAAGATATTTTTGGCGCATGGAGGGCACTGAAATGAAATTAGATGACAAGTTATATCTAGTGCGCTACAATACTGACAAGCTTAATCATATTAAAATTGCAGATAATGAAGTCTGTTTAAAATGTCAGGATAAGCCTTGCACCCGTATTTGCCCCGCACATGTTTATGACTGGGATGAAGAAGAAAACCGTATTTCAGTCGGCTATGAAGGGTGTTTAGAGTGCGGAACATGCCGTGTCGGATGTCCTAAGGGGAATATCCTATGGGAATACCCGCGTGGCGGATTCGGTGTTTCCTGGAAAAATGGATGATTTCTCGCATCTTAAACTAGTTCTTTAGGCTGGCTCAATCTAGCTCAATACTGACGAACTCTGCATCATATATGGTGGTGCAGAGTTCTTTTTAGTTAATTTTAAGACTTATCTTTGACAGCCTTAACCTTAACCTATAAAATTGAAAATCATGAGCATCTTAATTATTAGTGAGGGGAGATGTCATTCATTTATCAAAAGCTTATATCTAACCTTGTCCAAAACGGTTGGGAAATTGAAAACTACAGTTCGGGTTGGACTGCCTTATTTAAAGAGAATCGTATTCTTCTTTTCTTAACATATTTACCAAAGCAACAAATCCCTCCTCTGCCAATAGACCCACAAATACAAAGAGCCGAGGCATTTCTCTTCTGTCCTGAAGGATTAAATTCAAAGGACCTCGATCAATCCGTACTGAGCAGCATTCAATCCTGGTTTATTGACCTTCAAACTGGATATGTCTTTCCATATCCCCCTAATCCGAAACAAAAGACATGGGATTGGCTTATGACTTATCTAAATACAAGTGCTCAGGATTCTTTAAACCCTGATTTTGCGAATGCTGAGATTAATCATACTTATACAAAAAAACACATTCCTTATATTACTTTTGTTCTCGCAGTCCTTAATCTTATCGTGTTTATCCTCATGACCTTGGCAGGAGGTTCAACATCTGAAAGAAATCTGATCATTTTCGGGGCCAAAGTCAATGAGCTTATTCTTGAGGGCCAAGTCTGGCGTTTTTTTACAAGCATGTTTATTCATATCGGTTTTTTCCATCTTGCATTTAACCTTTATGCCTTATGGATGCTTGGTTCATTTTGTGAAGAACGATTTGGCCGTAAACGTTTTCTTCTTATTTATTTATTCACCGGAATTACGGGTTCGATTTTCAGCTTTCTTTTTACCGATGCCCTTTCAGCCGGTGCATCAGGAGCAATTTTTGGCCTTCTTGGCGCTTTAGTTCCTTATGCTTGGAAGAAGCCTCAACTCTGGAAATCCGGCTTGGGCAAAAACCTGATTGTTATTATCATCATTAATTTAGGCTTGGGTTTGATTCAACCAGGGATTGATATTTATGCTCACTTAGGCGGGCTTATTTGCGGCTTAGCCTTTGGCTTTTTATTTCCATAAAATACATTCTTGAATTTCGTATGCTTTTATTTTGGGTGGAGAAAATAGAATCGAAGCTCACAGTTTCTTAGCGAGGTGGTACGATAGTATTCATCGATAGTTAAGAAAATGTGAGCTTCTTCCTTGCTTTATAACATGGTATAATCTAACTGTTAATGAATTAGAGAAAGTAGGATCATCATTGAAATTTCCTCCAAAATCTTCACGAATAAAGGGGTACTTTACCCGTGAAAAATTTATTTATATAATATTATCTGCTCTGATGTTCACTATTGTTGGTAAATTATTTTATCTTCAAATCGTACAAGCTTCTGACCTTAAGGCTCAAGGCATCGAGCGTCGTACTCAGGATCAAAGCCTCCTTCCGGAAAGAGGACAAATTTTTGACGCACAAGGACATGTTCTGGCACAAAGCATACCTGTCAAAGGTGTTTACGCAGACCCAAAAACTTTAAATGATCTTATCTCGAATGGGAAAAAATACGATAAAAGTGATATTGCGAAAAAACTTGGAGATGTACTTGGATTAAAAAGTTCAGAAATTCTTGATAAACTTAATAAAGATCTTTCCTGGGTAAGCTTAGCTCACCAGGTTGATATATCTAAAGTAGAACAAATACAGGCTTTAAAAATCCCCGGAGTTGGCTTTAGCGATGAACAAAAACGTGTTTATCCCATGGAATCATTAGCTTCATCCGTATTAGGCATTGTTAAACTCTCAGGAGAAGGGGCTGAAGGGCTAGAACTTGCTTATGATAAAGAACTTTACGGAACTCCGGGTTATACCTCGCAGCAGCAAGATTCCGGCTTATCTTCGGTTTTAGATACTCTTGATAATAGTAAAACTCCGCAAAAGGGAGCTAATCTAACGCTGACACTGGACTCCACCATACAATATTTAGTTGAACAACAGCTTGATGATATTGTAAAAACAACTCATGCAAAACGAGTCTCAATTTTAGCAATGGACCCGATGACTGGTAAAATCTTAGGTATGGGATCTCGCCCAAACTTTAATCCAAACGATTACAATAAAACAGATGCCGAAAATCGTAAAAATTTAAGCATCAGCATGTCCTATGAACCGGGTTCAACATTTAAAATTATTACAGGTGCTGCTGCCCTTGAGGAAGGAAGGATAACTCCTACCGATAAGTTTGAAGATCCCGGTTATTACAAAGTAGGAAATCGCGTAATTACGAACTGGGACTCTGATCAACTTGTTCACGGTTGGTTAGATTTTACACAAGGTATGGAGCTTTCAGATAATGTCGTTCTTTCACAAGTCGGTACGAAATTAGGCATTGCTCCTTTTTATACCTACTTAAAAGCTTTTGGGTTTGGAACTAAAACAGGAATAGACATCGCCGGGGAAGAAAGCGGATTGCTTGTTCCCCAGGACGAAGCGAGACCTATTGATCTGGCGACAATGTCATTTGGTCAAGCGAATTTGGTTACTCCCATTCAATTATTGTCCGCTATTTCTGCCGTTGCTAACGGAGGCACTTTGTATAAGCCGTATATTGTTGATAAAGTGGCCTACGCAGATGGAACTGTGAAACAGACTAAACCAACGCCTGTCCGCCAGGTCATTTCCAAAACTACAGCTTCTCAAATGACTGGAATACTTGAAAAAGTTGTATCAGATGGAACAGGCCGGCTTGCTCAAATTCCGGGTATCCAGGTAGCTGGAAAAACAGGAACAGCTCAAAAAATTGACCCCAAGACCGGAAACTATTCTACGACTGATTTTATTGCCTCTTTTACTGCCTATGCTCCAGCCGACAACCCTAAAATTGCCGTATTAATCACAATTGATACCCCTCGAGGTGAAAGCCATCAAGGAGGAACGTTAGGCGGACCAAGAGCTAAAGCAATTCTTGAAGGTGCTTTGCAATACTATGGAATTCCGGTTGAAAAAGAAACCGTTAGCGCTGTGTCAAGTTTACCGGATCAAACTTTTGTTCGTCCCACTCCACAACCTGTAACCCCAGTTCGCCAACCGTTAGCGGGAGAAGCAGTAGTTCCAGATTTAACCGGTTTAACATTACGTCAAGCAGGAGAAGCACTTGCGAAAGTTGAATTGCATTTTAACTTTTCGGGAAGTGGTTTAGTTAAATCCCAAACACCTTCTCCAGGGCAAGTCGTCAATAAAGGTTCTACCGTTAATATCAAATTTTCCCCGCTTAATGAACAAACGAATACATCAAGCCAGAGTCAGAAAGCTAACTCTCCCTAAACCTAATTTTTAAAGTTAAGAAATTAAACCCGGCTTTACGTCGGGTTTTTCCTTGGTCACATCTCTTTCAATACAACTTCAATTCTTAATTCGGGTATGCTAGGATAGACTGTAATGAATTAGATTATAACAATTAAATTGTTAAATCGGAGGTATAAGAATGCGTCTAGATCATGAAATTGATAATTTAAAGGACGAGCTCATTACTGCTGTTCAGACCTGTGTACGTTTTAATAGTGTTAAAAATACGAAAAATGCCGGTCCGGGTGCACCATTTGGACCAGGTATACAACAATGTCTTGAATGGACTCTCGCTTTAGGGGAAAAATTAGGATTTACCGTCCGTAATTTTGAAGGATATGCAGGACATATTGAAACAGGGGAAGGAGAACTTCTTGGTATTCTCGGTCATTTAGATGTTGTTCCTGAAGGAGATGGATGGTCAGTTCCGCCTTTTAGCGGTCAAATTGTTAAGGGAAGGATTTACGGACGTGGGGCAACGGATGACAAAGGACCCTCTTTAGCCGCTTTGTTTGCCATGAAGGCAATAGAAAATGCAGGACTTACGTTTAACAAGCGCATACGGCTTATTTTAGGCACAGATGAAGAATCCGGCTGGGGGGATATGGATTATTATAAGCAGCATTCCGACCTCCCTAAGCTCGGATTTGCACCTGATGCAGAATTTCCCCTTATCCACGCCGAAAAAGGGATCCTACATATTGAATTCTCAAAACGCTATAATCGCTTACCCCATCTTCTGCTTCTTCAAGGTGGAGAGCGTGCTAATGTTGTCCCTGATTTATGTCAAATAGAACTTCAAAATCTGAATCAAAATGAAGTAGCCGATGCATTAAAAGCTTTTAATTTCCCTGAAGGGGTGACAGCACACCTTGACCCTCAATCTAATTCTGAAACAATAAAACTTAGCTTTAAGGGATCAGGAGCTCATGGAAGCATGCCTCATCTAGGGAAAAATGCCGTAATTTATGCCTTGCGTTTTCTTGCAACTTTAGCCTTGAGTTCAGACGAACAAGAACTGATCCAATGGCTCAACAAATATCCTGGAACGGGTTTTAATGGAGAAGGATTTGGTGTAACGTTAAGCGATGAGCCTTCGGGTAAGCTTTCCCTGAACCTCGGTGTTATGAATCTGACCTCACAGGAATCAGTTCTTGTGATCGATATTCGTTATCCGGTTTTATCTGAATATGATGATGTTATAAATCCAATTCAAGAGATCGCATCTGCTCATAATTTTAAACTTAATATTCTTAGTCATCAAAAAGCGCATTATGTTCCAAAAGATAGTCAAATCGTTAAGTCACTGCTAAGTGCATATAAAGAGATCACAGGTAAAGAGGGTGACGCTTTTGCTATCGGTGGGGGAACCTATGCCAAGGTTATGGAACAAGGTGTAGCTTTTGGACCGACGCTTCCGGGTGAACCTGAGATCATTCATTGCCCTGATGAATATATATCCATTGAAAACCTGATCTTAACGACAAAAATATATGCACAAGCCTTATTAAATCTTGCGGTTAATCCTTGATTGTAAAAAACCAGAAATAGAACATAAATATATAAATTCTTAACTCCGTTATCGTGTTAATCTGATACGGGGTTTATTTTTAGGTCAAGTATTTAGAAAATATGGATCTAGAGATATTCTTAAGGACATAAATTGATAATAAGAACTTTGATACTAAAAAATAGGGAGAGTGGCCAAACGTGGAGAATGAACGCGTAAAATACGCGAGAAGGTTCTTAAAAGAATTATCAGACCATACGGGAGTATCAGGATATGAACGTTTGATTGCCCCGATTATCCTTCGTGAATTCCAAACCAGCGCGGAAGAGCTTAACACCGACCATTTTGGTAACATATATGCCCAAAAAGCTGGAGAAATAGGACGTTATAAAGTAATGCTCGCCGCCCACATGGATGAGATCGGACTCATGGTCAAAAAGATTGACCCTCGAGGATTTATACGCTTCACTACAATTGGGGGAGTAGATCAACGTACGCTTCTTTCACAGGAAGTTATTATCCATGGCCGTAAACCTATTCCTGGAGTCATTGGTTCTATGCCTCCTCATCTGGTTGCGGAGGACAGGGATAAAGCGATTAAACTTGAAGATATGGGAATTGATGTTGGTCTGTCCTGCGATGAAATTAAGGACCGGATAAACATTGGCGATATAATAACAGTCAAACGTAAATCTATTGACCTGCTGGGCAATCTTATCTCCGGAAAATCATTTGATGACCGCGCAGGTGTTGTAGTAATGCAAATTTGTCTGCAGGAACTCCGCCATCTGCATCATGCACATGATGTCATTGCTGTAACAACAACGCAGGAAGAGGTAGGTCTGAGGGGAGCTATAACAAGTGCCGATACTCTGAACCCCGATCTTGCAATTGCTATCGATGTTACCCACGGATCAACCCCTGATACTAAAGGACAAGTTAATATTGAATTAGGGAAAGGGCCGACTATAGCTCTTGGTCCTAATATCCACCCATCGGTTTATAAACATATGGCTGAGGCTGCTCAAGATGCTCGTATACCTTATCAAATTGAACCCATTGCCGGCATGAGCGGAACAGACGCTTGGGCAATACAAGTCGCTCAAGCTGGTGTTCCCACAGGTCTGCTGTCATTACCGCTTCGATATATGCATACCTCTGTTGAGACCATATCTCTTGATGATGTGGTCAATGCAGGTCTTTTGCTCGCTCATTTTATCGCGCGCCTGCCGGAAGATTTGGAGGGAAATCTATGCTACTGAAAACCTTAAGTGAATTAAATGGAACTTCAGGTGCTGAGCATGACGTTCGTAACACCTTGCGTTCAGTTATTACGCCCTGGGTTGATTCCACTTTTATTGATAAAATCGGTAACCTTATTGCACATAAGACAGGGGAGAAGAACACCCCAAAAGTTCTTATAACTGCTCACATGGACGAAGTCGCTTTGATGATTACAGAAATAACCTCCGAAGGTTTTTTAAAGTTTCAGTCAGTAGGCGGAATTGATCCTCGTGTTCTTGTTTCTAAACCCATAAATATTTCGGGAATAAACGGAGTGATTGGAGCTAAAGCCATTCACTTGCAAAAATTGCAAGAGCGCCAACAGGCTCTTAAGCTGGAACAGCTATACATTGATATTGGCTCAAAATCTAAGGAAGAGGCCGCCAAGTATGTTAAATTAGGTGACTATGCTTACTTTACAACTGAGTTTGAGGCTCTAGGAAATGACTTTTTTAAAGGGAAAGCCTTTGATGACCGTGTTGGGTGCTATATTCTAACTGAAATTTTGAAAAAGACTTTCAATCTTTCTTTGGCTGCAGCTTTTACGGTTCAAGAAGAAGTTGGGTTAAGAGGAGCTAAGGTTGCAGCCTATCACCTTAAGCCTGATTTTGCCATTGTCCTTGAGGGCACAGTCTCAGCCGAAATGGCCCATCTGGAAGAAGAGGCAGATTGGGTCACAGAATTAGGTAAAGGACCCGCTTTATCTATCTTTGATCAATCGACACTCTATAATCCCCTTTTAATTCAACAAGTCGTGGATATAGCTAAAAATCAAAAAATCCCCTTGCAATTTCGAAGAGGAAGCAGTGGGGGTAATGATGCCGGAAAAATTCATATAAGCCGAGAAGGTATACCAACTCTGTGCATCAATATACCATGCCGCTATATTCACTCAGGCGTATCATTAGTTAATAAAAAAGATATTCAAAATACAATTAAACTTGTTGAAGAAATCCTAAAAGAAATTCCTCAAAAGTTTAATTTCAATCAAGAAAAAGGGGGATTATTAGAATGATCCGTTTAAATTCGGAAGATTATTCTTTGTTACAACGCCTAACACAAGTTTATGGTCCTTCTGGTGTTGAAGATGAAGTTAGAAAATTGATTATTGAAGAAATCCGCCCGTATTGCGATACGTTTAGACAAGATAAATTAGGTAATTTGATTGTTGTCCGTCAGGGAACCGGAAAGAAAATTATGATTGCTGCCCATATGGATGAAATCGGAATCATGATTACCCATATCGATGAGAATGGATTTTTACGTTTTACTCCTGTGGGAGGAGTTCATATTTCAGAGCTTCCTCATCGCCGTGTTCAATTCAAAAATGGTCATACCGGTGTTATAAGCGTCGAGAAATTAGAGAAACCGTCTGATTTAAAGCTTACAAAACTTTACGTAGATATTGGGGCAAATAATCGTGAAGAAGCTGAGCAAATCATTAGAATAGGGGATATTGCAGTTTTTATAGGAACATTTGTCCAGACCGGATCACGCATCCTCTCTAAAGCTCTTGATGATCGAATCGGTTGCTTTATTGCACTTGAAACATTAAAGCGAGTTCAATCAAATCATGAACTTTCCTTTGTTTTTACGGTTCAAGAAGAAGTTGGGTTAAGAGGAGCACAAACTGCAGCATTTACACTTGATCCTGATCTGGCCATTGCTGTTGATGTAACTCTTACAGGGGATACTCCTAATGCCCACACCATGGATGTTAAAATCGGAAAGGGGGTTGCTATCAAGGTTTTTGACCGTTCAATGATTACCCCGCCGCAAGTTAAACAGTGGATGGCCTCAACCTCAGAAAACAATCAAATTCCTTATCAATGGGAAGTTCTTGAATTTGGAGGAACAGATTCGGGTACAATTCATTTAACTAAGGGGGGAATACCTTCAGGTGTACTTTCTATACCAACGCGCTATGTTCACAGTCCCTCAGAAATGATAGATACAAGGGATGTTGAATCAGCTATCAGTCTGCTTGTGGCTTTACTTGAAAGTCCAGCGGAACTCTAATTCAGTTCTTAACAACTACAATTGAAGGTATTTTAACAAAAAAATTAAAAAAACTCTTGAATATAACCGAATATTTTCATATAATGTAAACGTTGCTTCTGACTTGCGCCACTAGCTCAGCTGGTAGAGCATCCGACTCTTAATCGGCAGGTCCACGGTTCGATCCCGTGGTGGCGCACCATATTGGACTTACTCCCGCAAGTAATTTGCGGGTTTTTGCTTATTGATATATTGCATAAATACAGCATTTGGGGACATTCTGTGGACATGTGACTCAAAGCGATGCCCAATCAGGCCTAAAAAAATTCATAATCGGATAGGAGACCACCCATTATTTGAGTGGTCGACCTTCCACACCACCGTACGTACCGTTCGGTATACGGCGGTTCCTCAGTTTACGCGGTTACTTGTCGATAGTATTCAGAAAAGAATAGGAACCCAAATCCTTTAATCGTTTCATTATTAAGGGATTTGGATAGGATTGGGCTATTGGATATTCTCCAGTAGCCTTTTCTTGTATTTGCGTATTCCCATGCTTTCTGTTTATGGACTCCGAGCGATTTAAGCATCTTAAATCTCGTTCTTAATCGTTTCCATTGTTTCCAGTAAATCATGCGAATCCTTCTTCTCATCCATTCATCTGTATCAGATAGCAATTTCTTTATATCCGCTATCTTGAAGTAGTTTATCCACCCCATAATGTAGCGTCTTAGCTTTGTTGCTCTTGTCTCATTGCCCATTCCGTTGCTTCTGGAAGTAAGCTCTTTTACTTTTCTTCTCATTTTAACAACTGATTTTGGATGAATTCTAATTCTCGTTTTTCCTTTGTAGCGGTAAAATGAGAATCCAAGAAATTTTACCTTCCCTACGTAGTCGACCACTGTTTTCTCCCTGTTCACTTTTAGGAATAATTTATTCTCAATGAAAGGGAGTATGTTTCTGAGTGTGCGTTCTGCGCTTTTCCTGCTTCTGCAGAAGATTAGCAGGTCGTCCGCATAGCGGACGAACCGGTGCCCCCTTTTCTCAAGTTCCTTGTCCAGCTCAGTAAGCATGATGTTGCTAAGAATTGGACTTAAAGGGCCTCCTTGAGGTACGCCGATCTCGGTTTCTTCGAATTTATGCCTAACGATTACTCCCGCTCTCAGGTATTTATGGATGAGGGATATGACACGTCCATCTCTTATGGTTCTGGATAGCACTTCGACTAGTTTACTTTGGTTTACCGTGTCAAAGTATTTCTCCAAATCCATGTCGACAACGTATTTATATCCTTCGTCTACGTTTTCTTGACATTTCCTGATTGCCTGATGAGCACTTCGTCCAGGCCGAAATCCATAGCTGTTGTCCGAAAACTGTCTTTCATATATCGCCGTAAGTACTTGGGATATGGCTTGTTGCACAACTCTATCTACTACTGTAGGAATCCCTAGATTCCTTTTCTTCTTCCCGTCTTCTTTGGGTATTTCTACCCTGCGGACAGGATTAGGACGGTATTTACCGTCCAGGATTGACTGCCTGAGTTGACTTCCGTTTTCTTTGAGATATTGCAGAAGTTCATCTACTTCCATCCCATCGATTCCGTGAGCCCCTTTATTGGATTTTACTCTCTTGTAGGCGCTGTTCATGTTGTCTCTATCCAAGATTTGCTCATGCAGTCCCTCCTTCGACAGGTCTGCGTTGGTGATGTTGTTTTCAGCTATCCTTTCAGAATTGTGCGCTTCCGCATATCCTTTGTGTTCCGCACTATTCTTTTGCGGTGAGCCTTCCTTTGGACTTTTGTCTGCCGGAAGTTGGCTACACTTAACTTCTGATTTGGTAACATTCATTTACTTTCACCTCCTGTGGTTCAGCCCTTCCCACTGGCCGTCGACTGCCAGTGGTAGTATGGCTTCTGCTGACTTCTCACGACAAATCTTGTTTCAACCGTACTTCATACGTTTTGTTTCCGTACGTCCGTGAGACCTCCCCGGGTAAGAACGCAGTCTTTCCTTCCATTTATCTGCCACATTTACACCGTAGGCTTCCGGATAGTTTTGGGCTTTAGTTTGCTTTGCAACCTCACCCAGCCTACATATGCCTAATGTGATTTCTGTTCGTCAGACCAGAAGTTTGCCTCCAGCTTCCTTCAAACTCCACCTCACGATGGACGCTCTTGCTCTTGGCTATGTGCTTGGCACTATCAACCCGCACTCGGGACTTTCACCCGTTAGACTGCGCCCATGCCGGGCGCACAAAAGTAAAAAAGAACGGGCATTAAGCCTGTTCTTTTTTGTGTTCAAAAAGTCCTCTAGTTCTTCCGCTGCGTCCTTGTCGGCACTTTGAAGAGCAGTAGCGTATATGTCAGCGGTTATTGTTATGGAGGAATGCCCGAGGAGGCTTGAAACGTTCTTTAAAGGAACAACTTGAGCAATTAGTAGGCTTGTGCTCGTGTGACTTAGGTCATGAAAACGGATATGAGGTAGTGGAGTCTTTCCTTCCTTAGCACTCTTTCATTATAACTATTGAGAAAATCGTTAAACCAACTACTGACAGTGTCCGAATGCATCGGCCTTCCGCTCCATGCCGTAAATAGTCGATCACTGTCCTCCCAGGTGACTCCTATTTTAGGTCATTCTCTGTTTTGTTCAACTTTGTACTCCTTATCTAAGGTCACTATAGATGATGATAATGCCACAAGACGTTTCGAATTCTCTATTTTAGGGTCCTTATCGACTATTACCGTTTCGGATCGGATGTGTATTGGCTCAGTTTTATGACAGCAAGTTGTTCTGAAGTTAAGGTCAATCGCATTCCACTCTAAACCAAGGAGTTCTCCTCTACGAAGACCAGTAAAGAGAGCGAGTGTAACCAAAACACGATACTTTATCGGTTCTTCCATAATAGCTTGAAGTAGTTCTGCGCTTTGTGTAATCCATTATTACAAGAGCTGGGACTAGTTTTGAAGTGGGTTTTTACTCCACTTTTTCTTTTTGCGACATATAAATGTTTCCACGTATGAGTCGCGTCGAGATCGTAGTAAGTCTGGAAACACTTACAGAATAAAAACCGTTTGTAGCAAGGGTTTTCAGGTCTGAATATAAATTGCATTACGATTTAGTGGGACCAATTACGTCAGGGGGATATGTTTGGATGGTTTAGTTCAACAGTTTCGAGATAGGGCGTACATGTGGAAACATGTTTAGTATGTAAATGTTTCCAATGCCGTTGATAATTTTCACTGTATTTATTGCGTCCGACAAAATGGGGACTAGTAAAGAAGTATATTGAGTATGAACAGCCAGAACGTTTTTTGGGACGTTCCGGCTGTTTTTGTTCTTTATTGGAATACATATTCAATATATGAAGGAAACAACAGAAATGTGTAGAAACGTTAAAGTGGAACAATTTGGGTCGATTCGACAACCCAAACACCTTAAGATAGATGTAAGATTACGGAGTTTAGATCTGAACTATGATTTAATGAATGCCTAGCTTTCGTCGGTTTGTGGAACAAATTTACTAATTTTTTCTATTAAAGGGTGCGGAAAGGGGCTTGGATTGTATATCACTATTTTGTATTAGACGGAGGAAAAATAATGATAAAGGATTTAAAGTTCAAAGAAGTATGTAATTTACTAAAAAAGGATGACGGTACACTAATTGATTTAGTTGATAAGCTAATGGGTGCTGCTATTGTGTTTTCTCCTATTATAATTGGACCAGAGGCACTACCAATTTTAGGACTACTTGCTACCAAAAACGAGTTGACCAAAATTGGTAAAAGCTTACTCGAAAAGTATACCAGCAAAAAAGATAGCGATTATATTGCTCGAATGAAAAGGATGGAGGTTGCTTACGGACTAATTTGCTTTACTTCCTTCTTTGAAGCGCTTGACCAATTGTTACCGGATGATATTCTCAAAAAAATAGATCTTACGATTGATGAAAAGAAGCAAATAGTAGAAGACGCAAATGAAAAATCAAAGATTTCTGAAATAGAAAACGACAGTGCTTATGATTGTCTTAAAGGCGGCATTTTAGAAGAACCTTTATCGTTTCCCCATCCCATCGTTCCTTTTAAAGCAGAAACAGTACGGTTAGAGCAATTATATGAACAAATGACTCAAAGCTTTTTCGAGTATTTGAGAAAAATATCTATTTCAGCAAAAGATAACAATAAAATAAAAGAGTCTATTAAAAAGTTAATAAAAGAATTGCCTAAACAAGCTTTAGATTGCTATAGAAGTCAGTACTTTGAACTTGCTCGCAAATTTAATGATTTTTGCCTGTGGTCTCAGATTCGCGAGCACAAAATTACTCAAGGGGCCCTCGAAAATGTATCTCTATACATGAAATATCAGACATCTCTACTTGATGAGAGTTCTAAGAAGATTGACTTTGGCTTTAATAAGCTACAGGAAATAGTGTTAACTATTCCGAACCAATTTAATGCATTGGAAGTTGCCAATGTTGTAAATGGTTTAAAACGTGATTATGAGAATAGAATTAATGATCCCATAATAGAAGATTATGTTCACGATGATGGAAAGCCGGCTTTGAACTTCCCAAAGATTTCAGAAGCGTTTATCCCGCAGTCGTATCGTGTTCTTCGGTATACTAAGCAAAATAAACATCTGGAACGGGAAGAAACTTGGGAAAATCTTGAGGCTAAGAATGATCTTGGGTTCTTTCTAGTAAGTTATCTGAGTTCACCTTATAGTATTGAAACTCCGTTACTGATATTGGGCCACCCAGGTAGTGGTAAGTCTGTTCTTACTAAAGTTTTGAGCGCAAGGCTAATGTCTGAATTATATACACCAATTCGGGTACCATTGAGAGAAGTCAACGCTGATTTGCCAACAGAGGACAAGATTGAATATATTATTAATCGTACAACTGGGCACAAAATCAGTAGTTGGGCACATTTTAGCAGCCAATTTGCAGATAGACCTCTGGTAATTATTCTCGACGGTTATGATGAACTCCTTCAAGTGAGTGGTAAGGTTTACGCCGGTTATCTAAAGGAAGTGCAGCAATTCCAAAAAAGAGAGGCAGAACAAGGAAGGCCTGTGCGGGTAATTGTTACTAGCCGTGTCACATTGATAGACAAGACCGCGATTCCAGAAGGAGCGACAGTGCTTCGTTTGATGGAGTTCGACAAAGTACAAAGGAATGCGTGGATAAGCATCTGGAACAAAGCTAACGAAAATTACTTTAATTCGTGTGAACCCAAAATACGACCATTTGAACTCCCGGAAAATAATAAGAACGGCAACGTGGAAAAGATAATATCTTTAGCTGAGCAGCCGCTATTACTTTTGATGCTTGCGCTCTATGATTCAGACGGAAACAGTCTAAGAAAGCTTGAAAGTCTTGATCGTACTTTGTTATACGACAGTCTTCTCCGTCGTTTTATTGAACGTGAACGGCGCAGATATGTAAAAGGGTTCGACCAATTGATTCAAAAGGATAATGATACAGAAATTGATCGAGAGATGCAACGATTAGGTGTAGCTGCGATTAGCATGTATAACCGCAGACAGCTTCATATACTCTCTTCTGAGCTCAATAGTGATCTCAAATTTTTCAATCTAGAACGTAAAATTACCGTTGACGACGGACGACCTATGAGTCAGGCAGACTTGCTTCTGGGTAGCTTCTTTTTTATTCATAAATCGGAAACAGATCAATCTTGCTCAGAGTTCGAGCAAACAGAAGGAGATACAGCCTTTGAGTTTCTTCATAATACCTTTGGCGAGTTTTTGACGGCCGATTTTATTATGAGGTTCGCCTTACAGGAAACGGAAGCTTTGCATTCACTAAAGCAGCTCGAAAGTTTACGGGCGGAGTTACAAAAGAAAATACAGGATCCGGATGGCCTTATCAAAGATTGGTTTGCATGTTTAATATATTCTCCATTATATACTAGGCCAGTAGTGATAGAGATGCTCCGTGACTGGTCCACTCATATCCTTCATAAGAGAGGGTGTAAACGGGAGGACTTTATTAATTGCCTTAATGAGATTGTTGAGAGCCAGATTGATATGATTTTAAAAGGGAAACATTTTCCATCAATGTTGCGAAATAAGGATGTTTTGCATGTTAGAGAGCTTCCTCTGCTTGGTCACATTGCCATTTATACATTGAATCTAATTATTATGCGAACTGTTCTCGATGATAAAAGTTATGTCTTTGACGAAGATTGTTATCGATCAAACGCGAAAAGCAGTGAATTAGAGGCATTCGGAACACGGGCTTGGGACCAGTTAACTTATATCTGGCGCTCATGGTTTCCACTGGATAATCTGAATGGCCTTTCAGCAATACTTTCTGCACGAAGGGAAGGCTCTAAGATCATATTGACGAGAAAGGAAACGTTTCGTGTAGATCCAAGCGATGATCGCCTCGATATTGTACTAAACGTTGCGTCAATGTTGGCAGATAATATCACATCAGGAGTAGTAGGGCTATTTTCCTGTAATTCAGACGAAAATGACCTTGTTGAAGTCGAAAAGCAGTTGAGTGAAGAAAATATTCATCTGCGTTTCGAGTTTTTAGTAAGACGTTTAAGACGTTTCCTATTAAGTGAGTCTGGAAGCTTCAATAGTTGTGACGAATTGGTTATCGATGGTTTTCGTCTAGCTTTCAAAGAAAGACAACGTGGTACATTGATAGCTGAGTTTATTGATTTGGCGGCTAAGGCCTTTAAGATGAAGTGTCTATCTTTTAATGACGAAGTAATAAGGGAAATGTACGAGGTAACAGCTTCTCCTCGTTTTTTTTACAATATAATTGAGAGACAGCCAGCGATCACATTGGAGTGGCTTGGATTAGTTCGAGAGATTGGTGGAAGTCGATGGATTAAGAGAATTAGCGACGAGTTATTCGACAGAATGATACATACTGGCTATTTCAGTGAGATAATGTATGGTCAACCAAAGGTTGCACTCGAATGGATTCGTTTATTTCGAGAGATTAGTGGGAGTCGATTGATTAAGCGAACTAGTAACGAGGTCTTAGAACGTATAGCGGATCCTGGTTATATAAGAGAGATAATGGATAGGCGACCAGAGGTCGCAAT
This sequence comes from Desulfitobacterium nosdiversum, assembly GCF_049860565.1. Lineage (GTDB taxonomy): Bacteria > Bacillota > Desulfitobacteriia > Desulfitobacteriales > Desulfitobacteriaceae > Desulfitobacterium_A > Desulfitobacterium_A nosdiversum. The sequence continues at coordinate 2,900,697 of NZ_CP172056.1, forward strand.
TGAATTGCTTCGATTAATTCGAGAGATAGGTGGAAGTCGATGGATTAAGAGAATTAGCGACGAGTTCTTCGAGGGAATGATGCATACTGGTTATATAAGGGAGATAATGGCTAGGTCACCAGAGGTTGCACTCGAATGGATTCGTTTACTTAGGGAGTTTGGTGGAAGTCCGTGGATTGATCGTATTAGCGACGAGTTCTTCGATGCTATGATGCATACTGGTTATATAAGGGAGATAATGACTAGGTCACCAGAGGTTGCACTCGAATGGATTCGTTTACTTAGGGAGTTTGGTGGAAGTCCGTGGATTGATCGTATTAGCGACGAGTTCTTCGATGCTATGATGCATACTGGTTATATAAGGGAGATAATGGCTAGGTCACCAGAGGTTGCACTCGAATGGATTCGTTTACTTAGGGAGTTTGGTGGAAGTCCGTGGATTGATCGTATTAGCGATGAGTTCTTCGATGCTATGATGCATACTGGTTATATAAGGGAGATAATGGCTAGGCCACCAGAGGTTGCACTCGAATGGATTCGTTTACTTAGGGAGTTTGGTGAGGGACGATGGATTGATCGAATTGGTGACAAGGTCTTCGAAGGGGTAATTCATGAAGGTAATATCGGGAAGATAATAAGCAGTCAACCCGAGGCTTCATTCCAATGGCTTCGTTTAATTTGGGAAGTCGGTGGAAGTCGATGGATTGATCGAATTGGTGACGAGGTCTTTGAAGAAATAATGTGTTCACGCAAATTGTGGAATATAATGAAAAGGAGACCCGAGATTACACTTGAGTGGATTCGCTTAGTACGAGAGGTAGGTGGAAGACAATGCATTGAACGAATTGGCGATGATTTTTATAAACGCATAATCATAAAGAATCTTGGAAGTGTTCCTTTAGGTTACGTACGGGACGTAAAATGGTATGCAGATATTACATGTAACAGTGCATTGTTGATTGAGCTTGAACACATGTGTAATGATCGGTATTAGAGAAATTATTGATGATTTCGGTGCAGAACCCCCGAATTGTATAAGAAATTTTCTAGACTATCAGAAGAAGTCGTTTGTCTCTATAATCTGCCAAATGACTTAAACTCTTAACGCTTGTGATTGGAGTTTCGGAAATAACGAGTACTTATCCAATTGATTTACAATGTAAATTTGCGCATATGACTTGAAATCATATCGTTTTAGGGCTTTCTGCACCAGAATCATTGAATTTATATAGTTAGAAAATCTAAAGAGAATAAAAACGGGTACTGTAAGTCGTAAGCATTGTCCTCGCTTGACTTGCACTTGTCCATTAGGTTTACCTTTCTTACACTACTACCACATTCAGGGCATAAAACCCGGAGCGTTTACCACTCTCGTTGCAGTCATAAATCACCCTATCCGGATTAGCTCCGACGAGGCCAACATTATAGAATACAGATGGATTCTTACTTAACTTCGCGCCCGATTATTTCTCTATTTCTTCCATTAAGGTCTCTCCAGTTTATAAGTGCTTTGTAGCCATATATATCTATTCAGAAGACACATTCTTTGGAGTTGAATAATATCTAATTGGAGAAAATATCTTTTATGTCGTAAATGTAATAACATGGCTATAATAGTCAAAGAGAAAATATATCGTCAAGGCTTGTACATAAATCTCAGAAGCTTTGGAAACATCTAAGTGACTCAATAGGACTATTCGATCAATTAGATCCGAAACCTGAAGGAATGCATTAAAAAAGTTACTCGCAATTATGTAAAGAAGAGAATTTAATCCGTTTTAAGACTTGATACTATAGCTTGTAATTTGGAGACATTTTGGGGACAGGTTCGTTAAAAGGGGACATTGGGGACATCAATTTTATGAGAAAATACCAACTTAAGTATCAGCACATGATAACTAGGATTTCAATACTTCACTAGATTATACAGTATATAATTCTTTTCGACTCTTAATCGGCGGTTCTTTATAGAGAATAAAATTGATCACATAAAAAATGGGTTTATGAATTTAACCGTTCATGAACCCATTTTTTTAATTCTTCCTTATTCAAGACTGTTATTTGCTTTCGTTCCATTCTAATAATTTCTAGCTCTTTAAGTTCACTTAGAATCCTGCTGACCGATTCACGAGCTAAGCTACACATACCTGCTAATTCAGTGGTTGTTAACGGAATTGAGATCAAAACTCCATCTGAAGCCTTCTGACCATGAGCATGCGCTAAAGCATATAATTTTGCACCGAGACGAGATCGCGCATCACCAAGTGCAACATTTTTAATTTGTCGATAAGCACGTCTTAAATCTAAAGCCATGCTTTGATAGAAAGGCATAAGGGCTCCCGGATTATCGTTTAAGTATTGAAGTAAGATATTTTTTTCAAGCACAAAGACTTCTGAATTTTCTAAAGCTAGAGCCGCGTAAGGATATGTTTTTCCATCAAGAATTACTTCTGGGAAAAAAGAAGCCGATTGAATGATCCTAAATATTTTCTCTGTAAATTCACTGGTCAATAAAAGTTCAACCCTGCCTTTGAGCAGGAAGAACACTGAATTAGCTTCCTCTCCGGAAAAAAACAAAAACTGCTTAGCAGAGTAATATCGTACACGTCCACGGGATTGACAAAAATCCCAAAATGTAATAGGAAGTTGATTCCATGGTACAGTCATTTTTAGTTGATTAAACTGATTTTCATTCTTTGACATAAAGTCTATTTAAACTCCTTTTTATAATGACTTTTAAATCAATGTTCTCTAATAGTTTGCAAAAACCTTTAGCTGCACAAGTTATTTTTAAATAATTAATAGCTCTTGTTTAATACTTTTATTGTATAACGATCATATAAAAGTTATAAATAAGTTGCTTTAAAAAATTTATTACCTACCCCCCGTATAGGGGATAAACTAAGAGAAACTATAATATATTGACTATTTTAGTGATTAGTGAATACAATCGCAAAAAATGGCCTTTTTTGTCGTTCGCAAAAGTCACAAAAAAAAGCTATGCTCAACCTAAAGATGAAAAATAACTACAAAAGGAGGTTCACGGAATGAGTTCGCTAAAAGAACGCAACGTGGCAGCTAAACAAACCACCGCCTCTCGAGACGTTGAGTGGGTTCCAAGTATATGTAATTTCTGCTCAACGGTTTGTAATGTGCGTATTGGGGTAAAGGATGTTAATGGAAAGAGAACGGCTGTAAAAATCGAAGGTAACTCCAACAGTCCTTTAAACAGAGGAAAAACATGCGCCCGTGGCCAAGCTGGTTTAAAGCAAACCTATGATGAAGGGCGTCTGACAACTCCGTTAATTCGTGTTGAAGGATCTAAACGGGGGGAATGGAACTTCCGCCCAGCTTCCTGGGAGGAAGCAACAAACCATTTCATGCAAAAACTTCAAGAACATCAGGTTCAGCCTTGGGAAATGGCCATGGCTGGCGGCTGGACTTCCTGCGTATTTTATATGCCTTTAGCGCTTGCCTTTGCTTTCTCAATGGGTATGCCTAACATTATTGCATCGCCAATGCAACAATGCGTTGCTGCCGGTCACTTAGGAAATGACTTCGTGACAGGCAACTTTAACTATCATGATGAGGTAATGGCAGACTTTGAAAATGCAAATTATATTATTTTCTCGATGACAAACTCGGGAGTAGCTGCAGCCTCGACCAGTCGTTTAGTTCGATTTGCCGAAGCGAAAAAACGGGGTGCCAAGGTTATTGTTCTCGATCCACGTTTATCCGAACTTGCTGCGAAAGCTGATGAATGGCTTCCGGTTAAACCGGGAACAGATTCTGCTTTCTTCTTGGCTATGATTCATGTCATTCTTCGCAAGGGACTTTACGACTCTGATTTTGTTACGAAACACACAAATATGCCTTTCCTGGCTGTTGAACACCAAGGCATGGTTGTCCCGATGATGGAAAGCAATGAACAAGGATATCCAACCGCGTTTTGGGTACTGGATCAAGTCAGTGGAGAGGTTCGAAAGCTTCCAGGCTACAGTAATCAAAATACCATCGATATGGACGGCAAAAACCTTCTTCCGGCGTTAGAAGTTCCAAAGGGCTTTGAAATGAACGGTCAAAAGCCAAAGACAATCTTCCAATACCTGCTTGAACAAACTGCCAAATTTACACCTTCTTGGGCTGAACAAGAAACGGGAATTCCTGCGGCGACCATTGAGCGAATTGCGGTTGAATTCGGTCAAACCCGTCCGGCTCTTGTTGATCCCGGCTGGCATGGGGCTCGCTATGACAATATTCTAAATACACGACGTTTGCAGTCGATTATTCAAGCTCTTGTCGGTGGAATTGATACCACGGGCGGCTGGCTTATGTCCGGTGAATATCGTGAAAAGCTGATGCATTTTCTTCAAAATATGAAAGAGGGCAAACCAACTCCAGTCTTAGGTCTTCCAGGTATGCAATTTCCGCTGACCGCAGCAGGCAGGTTCTTTGATCCCAGCCAATGGCAGCATGGACATCCTTCTTTTGCAATGGCTCATTCCATGGCCGAAAAAGCGGCTGGCCATACTGGCGTTATCTTTCCGGCATTTTCCGACTATGGTCTTGAAGAAGCAGTTGATGGCAAACTTCAATTTAACGGCGAGCCTTATCGAATTAAAGCGATTTTAATGAACGCTGCCAATCCTGTTCGCCACATGTATCCAGAGTCACGTTGGAAAAAGATCTTAACGAGTCCTAATCTGGGAGTGGTCGTTGCTATTGATATACTGCCTTCTGACACAACGGCTTACGCTGATATCATTCTTCCTAATCAAAATTACATTGAACGTGACGAACCTTTCGTCTATGGTGCAGGTCCTTCACCTGATTTAGCAATCACTACCCGTTTCAGCGCTGTTGATTCGAACCCCAATGCAAAAGGAACTGCAGATATCCTTTTTGGATTTGCTCAAGCCTTTGGAGGTCTTGATCGCTATGTCCAAACAATTTCCGAAATTAGCGGCATGGATCTAAACGACCTTAAAAAAGAGATTGGCAAAGCGGTAAAGGGTCAGCAAAGTTTTACCCAAGCCATTCGCAACGTTTCCTTTAAACAACATGCCAAAGGGTTAGGGATGACAGCCACAAAACTCGAACAAACCCTTCGTGAAAAAGGAGTGCTTGTTATTGAGACAGCGGATAAACTCCGTGAACATGCTTCAATTGCTAAGCATTTACCCGTACCGACCCCATCGGGACGGATTGAAATCTACTCTTTAATGCTTGCCGGTTTTGTCATGCAGCAAGGATATCAGCCGAACTGGGATCCCGGGCTCGTTTATATTCCACCTCATGTAAATCAAGAAAGAAAACCGGATGAGTTTAATTTTATCTACGGTAAAACTCCTACGGTGTCCTATGCTTCGACGAACTCTAATAATCCCATTCTGATGACACTTTCTAAAGTTAAGGAAGATGAATTTATGGGGCTCTGGATTAATCCACAAAAAGCTACGATGCTAAATATCAAAACGGGGGACACTGTAACAGTTGAAAATCTTGTGAGCGGACAGAAGGCTCAAATTAAAGCCTTTGTTACCGAAATGGTTCGTCCGGATACCGTGTTTATGTCTTCATCCTTCGGAACTGAAAACCCGCTGTTGAAGAACTCTGCCGGAGTCGGGACAGCTTTAAACAAGCTTGTTCCGTATCAAGTGGAGCCCGTTGTTAGTGCTTTCCGGAGTCAAGAATTCACCGTTCGCGTGACTAAGTAAGGAGGAGAAAACATGGCACGCTATGGTATGGTTATCGATCTGCGTTCCTGTGTTGGCTGTCAAGCCTGCAGCGCAGCATGCGCTTTAGAAAATCAGACCCCGTATTGGTCCAACAAATGGCGGACCAAAGTAAAAGATATTCAAGTAGGGCAGTTCCCCAATACGGGACGTCATTTTGTCCCCACCATCTGTATGCATTGTAAAGAGCCAGCCTGTATGACGGTTTGTCCTTCCAAAGCAACCTTTAAGAACGATGAAGGCTTTGTTTTGGTCAACTATGACACATGCTTAGGCTGTAAGGCTTGTATGGCCGCCTGTCCCTACGGCGCCCGATATGTTTACAGCAAAGACGACGTTAAAGAAGCTAAAGAAATCTATGGCGACAGCGTTCAGCATACCAAAGTACATATTGATAAGTGTACTTTTTGTCAAGATCGAATCGCACGCGGAATGGAACCTGCCTGTGTTACTACCTGCCCAACCACCTCTCGGATTGTCGGCGATTTAGATGATCCGACGAGTGAAGTAGCTAAAGCAGTCTCTTCAGGCCTCGCTAAACCGCTGCGTCCGGATCTCGATACTGAACCTCGCGTTTACTATATTTATTAGGAGGAGATAATCCATGGCAAAACCGATGCATCTTGAGCGCCAAGAAGCTTACGAGTGGCCGGTTGCTGTTTATCTGTTTTTCGGTGGCTTAGGCGGCGCACTAATGACCCTATCATATATATTCCACTTTTTTACGGCGGCCACACCGTTGATCGGATTAGCAGCTTTGAGCGGGCTCGTATTCTTTGCTATAGCAGGAGCTTTCCTGATCTTCTTCGATTTGGAACGTCCTCTTAACGCAGTCTACTCCTTGAACAATATTACGAAGTCAGGAATATCCTGGGACGTTGTTCTCATTGCCCTTAATTACGTGTTCGGAATTCTTTATGTAATTCCTGAATTTGCAGGCTACAGCGTCCTTAGCGGACTGGCATCACTGCTTTTACCTTACCAAGCCTTCTTTGGTGCCATAGCGGCGATTTCCGGATTTATGTTTCCGATCATTTCTGGAGGATTACTTGCAGCACCTGCATCTATCCCGCTTTGGCATACGCCTGCACTTCCGTTACTTTATCTTGTAACTTCCTTTTCCCTTGCCGTAGCCTATCTAGGTGCAATCTTTAATACAGATGGGGTACTCTATACAACCTTTTCAGGAACAATCTTAGCTTTATCCGCATTAACCTTTGGAATTTCTTTAGCCTACCTTGAGCATACTCATAATGGTCCTATTGAAGCTAAAGAGGGAATGCATCGCATGTTGAAAACAGCCCGGTTTGTACTTCTCTTTCCGTTAGTTGGTGTAATGTTCCCGTTGGTATTAAGTGCCTATGTTTTCTTTACAGGAGTAACCATTACGTGGGTTATGCCGGCATTAGCAGTTGCTTTATTCTTAGGTGGTTTTGCTGCCCGCAATTGTGTCGTAAATAATGGAATTGAAACCTATCCTTGGCCGTACTAAGAAAATGCAAGGCAAAATTAAACTTTAACTTGATATTAAAATAGACAAGAGGGACTCTTATCTCTTTTGTCTATTTTTCTAATTATAAACGATTGGATTACTTGAGCCAGAAAGAATAAATATTGACTCTAGTCACTAAATCGTTATTGTGACCCGAACGAATCATGCTATAATTAAAGGGCCGAGCCTAGAAACCTAAAGAAATTTCCATGGTACTAGGCCGTTTCAGTATCCTGAAACCGGGGTTTATTTAGAAATGAATAAGCCTTCCGAATTGAAAAGGAGGATTTATTTATATGGAAAAAATCCGCGTAGAAGATGCAGTTGGGGCCGTATTAGTCCATGATATGACTCAAATAATTCCTGGGGAAACGAAAGATGCCAGATTTCGGAAAGGGCACGTTGTTCAAGAGGAAGATATTCCCGTTCTTTTAAGTATGGGTAAAGAACATATTTATGTCTGGAACCAAACACCTGGTTTAGTTCATGAAAATGAAGCTGCAGAACGATTAGCAAAGGCGGTTGCCGGTCCGGGCCTTACCTTCAGTGAAACTAAAGAGGGAAAAGTTAACTTAATTGCGAAACATGATGGTTTGATTTATGCTTCAGAAAAAGGAATATTGGCACTCAACACTTTGGAGTCTATTGTTTTAGCTACACTTCATAACCATCGGCCTGTAAATAAAGGGCAAAAAATTGCGGGTACTCGCGTCGTACCTCTTATGATTGATGAAAAAGTAATTTTAGAAGCAGAAGAGATAGCGTGTAATTTTAATGAACCACTCTTGCAAATACGTCCTCTTCAGTCATATAAAATTGGCATCGTAACCACTGGGAGCGAAGTATTTCACGGTCGGATTGAGGATAAGTTTGGACCCGTTTTACGCGCGAAAGCTGAAAAATGGGGTTCTAATATTATCGGACAAAGCTATGCATCTGATGATGTTTCTATGATTCAGGATAAAATCCGCGAACATATCCGTAATGGTGCTGAAATGGTTTTTGTTACGGGTGGAATGTCCGTTGATCCAGATGATGTGACACCAACAGCAATTCGTGGATTAGAAGTAGAAATGGTGACCTATGGCGCGCCTGTTTTACCCGGTGCTATGTTTCTGTTAGCTTATTATAATGGGATTCCCATCATGGGTTTACCCGGTTGTGTAATGTACTCTCGGACTACAGTTTTTGATCTAGTTGCAACTCGGATTTTAACAGGCGAACGACTTACTCGGAAGGACATTGCTCAATATGGCCATGGCGGGCTATGCCTAGAATGCCCTGAATGCACTTACCCTCATTGCCCTTTTGGAAAATAATAATTACTGTAAAATTGGAGATCCTTCTGAGGGATCTCTTTTTATATTTAATTTATTTGACAACCCCGCTTATAAAGATTATATTGGAATTGTAAACCCCCCAGGGGTACTATTGAGTTTCGTAAAATTTAAACACAAACTTTTAAGTAAATAAAAGGGAAGAAGGGATGTACATGACGAAGAAAATTGCAATACCGACCGAAGGAGAAATTGTTAATGCACATTTTGGCCGCAGCCAAGCTTTTACCGTATTTGAAATTGAAAACGGACAAGTTCTTAACCAAGAATTAATGGATACTCGCGGCTTTGAGCATCAACATGCCGGAATTGCTCAGCTTTTAAAATCTAAGGGGACTGAAACTGTAATTTGCGGAGGTATTGGACCCGGAGCTATCCAAGGTTTAGAAAGTCAAGGTTTAGAGGTTCTTCGCGGAGCTAGCGGTCCGGTTCGTGATGTCGCTGAGGCCTTTGCTAATGGAACTTTTATCGGGACGGAAGCTGTATGCGACCACTCCCATGACCATGATCATCATGATATGCATAAGCATTAAACTAAGCACAAAAAATAGAGTCAGGTTTCTTTTAATTAAACCGTGGAAAGGGTGAGTAGGGAATGGGAGCACATAAAAAAGTCTCACGGGCCAAATCCCCGATAACCGTAAAAGATCCGCATTACACGCAATACGATGTTCAAAAAGGCCGAATAACCTTTAAAGGCAAGAAACTTCCAGAAGACTAGGGTGTAATGCTCACATTTTACTCACATTCATAAGTATTAAAAGGCTTTTCATAAGTTGATTAAACTTTTGAGAAGCCTCTTTTTCATCGCTTTTATTACATTTATATTAAACGGCCCATTTAAAATTGAGAGCTATTTTTATTTCCAATTTCAAGGTAATATTCATTACACTTTCAATTTCATTTTTTTCCAAACAGTAAATCACGTAGACGATAAGTAAGAAAAATCATCTAAAGCGTTTTAGTATTTTTCGATATTTATGACTAAACACAAAAAGTACCTTACGTTTTGCGTAAAGTACTTTTTGTTGCATACAATCTAAATTTCTATTTGCTAACTCACTCTTTGAAGCATATTTACATATAGATAATCTTACAAGACTGTAACAAAAAAATAATCTATAATATAAAGCTTTTCTAGTTAAATCATGCAAAGTAATATTTTTGCATGATATTTGGCATAAATGGAAAACTAACAAAGTAAAAATAATTGTTTGATTTTAACATGAAATTAAAGGATTTTTGTTCGATCGCGCATAATATATGTTATATAAACATCTATTATCTCAAACTCAAATCAAAATTATATATTGAGGAGGTTACATAATGAGTGTACGTATTGCAATCAACGGTTTTGGGCGTATTGGTAGATTATCTTTAAGAGCTGCTTTAGAAAGTAAAGCCCCACTTGAAATCGTAGCCATTAATGATTTAGGGAGTCCAGATTTATTAGGTCATCTTTTTAAATATGATTCCGTCCATGGCATTCTTCCCTATGAAGTTGAAGTTAAAGGGAATATAATGCAAGTAAATGGACAATCAATCCAGCTTTTAGCCGAAAAAAATCCTGAAAACTTGCCTTGGAAAGATCTTAAGGTTGATATCGTTATAGAATCAACAGGTCGTTTCACCGAGCGAGATAAAGCGGCACTTCATCTCCAAGCAGGTGCTAAAAAGGTTGTTATATCTGCGCCTGGTAAAAATGAAGATATCACTATTGTTATGGGAGTTAATGAGGACAAATATGATCCCAAAAATCATCATGTACTCTCGAATGCGTCTTGTACAACGAATTGTTTAGCCCCTGTCGTTAAAGTTCTTCTCGAGGAATTTGGAATTGAACAAGGTATGATGACAACAACTCACTCTGTTACCAATGATCAACGAATTCTTGACCTTGAACATAAGGATTGGCGTAGAGCACGGGCTGCTTTCCAATCGATGATTCCGACAACCACTGGTGCTGCCAAAGCTGTAGCACTTGTACTTCCTGAGTTAAAAGGAAAATTAACCGGTTTAGCTGTTCGTGTTCCTACTCCCAATGTTTCCATTGTTGATTTTGTAGCTAATTTATCAAAACCGACAACGAAAGAAGAAGTTAATGCAAAATTGAAAGAAGCAGCAGATGGAAAGCTTAAAGGATACTTAGCTTATACTGATTTACCTTTGGTATCTCATGATTTTAACGGAAATCCTAATAGTTCGATTGTAGATGGCCTTTCCACTATGATGCTCGGAGATAAAATGCTTAAAGTTCTGGCATGGTATGATAATGAGTGGGGATACTCCAATCGCGTAATAGATCTCGTCAAATTTATTGCCGATAAAGGATTATAAAAATATAAGAAGAAGTACTTATTTAAAAATTTAATGTCAGGAGGGTATTAGGGTAATATGAGAAGAACTAAAATCGTCTGTACTATTGGACCTGCCAGTGAATCTCCTGAGAAAGTTGAAAAACTTCTTCTAGCCGGAATGAATGTTGCACGTTTGAATTTTTCCCATGGCACTCACGAAGAACATGGCAACCGCATTCAGGTCTTAAAAGAAAAAGCCAAACAGTTGGATAAATACCTAGGTATTCTGCTCGATACTAAAGGGCCGGAAATTCGTACAGGTATGGTTTCGGAAGCAGGGGTCAAGTTAGAGAATGGTGCAGCCCTTATCCTTGATACAGATACAAAAAGCTTAGGTTCGGCGGAAAGAATTGGAATTACTTATAAAGAACTTTGGCAGGAAGTTAAGCCCGGAACTCATATTCTTTTAGATGATGGGCTGATTGATTTAGAAGTTCAATCTGTACAAAGCGAAAAAATACAAACTACAGTCTGCAATGGCGGGCTTCTTAAATCGCAAAAAGGTGTAAATGTTCCGGGAGTCCCCATTCAACTTCCCGCGGTAACCGATAAAGACGTTAGTGACATTCAATTTGGCCTTACACAAGGAATTGATTTCATTGCAGCTTCCTTTACTCGAAAAGCATCCGATATTCTTGCCGTCCGTAAAATTGTTGAAGAAGCTAATGCTAATGTAAAAATAATTGCGAAAATAGAAAGCCATGAAGGCCTGGATAATCTTGATTCCATACTTGAAGTTGTCGATGGGTTGATGGTAGCCAGGGGAGACTTAGGAGTTGAAATTCCTGTAGAAGAAGTACCCATTGCGCAAAAAGAGATGATTCGGAAATGCCACCTTTTAGGTAAACCTGTGATCGTTGCCACTCAAATGCTGGATTCGATGATTCGTCAGCCTCGCCCTACACGGGCAGAGGCCAGCGATGTTGCTAATGCTATACTTGACGGAACAGATGCAATCATGTTGTCTGGGGAAACTGCTGCAGGACAATATCCAGTTGAAGCGGTTAAAATGATGGATAAAATTGCCCTGCGAACCGAAGAAGTTTATTTAGATGAACAAACACCTCGCCATCCCCATTTAAATATTGCAGAAGCCATTAGTTATGCAACTTACACAATTGCCCATGATTTAGAGGCATCGGCTATTTTAACTCCTACTCATTCCGGATTAACGGCTCGGATGATTTCTAAATATCGTCCAAAATCATTAGTGATCGCAGCAACCCCTTTTGATTTTGTAGCTAGACAGCTAACACTGCAATGGGGGGTTTATCCCTTACTTATTGCAGAAAGTTCTGGAACTGACCAACTTTTATCAACTGCCGTAAACGAAGCACTCGCTCATGATTTAGTTCAAACTGGAAATACCGTCGTCATAACTGCAGGAGTTCCTGTTGGAAAAGTAGGAACAACAAATATGATTAAAGTTCAAATCATAGGCAACGTTTTAGCAAAAGGGACTGGCATTGGTCGTAAATCTGCTTTAGGTTCCGCTCACATTATTACGAATCCTAAAACAGAAACTTTTGAAAATGGAGATATTCTTGTCGCACGCTTTACCGATGCGGAATATATACCTTTGATTTCACGCGCAAGTGCTTTAGTCATCGAAGAAGGCGGGTTAACTTCACATGCGGCTATAACTGCACTGAGTTATGGTATCCCTGCAATAGTGGGAGTTCCCAATGTTATGAATTTATTTTCTGAGGGACAGCTTCTCACTGTTGATGCGCTCGGCGGTGTTGTCTATGAAGGGCAAGTAACTATCCTATAAAATAGAATTAGCTGCATTTATAGCTGAGGAGTAGTATGGAAAGAGAAAAAGGGATAAGCCGTTCATCTTCAGAACGACAGCAAGAAATCCGTTTTATGCTTAATGAACATGGACATTTATCTGTTTTACAGCTTGCTCAACATTTTGATGTCTCGGAAATGACAATACGCCGTGACCTTAAGGTCTTATCTTCAACGGGGATTATCACGCGTGAATATGGAGGAGCTACATATTCTACATCAGGACAGCCTAATTCAATCTTTTTTAATCGACTTGGAGAAGCAGAACGAGAGAAGACTGCGATTGGAAAACTTGCAGCCTCACTTATTCAATCTGGAGAATCCATTATCCTTGATGCAGGTACAACCACACTTGCGGTTGCGCAAAATTTAACGCAAAACTGTACCGTAATCACTAATTCCCTACCTATAGCCACAATTTTAACGGGACAAAAAGGGATAAATGTCTTAGTTACAGGGGGGGAAGTCAGAGAATCAACGTATGCGCTTGTAGGTCAAATTGCTCATTCAACACTAAAAGCTTTTAATGTTGATAAACTTTTTCTAGGAGTGACTGGTTTTAGCCTTGAACGAGGGTTAACTACAACTAATTTATTAGAATCAGAGGTTAAACAAGCAATGATTCATGCTTCCAAAGAAGTGATTCTTGTAGCTCATAGCCTTAAATTTGAGAAGGTTTACTATCACACTTTTGCTGATTGGTATCAAATTAATACCTTAATTACAGATAGCGGAATTTCTCCAAATGCTAAAACAGAGCTTGAAAAGAAGGGAACAAATATCCTCGTTGCTTCACTTGAGTAATAAAAAAGCAGGCTCATTTGTTAATAAGCCTGCTTTTTTATTCATTTATAGCCAAATTAATTAATGCTTATTAGATAAATCATCGACTAGATCCTGGTCTATTGTACTATGCTCTCGATCATTCAGAATTTCAATCATTCCAACTTCACTCAGCTCGGTTGCTACTTCAAAGAGAGAGTCTTTTTTATTTTGCGGTAATTTACGAACAAAACGATTAATCTTCACGGGTGGAACAAGGTTTCGAAACTTGACTCCACCATACTTCATAACACGTTCAGGCAAAGTGACACCCCTCCTTAGAAATTTCCATATTGATTCTAAAACTAGTATGCTTTTAGTTTTAATAAATCATACAGAATACGGAAGGAACCAAATAAAAGCACTTAATGTTTAGGTTCTTTAACTTGACCTAATGAGGCATGAACTTGTCCACGGATAAACTCCAAATATTCTTGGCGCAATGATTCCTGTTCCGCTTTTTCCCAATCCTCCAGACCGACGCTTCGCTGCTTACGTGATAACTCATTAATCCTTTCAATTAAGGAATTGATATCCACAAAACAATCTCCTTTACACTTTGATATTCAAGCGAGTTTATTATATCAATAGTTTTACCTATAAGAAAGTTTTTAATAGGGTTATAAAAGTTTATTGACCTAAGTTCTTACTCCATAAAAGAGGAGGGTGTTTATGAATCTTGAAGTTGATACGAAAATAAGAGTTCGTTATGCTGAAACAGATCAAATGGGTATCGTCTATCATTCAAACTATATTATATGGTTTGAAGTAGGCCGAACAGAATTATTCCGTGAAATGGGTTTACCTTATACGCTTTTTGAGGAACAAGGACTGGCGCTTGCCGTAATTGAGGCAACCTGCCGTTATCGACAATCCGCTAGGTATGATGACGAATTGATGATCCATACTCAAGTTGAGGAATTTTCTTCGCGCAAAGTAATCTTTTTCTTATACAATTCGTAAGGATAGTCTTCTTCTAACTGAGGGTAAGACAACCCATATATTTTTAAATAAAGAGGGAAGGGTAGTCGATATACGAAAATATTCAATTTGGGAGCAAGTCCTTGCCAAAATTCCAGAACTGAATAAAGAAAGAACCTATCGTAGCAAATAAATATAAAGTGCTTGAATTTAACTTTTGTTCATAGTATTATGTATACATAATACTTGACGGAGGTGATCCTATGTTTTTAGTAACTTGGATCGATGGAGAAGAGGTAAATTATCGGCTTGTTAAAAAGCAACAACTCTCCGCTCTTATAAATTCAATCAATCAAAGCAGTCAAAACCTTATTGTTCAGCAATTGGTTTCTTAAATGTAAAATGATAAAATATAACCGTTAAAAGCTCACTTAAAAGGTGAGCTTTTATTTATAAATAAAAAGATATAGTAATGAACTATTTTTTTTAAAATAGTTCAAAATTCGTGTAAATTATGCTTAAAAATATAATCTTTATGACAAACTGATTTGTATAGCAGGAAAAAAAGATTATTTTCCCGAATTAAACAATTATTTCCCAAAGTAATTTTTACTCTAATGAGGAGTGTTAATATGTCTTACGAAGTTCTTGTGGATAGCTCTTCTGATATTCCTTCAGAAGTTGCTCATAAAGAAGGAATTGTTGTTGTCCCCATGCCTGTGACAATTGATGATGAAACCTTTCTTGAGGGAGTTGAAATTTTTCCCGAAACCTTTTATTCTCAATTTAGGACCTTACGAAAATTACCGAAGACTTCTCAGCCAAATCCAGGGACTCTACAAGCAAAGTATGAAGAAATATTGGCATGCGGTAATGAAGTTGTAGCAATTCATCTTTCCTCAGGTTTGAGTTCAACTTATTCAACTGCATTAATGGTTCGAGATATGTGCTCTGCACCAGAAAAAATCCATATTATTGATAGTCTCGGAGCTTCCTTTGGGTATGGCCTTTTCGCAATTCAAGTCAATCAACTATTAAAAGATGTTTTATCATGGGAAGAAGCTGAAAAGCTTATTCTTCAGCTTCGCAACCAAATGCGCTACATTTTTACGATAGATGAGCTTGAATATCTCGTTAAAGGAGGCCGTGTCAGCAAAACTGCCGGCTTCGTAGGCGGGCTGCTCGATGTTAAACCTGTATTGCACATAACGTCGGAGGGAAAGATAGAACCTTTTAGTAAAGTTCGCTCGCGCAAAGCAGCTCTGCGAAAATTACTTGATGTAATGCTCCAAGAGATTGATCATCCTGAAGAACAAATCATTGGTATTTCTCATGCTCACTGTTTTGAAGAGGCTCAAATTTTTGCCGATGAAATTCGCAGTCATGTTAATATTAAGGATATAATGATAAGCGAAATTGGATGTGTTGTTGGAAGTCATACTGGCCCCGGAACCATAGCATTATTCTATCGCAAATCATATAATTCAACTCGGCTTAACTGGGAGGAACAGCCTTGAAAATTACCGCTGCTTTAATTGTTGCGATCTTTATCTTTCTTAATAATGTTCCGCCTGCCTATGCGTTAGCAAGCTCTGCCCCTCCGGAGATTCATGGTACAGGGGCTTACCTTATCGACGTTCAATCCGGGCAAACCTTGTATAGTAAAAATGGTGATCTACAGCTTCAACCTGCAAGTACAACCAAAATTATGACAGGATTATTAGCCATTGAGAATGGAAAACTAGACGATGTCGTAACTCTTAGTTCAACTTTGCTTAATTATCAAATCGTTTATGGTACACGTATCTACCTTGAACCGGGAGAACAAATGACGTTGCGCAATCTTCTCTATGCATTAATGCTGAACTCAGCCAATGATGCAGCAGTTGGCATAGCGGAATATATAGGCGGGGATTTGCCTCATTTTGTATCAATGATGAATGAAAAGGCTAAATCACTTGGATTAAAAGATACAACGTTTAAGAATCCAAGCGGTTTAACGGATAATGGTCATGTAACCACAGCACATGACCTTGCTCGTATCGCCCAAGCAGCTTATGCCAATGCGACATTTCGGGATTATATCCAAACTCAAAGATATACAATACCCCGAAGCAAACCCAATGTACCCACAGAAATGATCAATGAAAATAAGCTTTTGGGAAAAGATTCTTATATTAATGGAATGAAAACTGGTTATACTGCAGCAGCACAAAACTGCTTAGTTGCCTCAGCCTCAAAAGATGGTCGAGATCTCATTGGAGTTATTCTCCAATCACCCGGTCGAGAAATTTACACAGATATGGAAAATCTTCTCGACTATGGCTTTACTCAATTTCAAACAACCGAATTTAAACCGAGTGGGAGTGCCCTTTCGCAGCTTCAGATTGGAAAAGAACAGGTTAATATGCTCTTAGAAAAGCCAATATTGACAACACATAAACTAGGTGAGGCTAATACAGAACCCATTCTTAAAATAAATTCGACTTCTGCCAATTTAACACAGGTCAATAAAGGGCAGGTAATTGGGAATGTAGAAGTATGGGATGAAAATGAAAAGCTTATGGATATCCCGCTTGTTGCTGACCGTACCATTAGCCCGACACCTGTCAATCAAGGACTGTTTAAAACCTCTAAATGGGGATCTTATCTTTTCCTTTTGGGGATCTTATTTTTTCTTTTATTTCTCAGGGAAAAAAGCGGACGTGCAAACCGTAGGCTTCGCCAAGCACGTTTAAAAAACGAAGGGAGTCGAATTCGTGAATCTAATAACCCGGACATTTCTTAATCGCACGCTTAAATTCATCGGTTTTTGGATAATAATCGGCTTAACCATTTACTTTGTAGGTCATTTTATCTATTTGTTTATTCCCTTTATTCTTGCCTTTATTATGACCGCTATTATTGGTCCGCTTAAACGTTTTCTTATTCGTGAATTTCATTTTCCACGAAATTTAGCCGTTCTTACCGCAATGATCATTGAAATTGGAGGATTTGGAACATTACTAATATTACTGCTCATGCGGATTGTTCGAGAAATTCAGGATATTTATTTTCATTGGCCGCACTACAGTCATATACTTCAAATCACCTTCGCGCATTGGGTCACTCGTATTGAAACTCTCTACCTTAAACTTCCCCAGGACTATGTGGGGGGATATATTTCTAAATTCTTCAATTATTTTTCAGGCTTGCTCACTCACAGCCTATCAGTGGCCATAACCATTCCAGAAGCCATTATTGTTATTGTCATTGCAATCGTAGCTACATTTTTTATGTCTAAAGAAAGTCACCGCTATATCCGTGATTTCATTAATATTTTTCCCCATGAATGGAGAAACAGCCTTATTGAACTCGGAAGTGATTTTTCCAAGGCTTTCGTCGGCTTTGTCAAAGCCGAATTTATTATTTTCATCATTACACTTATTGTCTGTATTTCAGGGCTTCTTCTTTTTAAAGCAAAATACGCGATTATTCTTGGAACGATTACAGGAATTTTCGGTATTCTTCCGGTTTTAGGTGTGGGAATTGTTCTTGTACCCTGGTCACTATTTGCCTTTGTCGCTGGAAATAATGTATTAGCTATTGAATTACTGCTGTTAACCAGTGTCGTTACAGTGCTAAGACATGTTATTGAGCCCAAAATACTCGGAGACAATGTTGGTTTAGATCCTTTATTTGTCCTAATTAGTATGTATATGGGGTTAGCCTCAACCGGGGTTATTGGGCTAATTCTTGGACCATTTATTTTAATCGCTTATAAATCCTTACAAAAAGCCGGCGTTTTCCGTAACCTGTAATGATAAAAAAGGAATCGGATCATCCGGTTCCTTTTTCGTATCAATGTATTTTGGACTTTGTCTTATACTATCAAACTTTTTCATTTCCGTCACCCAACTCAAACGTTCCACAATCGGTTGCTTCTATTGTGCGAACTTCTCCATGATGTTTTGTAACTTGAATTTGACCCGCTTGACATATTTTTGCGCCCTCGTTATATTTGCATTCAACGACGTTGCAACGTACTTCAGGATTATTCATTTTTAGATCACCTCCTTGTTTAAGAATAACCTAAACAGAGGAAGGTTATGTATCGTACTTGCCAAACCCTGATTCATTCGTCATAATAACCATGTAACCTTAATATTTTACAAAAACTGTTTATACATGTCAGGAGCTGAAAATTTGGAATGCCTGAAAATAAAAAGGTAGTCACCTTAGCCTATGGATGTCAAATGTCAGAACGTGATGCTGATACGTTGTCCGAGATTTCCACACAAGAAGGATATACACGTTCAGAAGACTTAGCAACTGCTGATCTCGTTATCATAAATACGTGCTGTGTTCGTGAGAGTGCAGAAAATAAAATTCTCGGCAAAATAGGAGAATTAAAACGTCTTAAAGAAAAGAATCCAAATTTGAAAATCGCCGTTTCCGGTTGTATGGTACAACAGCCTGGTGCTTTAGAGCGTTTGCAGCATCGTGCTCCACATGTTGATATCTGGGCAGGTACACATAATCTTCAGGAATTTGGACGTTTGATTCAAAAGGCAGAAAATGATCAAAAGGTTGCTGAGGTATGGGAAAAACCCAATATGACTTCAGAAGCGACCCCGTTAGCTGAGAAAGGAAAGTTAAAGGCAAATGTCAATATAAGTTATGGCTGTAATAATTTCTGTACCTACTGTATTGTTCCTCATGTTCGTGGACGGGAACGCAGCCGAAATCCGGAAGATATTATTAATGAAGTTCAATTGCTTGTTGAATCAGGCTGTAAAGAAGTCACCTTACTGGGGCAAAACGTTAACTCTTATGGTCAGGACTTGGATATCAATTGTGATTTTGCCGATCTTCTAAAAAAAGCAGATGAAATACCAGGATTGCTTCACATCCGCTTTATTACTTCTCATCCGAAGGATCTCTCCGACAAGTTGATCGAAACTATTGCATCCGGAAAACATATCTGTGAGCATATTCATCTTCCCCTTCAAGCCGGAAGCAACGAAATATTAAAGCGAATGAATCGCAAATATACTCGGGAATACTATCTAAGTCGTGTCGAGAAGATCCGCGAACTTCTCCCACAGGCAAGCTTGACAACCGATCTTATTGTTGGATTTCCAGGCGAAACAGAAGAAGATTTCCAACAAACTTTAGATATGGTTAATCGCGTTCATTATAGTCAAGCGTTTACCTTTATGTACTCTAAACGCTCAGGAACTCCTGCAGCAGTAATGCCTGATCAAATCCCTCTTGATGTTAAAAAGCATCGTCTGCAGCAACTCATGAATCTTCAGAATGACAGGAGCTTAGAATGGCGCCAAACTATGATTGGTAAAGTTTATGAAGTTCTGGTTGAAGGACCGAGCAAATCTAATCCCAATAGATTAACAGGGCGTACGCGCGGTAACGAACTTGTTATTTTTTCAGCTGATCCGTCTCTACAAGGTTCATTTGTTAATGTTCGCATGCTTGAGACACACTCTTGGACATTGTTTGGTGAAATCGTTTCCAGTGAAATTAAATAACATTAGAGGTATAGCTTCTATAGCAGGAATCTCGCAAATAGTGTAGAATGACTTTCATGGAGGTGTTTTAATGACGGCCGATATTATGGAGAAAGCCGAAGCCCTGGCAGCTGCAATTGCCCAAAGTACGGAACTGGATAATCTAAAAATAACAGAAAAAGCAATGATCGCGAATGAACAAGCTCAGCAACTCATTGCCAAGTTTCAAGAGGAACAGCAGCGCCTTTACGATCTTCAAGCTCAAGGTCAAGAACTCTCAGAGCAAGACAGAAACGCAATCAATGATATGGAACAAAAGGTAGAAAATAATTCTTTAATTTCTGCCTACTTACAGGCTCAAGGCAATTTTACCCAAATGCTGGATAGTGTAAATGCTATCTTAGCAAGTGCTATTGCTTCTGGAGATGAATCTGGATGTTCATCCTGCGGATCAGGTTGCAGCGATGCTGGATGCGGCTGTGAAGGCTGTTAACCCCACTCAAACTCAACACGATTTCTTTAATGATTTAATGACAATAAGAGAGAAGGGAAGAGTTTTGAGGCTCTTCCCTTTAGAATATTCTTTGGAGGATATTATTTTATGACAACTCCAATGATGCTTCAATATCAATCCATAAAAGAACAAGTTCCCGATTCGATTTTATTTTTTCGACTCGGAGATTTTTATGAAATGTTTGGTGAGGATGCTTTAACTGCTGCTCCCATTTTAGAAATTGCTTTAACCGGCCGAGAAACAGGTGGGGGAGAGCGTACGCCGATGTGCGGAGTTCCTTACCACGCTGTTGAGAATTATTTAACTAAGCTTGTTTCTGCTGGTTATAAAGTCGCAATTTGCGAACAAGTCGAAGACCCTCAATTGGCCAAAGGAATTGTTCGCCGTGAAATCATTCGGATTATTTCACCCGGTACGCTGACTGAATCCATCGCTGATCGAATGAATAACTTCTTAGCCTCGATTTTTCATGAAACAAATTGGGGGCTAGCCTTTCTTGATGTCTCGACAGGAGAGTTCACCATTTTTGAATGCTCATCTTTAGATATTATTCTTACAGAATTATCGAGAATTCATCCATCGGAACTCCTTCTTCCGCCTGATCTTGTTCGTTTAAAACATTGGCGTGGATATTTTATCACCACTCAAGATCGAAAGAATTATTTAGATACCTCTGAAATATACAAACGTTTTGAGAAGCAAAAAGCTATTTTAGATGAATCTCCGGCGTCCGCCAAAGCGGCCAACGCACTTTGGCATTACTTGGAGGAAACACTGCCAGGGAATGAATTGACGCATATACTTGAAATTAAAACTTATCATCCCGATCAGTGGATGATCTTAGACCAGTGGACTAGGCGCAATCTTGAATTAACAGAACCATTGCGTGGTCAAGGCAAGAAGGGAACCCTTTTATCTGTTCTTGACTTAACGAAAACCGCTTTTGGAGGACGGCTTTTAAGGCGTTGGATCGAACAACCGCTAATCCTTAAAGCAAAAATTGAACACCGTCTGCAAATTGTTGAAGATCTAACTGAGGATAGTTTTCTGCGGGGTGATTTATTACAATCGCTAACAGGTATTTATGATCTTGAACGTTTAATGGGAAAAGTCTCCTTTGGAACCGCTCATGCACGTGATCTTCTTGCTTTAAAACAGACTTTATCCAGTTTGCCTAATATTCGAGCTGCTATTGAGGCCAGTCATTCGAAGTCCCTAAAGTCCTATATCGATCCACTTACAGGATTGGATGAATTATTTACGCTTTTAGATTCTGCTATAAATCCTGAAGCCCCACTTTCTTTGAGAGAAGGTAATCTGCTTAAACCCGGATATTCACCTGAAGTCGATGAACTGAGAACCACTTCTTCAGGAGGTAAAGACTGGGTAGCTAAACTTGAAGCTCAAGAGAAAGAACGAACCGGAATCCGCTCCCTAAAGGTAGGTTTTAATAAAGTATTTGGATATTATATTGAAGTCACACATACCAACAGTCATCTTGTTCCAAAAGAATACATTCGCAAACAAACACTTGCAAATGCCGAACGTTTTATTACCCCTGAGTTAAAAGAATACGAGCAAAAAATACTTGGGGCTGAGGATAAGTTAATTCAAATGGAGTATCAACTTTTTTTAGAACTCCGTGAAACCGTCCGAAGAAATACCCCTAGGATTATGGATGCAGCTCATGCACTTGCAGAGATAGATTGCTACCTTAGTTTTGCGGAAGTCGCTATACGCCATCACTATGTCAGGCCAGAAATGACTGAAAAAGGCAAACTTCAGATTATTGAAGGGCGCCATCCGGTTGTAGAGAATATGCTTGAAGAAGGTACTTTTGTTCCAAATGATACGCTGCTTACGAGTTCTAAGCACTTAGCCTTAATCACGGGCCCCAATATGGCAGGTAAATCAACTTACATGCGGCAGGTTGCTCTGATCGTTCTTATGGCGCAGATAGGAAGCTTTGTTCCGGCTGAAAAAGCAAGTATCGCTCTTGTGGATAATATTTTTACACGTGTAGGAGCTTCAGATGATCTTGCTTCCGGTCAAAGTACTTTTATGGTCGAGATGCGTGAGGTTGCTTATATTCTTCATCATCTTACTGATCATAGCCTGGTCATTCTTGATGAGGTCGGTAGGGGAACGGCTACCTTTGACGGACTAAGTATCGCTTGGGCTGTCACTGAATTTCTAGCCAGTCAAAACGTAAAACCCAAAACTTTGTTTGCTACTCACTATCATGAACTGACCGCTCTTGAGGAAAGCTTTCCTGGAATCTTCAACCTACATGTTGGCGTTCGCGAGCATGGAGAAGATATTGTATTTCTTCACAAGATTATTTCCGGACGAGCAGATCGAAGTTATGGCATACAAGTGGCAAAACTTGCCGGGCTTCCTGCACCCCTTTTAAAGAGGGCAAAAGTCATCCTTCATGAGCTTGAAAACTCTTCTTTGCTGAAAGAAGATTCTTTCCGACCTGAAACATCTACCCAGCTCACCTTATTTGAAGCCCCAGTGCTTCATCCTTTACTCCAAGAGATATCCGATATAGACTTTGATAATTTAACTCCGCGTCAAGCGCTTGAGTATTTATATGATCTGAGAGAACGTATTATAGCTCTTAAAACCTTATAAATTTTTAAGGCAAGGATTGGAGGGATTCGAAGTGCATCCAACAGAAATCCAAGTTGGTCTCGACGTCGGTGGAACTTTTACTGATGCCGTTCTATTAGCGGGTAACGAAATTCTTGAGAAAGCTAAAGTCACAACCCAGCCGGATAATGTACTAGACACCGTTCTTCAAGCCCTTGAACTATTAAACATTTATGATAAACCTGTTTCAGAAATCACGGTAAGCACTACTCTTATTACGAACGCAATTCTTCAGTATAAACTGCCCAAAGTTGATCTTTTGCTTTTCCCAGGTTCAGGTATGAGCCTAGATTCATTATCTTGGCCTGTTCCTTACGAAGTTTTGAAAGGTGAACTTGATTACCGCGGACGTGAAATTATTCCGCCCGATGAACTAGAATGGCGGCGTCTGCTCAATCGTTACCAGAAGTTTCCGCAGTCAAAGGTAGCAATTGCAGGAAAGTTTTCACATCGCAATAATCTCCATGAACATAAGCTAGAAGCATTCCTTCATAAGCATTACCCGGAACTCAGCATCACCTTAGGCCACGAGTGGGGTCAGGCTAACTTTTACAGACGCAGCCTCACCACATACCTCGATTCCGCATGCTCGGATATCTATCAAGGGTTTGCTGTTCAGCTCAAACAAGCCATGTCTCAGAAAGGATCTAATGCACAAGTATCAGTCTTGAAAGCTGATGGGGGAGTGTTGCCGCTTCTAAAGCTTCACCCTGTTGATTCGATATATTCCGGACCGGCAGCAAGTATTTTAGGAGCCCTAGCTCAAACAGAACCTGACCAGTCCTTTGTTGTTGTTGATATAGGCGGAACGACCACGGATATAGGACTTGTTCTTTCCGGTCACCCTCTTTTGAACTCCCATGGAGCACGCATCGGCGCCTTTTCAACTTTAGTCCGTTCGCTTGCTGTCCGTTCGATCTCTGCGGGAGGGGATTCTACAATCCTTTCAGAGGGAAACACCTTTAAACTTGAGCCTTATCGGCAAGGGCCTGCTTATTGTCTCGGCGGACCAGCCCCAACCCCGACAGACGCGATGCGCTATCTTAACCTTATTCCTTACGGCAGTTTCGCTAAGGCCGAAGAAGCCTTAGCCCAACTTCTTCCTGACAATAAGCGAGATTCCTTACACCTTCACCAACTTGCTCAAGCTATTTTATCTCGTTTAGCTGAAAAAATTGCTCAGGTTATAGAAGACCTTTACCAAGAATGGCGAGAGGAACCTGCCTACAAGATATGGGAAGTATTACACCCTCACGATCATCTTAATTTTTATGTATGGGTTAGCGGCGGCGCAGCTCCAGGAATCGTCGAATCCTTAGAAAATCGTTTGCATACATCCGTTAAAACAGGGATGTATCCTGAGGTTTCAAATGCAATTGGTGCAGCCTTGGCTCGTCCAACCTTTTCCTGCACTTTACATTTGGATACCTCTATTAAACGTTACCAGATCGAAGAAACAGGTCAGCAAGGGGAATGGTTAGGCTCCCGTAAACCTCATAAGGAGGTTCAGAGCTTTATGGAAAAAATTGCTGAAGAAATAGCCAAAGATAAAGGAATTGAACTTGGTGAACCTATAACACAACCTTTTGACTATTTTCCCATAGTTAGAGGTTATCAAACGGTTGGACAAATTGTCCGCGGTTCGCTTATTGTTCCGCCTGGCGTAAGAGGGAGGGTAAAAAGATGAAACGCAGTGGAATTCTTTTTTTTCCAGCCTTTGATTGGTCGTTAGGGGATACTCATCCAGAACGCGAAGAACGCCTTCTCTACACTCAAGAGCAGCTTTTTGAAGAAGGAATTATGGAATTGCCTCAAGTTAAACAGTATTCTCCCGGTATTGCATCTCTTCATGAAGTTTTGCGTACCCAAGCCTTATTCCCTTCCCCACAACATCATGATCTAACGGCTCATTTAATTGCTGCCGGAAGTTCTATTGTCTTAGGAGAAGCATGGGCTCAGAAAGAAATCCAGAATGGGTTCGCTCTTGTTAGACCTCCTGGACATCATTCCGGTGCAACTGTACTTGGCAACCGGGGATTCTGTACCCTTAATAACGAAGCTATTCTTATTAATCATTTGAGAACGAAGTACGGTCTAAAAAGGATTGCCATTGTTGACACAGATGTTCACCATGGAGACGGATCACAGGACATTTTTTACCATGATCCGCAGGTTCTCTATATTTCCTTACACCAAGACGGAAGAACGCTTTACCCCGGAAGCGGATTTACGCAGGAAAAGGGAGGACCCAACGCTTGGGGGAAAACCTTAAATATTCCTTTACCTCCGGGAACAGGGGATGAGGGAATTCATTTCGTTATAGAAGATTGGATATTGCCAAGCTTACAGGAGTTTAAGCCTGAGCTCATTATCAATTCAGCAGGTCAGGACAATCATTTTACTGATCCTCTGGCTTCCATGAATGTAACCGCACAGGGATACGGAAAAATCACAGAGTTAATTAAGCCGGATATTGCCGTTTTAGAGGGCGGATATTCCATCGAAACAGCTCTTCCCTACGTTAATATGGCCATTTTTCTAGCGCTGGCAGGTGAGGACTATAGTCATGTAAAAGAACCGCAAAAGCCGCAGCGCCCAATTCTAAGTCTTCAAGATATAAAACGATATATTAAAGAACTAAGATTAAGTCACAGCCAAGCCAATCCCAATTGGGTCCTTCGCGAAGAAAGATCCCTGCCCGGGGGAAAATGGGCTTATATACCGCATTCTGTGTATTATGATACAGAAGGCATTCAAGAAATCCGCCAGGATCGAATCCGCATTTGTGAGCAATGCGGCGGAACGGTTTTAATTGAAAGCCAGCATGGATCAACAGGGCAGCGGTTTGCTTTAATTCGAATTCCTTTTGATGCTTGTCCAGTTTGTCAGCAATCCGGAGAAGAACTATTTGAAAATTTTGTGGGCCAAAAAACCAGCGTTTTTTTTCAAGATCAATCTCGAGACGAAATTAAATTTTGGGACGTAAATGAGGGGGTAAAAAGCTTTTGAATCCTAGAATCCAAGTTCTTGATCCTCATTCTGCAGACCAGATCGCTGCTGGTGAAGTTGTGGAACGTCCTGTCTCCGTCGTCAAGGAGCTTGTTGAAAATTCCTTGGATGCTGGAGCTAAACAAATTGAGATTACTATTGAAGGAAACGGTGTATCTCTTATCCGTGTTCATGATGATGGAAGCGGTATTTCTCCGGAAGATTTGCCTCAGGCAGTTCTCCGTCATGCCACAAGCAAAATCCGGAAAATAGAGGATTTAGATGAACTTCAAACCTTAGGATTTAGAGGAGAAGCCCTTCCAAGTATAGCCTCAGTATCTCATTTAGAGATTGTTTCACGTCCTGCAGAAAGTTTAATTGGGATGAGTTTAAAGCTTACGGGAGGAAAGCAGGATGATCTTCAAGAAATAGGATGCCCGCCTGGCACAACTATTACCGTAAAGGATTTATTTTTTAATACCCCCGCCCGTCGTAAATTTCTAAAATCCATAAACACGGAATTTGGGCTTATCTCGGATATGCTGGGGCGTATAGCCATGGCTCGACCCGATGTATCTTTTAGCTTAAAACATCCAAAACAAATTGTTTTTCAAACTCCCGGCCGAGGAAAGCTTTTAGAAAGCATCAGCTCAATTTATGGACAGAAATTAGCTCGACAGCTCATTCCCTTAACCATTTCACTTGATCAATATCACTTAGAGGGTTTTATCAGCCCTCCCGACTTAGTCCGTTCAACTCGTCAAGAAGAAACGACAATTGTAAACGGACGGATTATTCATTCAAAACTTTTAAGCCGTGCTATTTCAGACGGATATCATACGTTAATACCCAATCGTCTTTATCCAATAATCGTACTTCATCTGACACTTCCGCCGCGTGAATATGATGTCAATGTTCATCCTACGAAGATGGAAATTCGTTTTCAAGACGAGAAAATACTGTCTCAATTTATCACCGAACAGATTCGAAAAACACTTCTTGCGAGTAGGCCTATACCTTCCTTTGAGCGCTCTTCATCCTATTCCGAACCTTCAGCCATTAAACCTTCTCAATCCAAATTATTCTTTCCTTCATTAACCCGTCCTGAGCTATTCAAACCGCAGTCTCAATATCCTCAGAATGAGTCTTCAAAGCTTGAAATTGAGAAAAAGCCAGAAACACAAAATACGGAACAGATTGTAAATACTTTTCGGACCAAAGACATTAATGAAATTAAAGATTTTACAGATCGTGAAACCAGTTTAGATACTTATGAAATACCAGAAGTTGATCAGCCTCTTGAGATACATGAAACTTCTGATGCAGAGGAAGACTCTAGCATTCTTAACGATATCTCGGTTCCTGTTGAGAACCCAAATATGACTTCGTCCATAACAGAAACTGTACATCCTTTACTCCTTCTGCGCCCGCTCGGCCAAGTTTTAAATACCTACATTCTAGCTGCGGCCGACGACGCCTTAGTTATTATCGATCAGCACGCTGCCCACGAAAGAATAAACTATGAACGCTTACTGAAGGAACACCAGCATAATCCAGCGGCCAGCCAAACTCAGTTAATCCCTCAGCCAGTCGATTTTTCTCCAATTGAGGAGCAGGCTTTGCTTGACAACTTAATGAGTCTCAGCAATATGGGATTTATTATTGAACATTTTGGGGGACGCACGTATTTGATCCGTGGGGTGCCTGCTTATAGCGGCCCATATTCCGGTGAGGAACTCTTAAGACAGTTTTTGGACGAAGTTATCTTAAAGCAAAATCCGCCTTCTTTTGACGAACTTTTAAGGGAATGGATATATATGCTTGCATGTAAGGAATCGATTAAGGCAAAAGAAAACCTTTCTTTATTGGAAATGCAAGAACTTATTATCCAACTGAGTCAAACTGAAAACCCATATACCTGCCCCCATGGAAGGCCTACAATCGTAAAGCTTACCCGCAGTGAGCTGGAAAAACGATTTTACCGTACTTAATCTGGTTATGATATCTTTAAAAGCCTTTCTAAATAATACAATTGGAGTGCATTCTTTTTGAACACGATTCCTGTATCTGTTCACCTAACTCATCCGACCGACCCAAAACTTGCGGCAAAACTTAACTGGTTTATGGCACAACCAGGTTGTGCTTTTCAAACTGACTCTCCTGATATAAGGCCTCTATTGCACATTACCCGTAAAGGAATTTTCCTTGATGATGGAGAACTACGTTTAAGCTTTCATCCGAATATGGCTTTAATCCGTGTTTTACAAGGTCTTCGTGGAGAACAAGATCGTTTTCTTAATGCAACAGGAATTATACCTGGTCATACCTTTCTTGATGCAACCTTAGGACTAGGCACAGATGCCTTAGTTGCTGCCTGGAAAGTGGGGGAGAAAGGGAAGGTTATCGCTTTTGAGAATTCCCCCCTTATCGCTGCTTTGATAAAAGAAGGTCTCTACGCTTTAAAAGATAAGCAGCTATCTTCTATTAATAACCCTGTTAAATACCAAGCTTGGTTGGAATTAATTGAAGCCTCCCAGAGAATAAATGTTAAATGGGAGGATCATACAAAAGGACTAGCTGCTCTTCCAGATTCGTCAGTTGATATTGTTTACTTTGACCCAATGTTCCGACGTACGCGAGAACAATCTTCAGGTATTCTTCCTTTACATGCCTGGTCTGATCGTAGACCGCTAAGTAAAGAAGCAGTAAAAGAAGCTATTCGCGTTGCTAAATTACGTGTTGTTCTTAAAGAGCGAAAGGGTAGTCAAGAATTTTCTCGCCTCGGTTTCCAGATTTTCGATGGAGGCCGCTATAGTCAGGTGGACTATGGTATTATCGAATGCAGCTCAACCAAGGAGGGATCACTTTGAAACCTCTAATTATCATTGTCGGACCAACTGCTGTTGGAAAATCAGCATTGTCTATCACTCTTGCAAAATCCCTAGACGGTGAAATTATCTCCGGTGATTCAATCCAGGTCTATAAAAAATTGAATATCGGATCTGCGAAACCGTCACCAAAAGAACAACAAAATATACCGCATTACCTGTTAGACCTTCTAGACCCTGCTGAACCATTTACTGTTGCCCAATTTCAAGCTCAAGCTTTTGCGCATATTGAAGAAATACGAAACCGCGGAAAGGTCCCAATTGTTGTTGGCGGTACCGGTCTTTACATCCGATCTTTAATTGATCCTTTTGATTTTAGTGAAAACAGCTCGGAAGAAATTCGCAAGTTTTGGACTCAGGTATTAATAGAGCAGGGCAAGGAGAAGCTTCACCAAGCCCTTAGAGATCGTGATCCAGCTAGTGCTGAACGTCTCCACCTCAATGATACCCATCGAATAATTCGAGCTTTAGAAGTATATGACCTCACAGGGAAACCGTTTTCAGAACAAAGAGGAAACCTTGACTATCAATACCCACCTTTAGATCCTTCGATTACATATATCGGTCTTACTGCCCCTCGAGAGATCATCTATGAACGAATCAATCAACGGTGTCTAGATATGTTAAATCAAGGTCTCCTCGCAGAAGCGCTTGATCTTTTAAGAGAAGGATATTCACCTAACCTTAAACCTCTTCAGAGTATTGGTTACCGGCATGCAATTTGGTTTCTTACCGGTAAAGCAACTTCCAGTGAAATGCTTCGTATCTTTCAGCGTGATACCCGACATTTTGCTAAACGTCAATTAACCTGGTTCCGACGAGACCCAAGAATAAAATGGTATGATACGTATAATGAAAGTTTAACGAAGATTGAAGAAGAACTTACGACGACTTGCAGATGGCTTGAAAGTCGTGTAAAATAAGTTGATAGAATAGAAACTGCTGGTGGTGGAGGGAAATACATGAATAAATCGCCCATCAATCTACAAGATACTTTTTTAAATCAAGTACGTAAAGAAAATATGCCAGTAACCGTTTATTTGGTTAATGGATTTCAACTGAAAGGGCTAGTCCGCGGCTTTGATAATTTTACCGTTGTTTTAGACTTTGAAGGAAAACAACAAATGGTTTATAAGCATGCAATTTCAACGGTAATGCCTCTTCGACCGATTAACTTGGCTGCTTTAGCTAATGCTGCTGCTGAAGATTCTCAATGATCGTTTTCCAATAAAATTGTTTATGCATCTAAGCCTGGGGTTCCAGGCTTTTTTCATTTAAAAATATAGAAGTATATAAAAGTTGTCTATTAAAATTTACGTAAAATTAATTTAAAAGAATTGTAGTAGTAATCATAACATGGTAAGATTAAATTTAGTGTTTAAAAATGTTAAAAGGGGTTTTATTAGTGATTGAAACTATTAATTTGCGCAATATAGCTATTATTGCTCACGTTGACCATGGCAAAACGACCTTGGTTGATGCAATGCTCAAACAAAGTGGTACTTTTCGCGCCAATCAGCAAGTGATGGAGCGTGTTATGGATTCTAATGATCTCGAGAGAGAAAGAGGAATTACAATTCTGTCCAAAAACACTTCTGTTCATTGGCATGATACTAAAATCAATATTGTGGATACTCCGGGCCATGCTGATTTTGGTGGCGAGGTAGAGCGGGTCCTTAAAATGGTTGATGGAGTTTTGCTGATCGTTGATTCCTTTGAAGGTCCAATGCCGCAAACGCGTTTCGTTTTACGAAAAGCTTTAGAACTAAAACTAGTTCCTATCGTTGTAATCAATAAGATCGACCGCCCGGATGCTCGACCGGCTGAAGTTGTGGACGAGGTCTTAGAACTCTTTATTGAGTTAGGCGCTGATGATGACCAACTTGATTTTCCTGTTGTTTACGCTTCCGCACGCCAAGGTATTGCTGGTTTAGAACCGGACCAATTAGCGGATAACCTAGAACCGCTGTTCTCTCTTATTTTAGAGCACATTCCAGCTCCTGAAGTTGATGTTGAAGCCCCTTTGCAACTTTTAGTGACAACATTGGACAGTGATGATTACGTCGGAAAGATCGTCGTTGGCAGGCTTGTTCGCGGGACTATTCATCAAGGTGAAGCGGTTACATTAATTAAACGTGACGGAACCTTTGAAAGAAATAAAATCGGCAAAGTTTATGTTTATGAAGGACTTAAACGTGTTGATATGCTTGAAGCTCAAGCCGGAGAAATTGTTGCTTTAACAGGACTTGCTTCGGCTAACATTGGTGAAACAGTTGCCAGTGCTACTGAACCGGAGGCGCTTGATATAATTGAAGTGGACGAGCCTACGCTTACAATGAACTTTATGGTTAACACCAGCCCATTTGCCGGGCGTGAAGGAGAATACGTGACTTCTCGTAAACTTCGCGAACGGTTATTTAAAGAGATTGAAACAAATGTTAGCTTAAGCGTTGAGGAAACAGATTCTGCAGATGTTTTCCGAGTATCGGGAAGAGGCGAGCTTCACCTTTCTATATTAATTGAGAATATGCGTCGTGAAGGTTACGAACTTCAAGTTTCAAAGCCAGAAGTTATTATTAAAACAATCGATGGTGTTAAATGTGAACCTATTGAATACTTGACATGTGACATATCAGAGAATGCAATGGGTTCTGTCATGGAACTTTTAGGTCAACGCAAAGCCGAAATGGTCAACATGACGAATATTTCACCGACACAAATTCGACTTGAATTTAAAGTTCCGGCACGTGGGCTTATCGGTTTTAGAGGAGACTTCCTGACTGAAACACGCGGCGAGGGGATAATGAGCCATGTTTTTCATAGTTACGAGCCCTATAAAGGAGATATTCCAGGTCGAACCCGCGGAGTTCTTATTGCCTTTGAAGACGGTGAGGCTACTGGATATGGACTTAATGTTGCTCAAGAGCGCGGAGTAACTTTCATCGAACCCGGTACTCGCATCTACGAGGGAATGATTGTTGGGGAAAATAGCCGTGAACAAGATATCGAAGTCAATGTTGCTAAGAAAAAACACGTTACAAATATGCGCTCAAGCAACTCTGAAGAAGCACTGCGCCTGGAAAGCGCCCGTATATTCAGTCTTGAACAGGCTCTTGAATATATTGACGATGATGAGCTTGTAGAAATCACCCCGAAAAGCATTCGGCTCCGTAAAAGATACCTGGATCATGCATCAAGAGTTCGCTATGCTAAGAACAAGGCTTCACTAGACAACAACTAAGAATTAACTTTATTTTTAAATACTCCTTTTCATCCTTGTTGCGTATATTTAATAAGGATGGGGAGGTGCTAACTGCATATGCCGATACGTGTTACGTTTCAACCGGAGAACCATTTGCCTCCGGTAGTCGAATCTCCTAAGCCTAAGGATATAATGGAAAATGAATCCGCAGTTTTACCCCCTAGAGGCCGCAAAACTGCTCCCAATCCTCCCGAGAGAGACAAGGTGCCTGAAATCCTTGCCGAGCTTAATTCATTAGTCGGTTTATCAACCGTCAAAGAATTGATTGGGGAATTACAAGCCTATGTTGAAATTCAAAGAAGGAGAACACGGGAAAAGCTTAATGCCGAGTCCCTTGTTCTCCATATGATTTTTCGCGGTAATCCTGGAACAGGCAAAACTACGGTTGCTCGCCTGATCAGCCGTTTATTCAAAGAAATGGAAGTCTTACAAAAAGGTCATCTCGTGGAATGCGAACGTGCTGATCTCGTCGGAGAATACATAGGGCATACTGCGCAAAAAACTCGTGACCAAGTAAAAAAAGCCTTAGGCGGCGTTTTATTCGTAGATGAAGCCTATTCTCTTGCACGAGGCGGGGAAAAGGACTTTGGGAAAGAAGCGATTGACGCTTTAGTTAAAGCAATGGAAGATCATAAGAATGAATTTATTTTGATTTTAGCCGGGTATCGTCATGAGATGGACTGGTTCATGCAAACAAATCCCGGACTCCGTTCCCGCTTTCCGATAAATATTGATTTTCCGGATTACACACTCGATGAACTTCTGGACATTGGAGAATTGATGCTGAAGGATCGCCAATACGAATTTACGGCAGAAACACGTGAAGCCTTTCGCTTTATGCTCCAAGGGCTTTTAAATTCCCATCCTTATGCGGGAAATGCACGTTTAGTTCGTAATATGGCTGAGAAAGCAATTCGCAAACAGGCTGTACGCCTATTTAAAAAGCCAAGTTCAACTCGCGAAGAACTCATTCAGATTTTGCCTGTAGATCTTACGCTTGATGAAATAAAACCACAGGATTCTTCATATCGAACTAAAATTGTGTTATGATCCTTTAAGATAATAAGTATAATCCTAATCGGAGGAAGTATGGACATTTTTGGTGATTTGTCCGGAATACGTTTAACTCAGCGTGAAGAGCTTAACTCTCTCTCTTTAATCCGAACAGAGCATCCTGAGCTCATAAATGAGGTTTTACTTGAGGGGATCTGTAGCTTAACTTCAAAATGGAATAAGGAAATCGCCTTGCATATTAATCGCTCCGGGCGTATAAGCGGCATTGCTATAGGACAACATGCCTCGGTTAAACTTCCTCCAGTGCGATCACGAGAATCTAATCGCCTACGCTGCATTCATACTCATCCGGGGGGTAATTATAGATTAAGCTCCGTTGATTTAAGCGCTCTTGAATCATTATCCCTGGAAAGCATGACCAGCATTGGAGTTCTTAACGGAGAAATCACAGGTGCTGAGCTGGCTTTATTGACAGATGCCGGAACGATAAATACGATAGAGTTCTCACCAAAAGAATTGAAAAATCTTAATTACGCTGAGCTCTTAACTCAGAGTTCTATCCGTTCAGCCATTATAACCCGTTCGCTCCCTGAAGAAGAACGGGCTTTCCTTGTATCTGTTGAAAAAGAAGAATTGGCCGAAGAATTACTAGCTGAGTTAGCGGAACTTGCCCGAACTGCAGGGGTTAAAGTCGCAGGTCAAATTTTTCAGTCCAAGCGCTTCGGCAGTACTTCAAGTTATTTAGGAAAAGGCAAACTAGAGGAACTTAACCAACACCTTCAAAATACTCATGCTAATGTTCTTATTTGTGATGACGAATTAACTCCTGCGCAACTTCGCAATCTTGAAGAGAGTACCGGAATCAAGGTTCTTGATCGAACCGGTCTGATTCTTGATATCTTTGCGCAGCGTGCCAAATCCAAAGAAGGAAAACTACAAGTAGAATTGGCTCAGCTCCAATATTTGCTGCCGCGCCTTTCCGGACAGGGACAAGCTCTCTCTCGCTTGGGAGGCGGTGTTGGAACAAGAGGTCCTGGTGAATCCAAGCTGGAAATGGACAAACGAAGAGTTCGCCAGCGAATTCATTTTCTTGAGCAGCAATTGCAGGAAATACGCAAACATCGAATGACTCAGCGATTGCAGCGTATACGCAGCGGGCTTCCCTTAATCGCCCTTGTCGGGTATACTAATGCCGGAAAGACGACTTTTTTGCAAAAGGCAATGGAACAAACGCGTGCAAAGGGAGAGAATCTCTCCGGAGAAAATAAGCTTTTCGCTACTCTTGATCCTACCGTGCGCTCATTAAACATTAGACCTGATCGTCAAATATTAATGAGTGATACCGTCGGTTTCATTCAAAAGCTCCCGCATCAGCTGTTAAATGCCTTTTTGGCAACATTGGAAGAAGTGCAAAATGCTGATTTGTTGCTTCACATCTTGGATGCGAGTCATCATCAAGCTTTGGAACATGCAGATACAGTTCATGCAATTTTAAAAGAATTAAATTGCGCAGACAAACCCACCATTACAATTCTAAACAAGATTGATAAAGTTAAGCAAAGCACTGACCTTAATCGTTTAGCACAACAGCTTGCGCATCCTATACCCCTTTCTTTGCTTCAGGAAAAATCACTGTCTCCTGTCTGGAATATGATTGAGGAGCTTTTGCCGTAAAATAGCTAAAGGAGGTTTAATCATTGCTACTTTGGGAAGAACTGCCCCGCTTAATTTCTGAGGCGGTTGAACATGCCGAGGCAGTCGTTCAGTCACGTTTATCCGATCTTAGTGAAATCACTGAATATAATCACAGTAAAGTTCTGTACGCATTTCAGGCTGAAAAGGTGACAGGATATCATCTTACTGGGACGACCGGATATGGACTGGGTGATACCGGCCGCGAAGTATTAGACCGTGTAATGGCCCGTATTCTAGGTGCTGAGGCAGCTTTAGTCCGCGGTCAATTCGTTTCAGGTACACATGCTATTGCAACCGCGTTATATGGTGTGCTGCGCC
This sequence comes from Desulfitobacterium nosdiversum, assembly GCF_049860565.1. Lineage (GTDB taxonomy): Bacteria > Bacillota > Desulfitobacteriia > Desulfitobacteriales > Desulfitobacteriaceae > Desulfitobacterium_A > Desulfitobacterium_A nosdiversum. The sequence continues at coordinate 2,935,996 of NZ_CP172056.1, forward strand.
CAGGAGATCATTTTCTTTCAGTTAACGGCAGTCCATATGATACCCTTGAAGAAGTTATTGGAATTCGAGAAACAGGACAGGGCAGCTTAAAAGAATTTGGCGTAAGTTTTGATTCCATCCCGTTAAGTCCAGATGGAGAAATCCAATATGCTTTACTCGAAAAAGCAATTCAACCTAATACAAAAATGATCATCGTCCAGCGTTCTCGCGGATATGCTTGGCGCAAATCACTGGGTATTGATAAAATATCTGAATTAGTCCAATTTGTAAGGGCACACTATCCTCAGGTTATTATCTTTGTCGATAATTGTTATGGAGAATTAGTGGAGAAACTCGAGCCTGGAGATATAGGTGTCGATCTGATGGCGGGTTCCCTTATCAAAAATTTAGGCGGTACACTTGCTCCTACCGGAGGGTATATTGCTGGGAAAAAAGAATACGTCGATTTAGCTGCACAACGTCTTACTGCTCCAGGTATAGGCGGTGAAGTAGGGGCGACATTAGAATGGCAGCGGCTCTTTTTCCAAGGACTTTTCTTTAGCCCGATAACCGTGAGCGAAGCAGTTCGTGGTGCAGTTTTTTCGGCTGCGTTTTGGCAAGCTCTCGGATTCGAAGTGAGTCCAGAAGTCGAGGAACAAAGAACAGATCTTATTCAGGCCGTAAAACTGGGTTCACGAGAGCGAATGATAGCCTTCTGCCAAGGGCTGCAAAAGGGATCTCCAGTAGACAGCTTTATTTTACCTATCCCTGCAGGAATGCCTGGATATGAAGATGAAGTCATTATGGCCGGAGGAACCTTTATTCAAGGAGCAACCAGCGAATTTTCAGCAGATGGTCCTTTAAGGGAGCCTTTTATTGTTTATCAACAAGGCGGTTTTTCTTATTATTACGTAAAGTTTGGCAATATTTTAGCCGCTTTAAGCCTTTTCGAAAAAGATTTATTAAAGTGAGGTGTCTCAAATGAGTCTTGATCAAGAAAAAGACGAATATTCCCAAAAGAGTACTGCCCGATTCTTTATAGAACTCGCTGAAATTGTCATTATTGCCTTCGCTTTATCCTGGCTGATTCGAACCTTTGTCTTAGATGCACGCGTTATTCCTTCAGGTTCCATGTTACCCACTATTCAGCTTCAAGATCGAGTTATTGTTGATAAATTCTTCTTTAAGTACTTTGATCAGCTCCGCCCGGGAGATATCATTGTTTTTCATCCACCTGCTAGTGCTCATTCTACGGATGATTTTATTAAACGTCTTATTGCCATGCCTGGGGATACTGTCGAAATCAAAAATCATAAGACCTATGTTAATGGACAGCCTCTAACTGAGACTTATATCGCTGAGCCTTCAAAACAGGATTTCGGTCCAATAGTTGTTCCTGAAGGCAAGTTATTTGTGATGGGTGATAATCGAAATAATAGTGCTGATTCAAGAGAATGGGGATTCTTGCCCATTGAAAATGTAACCGGCCGAACCTTGTTCCGCTATTGGCCGCTTAATCACATAGGGACTTTGGCCCACTAATTAGAGACGCTGTACCTTTTCATGCATATAATAAAAAATAGATATTTAAGTAAAAGAGGGTGTACATAAGATGAGCATGTCGCACACCATTATTGTCATTTTTGGGGGACAGTCCGGAGAACATGAAGTTTCTTTGGTCTCAGCGCAATCTGTCTTAAAGGCAATTGATCAATCCCGGTTTAATGTCCAAACAATAGGCATATCGAAAGAAGGAAAATGGTATTGGGGTATAGATCCTCGGAAATGGGAAGAATCCGGCTCTATCGTTGACTCCAATGCAATGCAAGTCACTCTAGTCCATGATCCTTCAGCTCCGCGATTTATCTCACTAAGTAAAACTGATCTCCCTAACCAAGGAAAATTCGATTTAATTTTCCCTATTCTTCATGGCCCGTTTGGAGAAGATGGTACCATTCAAGGATTATTTGAAATGGCAAATGCTCCTTATGTAGGTTCCGGCGTCCTTGGAGGCTCATTAGGAATGGATAAAGATCGAATGAAAGCTGTATTTTCTACTGCCGGTCTACCTATGGCAAAGTCCATAACTGTTTTACGTTCACAATATAAAACAGATGCCGAACCTATTCTCTATAGAATTGAAACTGAATTAGGATATCCTTGTTTCATAAAACCCGCAAATTTAGGATCCAGCGTCGGAATTTCTAAAGCAAGCAATCGTGAAGAGCTTAAGGCTTCAATTGAATTGGCATCGTGCTATGACCGTAAGCTCGTTATAGAAGAAAATATTGTCGGCCGAGAAATTGAAGTAGCCGTCTTAGGCAATGAATCTCCAGAAGCATCAGTTCCTGGAGAAATCCTTCCCGCACATGATTTTTACGATTATGAAGCGAAATATTTGGATACTGGCTCACGCTTGCTTATACCCGCACCTCTGGAGGAAAAAACAATAAAGGAATTGCAAACCATGGCAGTTAAGGCTTTTCAAGCAGTGGAAGCCTCTGGCCTAAGTCGGGTCGACTTTTTCGTAACTACAGATCAAAAAATATATGTCAATGAAATCAACACAATGCCAGGGTTTACTCAAATTTCGATGTATCCAAAATTATGGGATGCAACGGGAATTCCTTATACTGAACTTGTTGATCGTCTAATAACGTTAGGCCTTGAACGTTATAAGGATCTTCGCAATCGCAGAATTTCAAGGTAGTTCTAGGTAGGAGACACTTGCATTTTAGGAAAACAAAAGGAAGTATCTTGTTAAATCAAGCTTACTTCCTTTTTCATTAAATGTTTTTTGGGGAATGGTGAATTTAATCTTTTTCTAAATATTATAGCTTAGTGAAGAAAACGAAATACCCCGGTCACTTTTCCAAGAACCATAACATCTTGTGAATAGATGGGTTCCATCATCGGATTCTCAGGTTGTAAGCGAATTAATGTCTTTTCTTTAAAAAACCGTTTAACAGTTGCTTCCTCACCAATCAACGCTACAACAATATCGCCGTTAATTGCTGTATTTTGTTGTCTTACCAAAATAAAATCGCCATTGAGAATACCAGCATTAATCATACTTTCCCCACGAACTTTTAAAAAGAATACATTATCAGAATTTACCATTTCTGCAGGTAAAGGAAAGGTATCCTCGATATTTTCTTGAGCTAAAATAGGAAGTCCTGCAGTAACACGACCAACAATGGGTACTTGAACAACTTTTTTTTCAGGAAGATCGCTGGAGCTTTCTAAAACCTCAATCGCTCTAGGTTTTGTAGCATCACGACGAATATAACCTTTATCCTCTAAAGTCTGAAGATGCCCATGAACAGTAGAACTGGACATCAATCCGACTGCATCGCCAATTTCACGTACTGAAGGCGGATACCCTTTCCGCCGTATTTCTTGTTTAATGAAAGATAGTATCTCATTTTGTCGTTGAGATAGATCCAGATACACAGCATTACCCCCTCGTATAAAAATACTTTACAAACATTCTATCATTAGATCATTGATTCTGCAAACAAATGTTCGTATTTAACCGTAAATAGGAGTTCATGATTTTATAAATAAAGCAGTTTGTTCTCTCTTCTATGAAAATTTCATACCCATATCATGTAGTAACGAGCAAAAGGTGGGATGATATGAAAAAGACAACGGTTCCGTTTAACCGGTTAATTATTCTCATTCTACAGGTATTATTGATCATAGGAATTGGAGGGATAACCTGGCACCTCCTACATAAAACGAAGGATGTGCCCCCTGATGTTTTTCCCTATCTTACTTCACTTTCTCCAGAACTAATTCTTGATTGCCAAAAGGAAGGGGAAGGGGTTTCTAAAACAGCCTGGGCTGATCTTTTAGCCATTAAATCTACTCTTTCGGCCCAACAATCTTCATTATTTGTTAAACAAATTAAACAGGGAATATCCTTCAATCAAATCACTTGGAATACCCAAGAAATGTTACTTTCTCCGGAACTAATCAAAAAAGCCAAATTAAGAAGAACGTTCTTGCTTAATTATCCTCTATTTGAACCGAAACGTTACTCTTTCCCTGTCAACGGAATGCCATGGTATCAAGATAGCTGGGGAGCAGATAGGGAGGGAGGCAAGCGCCGGCATGAGGGAACTGATCTTTTTGCGAAAGAAGAAACGCCTCTTTATAATGTTTGTTCCGGTAAAATTGAAAAATTAGGGTGGAATCGGCTTGGCGGAGAGCGAGTGGGTATTCGCGGAGATGACGAAAATTATTATTACTACGCACATCTCCAAACAATAGAACCCTCTTTAAAAGTAGGACAAACAATTGCAAAAGGAGTTAAGATAGGAACGATGGGACATACAGGAGATGCGCTAACCACACCTGATCATTTGCATTTTGGTATTGAATTACCCAATGGGAAATGGATTAACCCTTATCCATTTCTTAAAGTTTGGCAAAACTATCAATAGAAAGCGTATAAATGTATTACTCAACATAGAAACCTTGATGAAATCGATAAAATTATTTATCATATAAATGTTAAATAAACTCGTAAATTACTAAACAGTCATTATACAGTCATTATTAAAAAATATACAAAACAAAACAAAATAAATGAAAAGAAATGAAAGGGCACCTATGAAACGTTATAGTCTAATAATATTATGCTTAGTTTTGGTTTTTATCTTTAGTATAAATATAATCTCAGATACCTCTGCATCTTCAGCAGCATTTGCTGCCCAAACCCAAATACCAAAGTCAATGCCTGGTAATTTAAGTTTAACGGAAAGCTTAGATACTCCTAGTTATTATCTGATCGATGTTAAAAATCAAAATATCCTGCTTAGTCAAAATGATACAGTTCATCGCCCGCCGGCAAGTACTGTAAAACTATTAACCGGCTTAGTCGCTATGCAAACCTTAAATGAAGACGACACAGTTACAGTCGGTAATGAAGTCTTAATTCAAGATACGACACTTGGTTTAAAACCAGGAGATACCATAAAGGTTAAAGACTTGTTAACTGCAATTTACTTAGAAAGCGCAAATGATGCAGCTATTGCCTTAGCCGTTAAAGCTAAGGAATCACTTCCTGCATTTATTGAGTCAATGAATAATTATGCTATTGAATTAGGCTGCAAAGATTCTCACTTTCAAACGCCAAATGGATTACCTGCATCCGATCAATATACAACAGCCCAAGATCTAGCGAAAATAGCCATCAAGTTTACCCAAAATAAGACGTTAATGGATTATGTACGGCAAAAAGAGGGGAAGGTAGAGTGGACAACCTCCAACGGACTTAAAAGAAGCATTAAAGTATATAACACCAATGAATTTTTAGGAATCTATCCTGGTGTTCAAGGCCTAAAAACCGGAACAACAACTGAGGCAGGTCAATGCCTTGTTACATATGTATCAAGGTCAGATGGAGACTTAATTCTTGTATTACTCGGAAGCAGAAATCGGTATAAGGAAACAAAAGGTCTTTTAGATCAGGGCATTGCCGCATTACGCACACGTGCGGCTCTTCAAAGTATAAGTAAAAATTCCGAATCATTAGTTCAAAGCCCAGGTTTTATACAACCATAGAAATGGAGTGTAATAATGCAAAAAAAAGGTGAACCTTGTGTTTTAGAAGATCGTTTATGCACTGAATGTGGAGAGTGTGATCGATGTGAATTAGATCCAACTAAAATCTGCGATAATTGTTGCAAGTGTATCGATTCAACAGCTGATTATCGAGGCATTGAGATAGATGAAATTTTAGTAAATACTGAAGAGCTAAAAGGAATTGAGCAATATCGCCATGCAAAAGTCAGCTATGCGTCTGTAGTGAAGTATTAGTTTTGAAAACTTATTGGGTCCTATAATGAATATTATGTAAAGTTTTAATATAATATACGGGAGAGGGGTACACATATTTTAGCCTGATAATCTGATTTCCTCGGTCATCAATGCCACATCAAACTATCGGATTTCTTATACGTTGTGTATTTATAAATCTATAAGCCCAACTATCATTAAATATTAGCAATCATCTTTATGTATGTCTCTTGTCATTGTTAAAGCATTTAATAAACTAAGTCGTTAGTTACCTCTGTGTCATAATGACCGCGGTTAAAGTCAGCATCTAGAAGCCTCTCTAAGGCTTTAGAATTATGAGCCTGGTATGATTCATCCAACATTGAATCTTTACTGTTAGCATTTCAACATAAGATTCAATGTTGGATGATGTTTATTAGAGTTTGGTAATTATCTTATTATAGAACTAGCCTCTAGGAGCCTCTATAAGGCTATTAAATCTATAGTAAGTATATTCTTAACAATTAGTTACAGACCTATGTGAATGCGTTATGTTAGCATTCAATTTTATTGGTCATAGTCTTAGAGCATTTTTGTTGCTTTAATTAAATTTAATTTTAGATTTAATTTTAGATATTAAGTAATAATTATTAAATAAGTCTCTCTCAGAAACAACTCTGCGCTAAATATCTTTTTAATACATACTTGAGTAAAAGATTTTAATTTTATATAATGATACTGCATTAAATGTTCGAAATTCTTGGCTTAAAGGAGAAATTTATGACTGACATTTCGAGTCTTCCTCTACCCTCTTTTGCACGTTCCTACATCAATCATTTAGGAGTTATCAATAAATCTCCCAATACACAAAAAGCTTATGCCCAGGAACTCCTACTTTTCTTTAATTTCCTATGCCAATACATATCGGATTTCCCCTCATCCCCTGCTTCGTTGACCCTCGATCATATAAATCAAATCCAACATAATGATATTGAAGCCTATTTATGTTGGGCACTAACGAATAGAAACAATGGTGTTCGTGCATTAGCCCGGAAACAGGCTGTAATTCGTTCTTTCTATCATTACTTATTAAGAGAGGACTTAGTTTCTAAGGATATCACCCTAAAACTAATCCCGATTCATTTAGGTCAAAAAGCACCTAAAGCCCTTGAACCTGAACAAATTGCTGATTTAGTTGACATTCTTGAAACGGGCTCTGGTTTAAGTAAAGGCCAATTAAAATATCATACTTATACAGAAAAAAGGGATTTTGCGATTTTTATAACCTTTATCGGAACCGGGCTACGCCTGACCGAATTATATAGTTTAAATTTACAAAATATTGATTTTAATAAGGGTTGTTTTTTCGTTACACGCAAAGGCAATAAAGAAACCAACATTTACTTTAACTCTGAAGTCGCTACCGCTATACAGGATTATATTAAAAACGAACGTCAACGTTATCTTTCAAACAAGTCAGATGCTCTTTTTCTTTCAATACAAGGAAATCGTATGAGTAAACGGGCTATTCAGGATCTCATTAAAAAGTACATGACCATTCTAAAAAAACAAGGGCATAATACCGAAGGCTTTAGTGCCCATAAATTACGTTCGACCTTTGCTACCCTTCTCCTTCGTGAAACAGATAATCTTGCTATTGTACAGGATGCTCTTGGTCATGCTGACCCAAGGACGACTCGTATATACGCCAAGGTTCTTGATGAACAGTTAAAACGAGCTGCTGATTATATTAAGTTTAGATAAAAATTCAAGTTTGCTGGTCCCTTCAGAGAATCCACTTATTTTAGGCAAGTAACTGATATATACACAAAAGGTTCTAGTGCAAATAATCTCTTTTAAGATACCTTATCGACTATTTACATTGAACCAGTTCAATTTATTCCAACCACTTTACTTCTTCGTTCCATTAATATTACATCATGCCATATTCCATTATCCATTTTTGCTATTCTTTCTCTTATTCCAATTTCTCTAAAACCACATTTCTTATTAAGAGCTATACTTGCAATATTTTCTCTTATAATTGCGGAATATAAAGCCCAAATGCCGTTTTCTTCAGATTGTTTTATGATGTTCGTCAAAAGAGTTGTTCCTATGCCCTGTCCTTTATATCGTTCGCCTATATAAAGGCTAACTTCTACTACCCCCGCATAACAACTTCTACTTGAAGTCGGACTTAAGGCCGCCCAACCTAATATATCATTTCCTGAACGAGCAACTAATCGACATGAACTAAGATGGCCATTATCCCAATTTTCCCAAGAGGGTGCTTCAGTCTGAAATGTCGCCAAACCTGTTTTTATTCCTTCTACATAAATGCTCTTTACCTGTTCCCAATCTGACGGTTTCATTATATCAATTTTATATTCCATCCTTATCCCCCATACGAATTAAATTCTATTTTTCACCATAGGCAACGAAAATACTTATACTCGCACTAGTACATCCACAGCTTGAGGTAGCACAGCAATTTCCTCCGGCACAGTCAATTCCAATATTTTTTAAACCCGCATCTAGCAGCCACTGCCTAATGGCTTCACGTTTAAAACCCATCCATCGGTCATGGTGCTCAAGCTTTAAAAACTCATAGTTGTGTTCATCCAAATCCGTAAGAACAAGCTTTCCGCCGGGTTTAAGTATCCTTACCATTTCTTTAATCGCTGCTAATGGATCGTCTACATGATGTAAATACATATTTGCTAAGGCGTAATCAACTGTATCTTTATCAATTGGTAAATTCTCCGCTTCTCCCTGCCGATAATCAACACCTTCATTGTCTTTGAATTTGTGTCTCATTTGATCGAGCATTTCATCTGATCGGTCAACAGCAATTACATCTAATCCCTTTTGGATCAGTCCTTCTGTTATAAATCCTGTACCTGACCCAATATCAGCCACTAATTGTCCTTCTTTTACCGCTGCGATGCTAAAAGCTTTCTCCCTTACTGCTTCCGAAAAAAAGTCCTCCCGCATCATATCCCATTGATTTGCTACTTTTTTAAAGTAAATCGTACTATCCATATCGTAACCCCCTACTCATTAACAACAGAATTTATATTTTCTTTGTAAATTCTGTTTACATTCCACCCTACAAAAATCAGACATTACTTTTTCCGTGTTATCGCTACTTAAGAAGCTTATTACAAAAATAACAGCAATGAGTAAAACTCCTATAACTAACATCTTATTCCTCCCTATTTAGGACATCATATTCTATTTCCTAATTACGTTTTTTCTTTAAGATTCTCATTTTTATCGATGGCTTCAAGCAGTATTTGTAAGCTTTCAAGTACTTGTTGTTTTTTGTTCTTAGGAATTGAATTATAGACATTCCTAAAGTATAGGTTCATTCCATCTTCAATATCCTTATAAAGTTTATATCCGCTTTCAGTGAGTGATATTGTGACATACCTTCTATCTTGTGTGTCAATATCTCTTTTTGCCAAATCTCCCGTAACCAGATTGTTAACCGTTCTACTCATAGTACTGTTTTCAAGGTTTAATAATTCTGCGAGTTCATTTAAAGATATGCTTTTTACTCTGCCTATTTCAACTAAGGCATGGCATTGCGCCATTGTTATCCCGCAGCACGAATATTCGCTTTCCTGTACAATACCAAATTTTCTTTCAAGCATTCTTACCATCTCTCGTAATTGTTTCGAATCGTCTGTATCGTTCATAAATGACTACCTCCTGAAACTATTGTAAAGCAAAACAGTTCGAATATACAACTATTATTTTAAAAAATTTTCCTATTCTTATTTTCGTTCGTAAAATCAACCTTACAAAAATTTAATGATATAATATTGTCAGATATGGTATATGGAGGTAGGCGGAATGAAGAAAAAATGGCTTTTACCTACTTTTCTACTTGGCATTATGCTTGTTTTAAATATTTTTAGATGGGGAGACATTGGAGGTACAACAAATAACGGAATCATTACAAAAGTAAAGATTGACCGTTGGAATGGCTCTGTTTGGGAACAAAAATACGGCAATGGAAACTATTCTGAAAAACAAATTAAACCGTCCATCATTGAGTCAAATAGGCCTCGTATAACTAAAACTGTTGAAGTTACAGGCTCAACAGAGGGAAAGCCTATGTTACCAGGAGAAAGCATTTCAGATTGGTTCAAACGCTTAGCCCCAGAGAAACATACAGAAACTATTAACGTAGCACCAGAAGAAATTTATTGGCTGAGTAGTAATGGATTAACAAAAATTTGGTTCACATCAACCATGAGTTTTACTTTTTGGCTAGTTATTTCTATTGGACTATCAATAAAAAATATATATAAAAATTCCTCAGTTGATACACATGTTTAAATTCTGAGATATACCCTTTTTAGCACCCTCCGATACTTTCAGTTACTTCACCACTCCCCAAGTTTTTCCATTGTTCCATTCCGCCTATGAGGATTTTGATTTTATTTGATTCATAACCCTTTCTAATTAAGGTTTGCCAAGCTGTGAAAGCACGGCTTCCATTCAGGCAAACAAGAATAATCTCTTTATCCTTTGGAAATTGGTTAAGATTTTGTTCTAAGGTCACCAACGGAATGTTTATAGCTGTTGGAACATGGCCTTTATCAAATTCATTCTTCTCTCGAACATCAATGATTTCCCAATTCTTTCTGGCCTTTATTCCTTCATCTAACTGACTCGCTGATATCATCGATTCCGGATTTAGAACAGAAGCCTCTGCTTCCTTGGAAGTAAAGTTTTCATTGTTAGAGGGCAATTCGGTTGAAGAACTTCTTTGTTTTTCTTCATTTGGGTAAGTCCCTATATTATTCGTCTCAACTTTTTCCGATACTTGTTGTTTCAAACAACCTGTGAGGCTAAGGCTCGTACTAATAATAACTATTAGGAAAAAAGCCATTCGGAATATAAAACTTTCTAAATTTAGTTTCATCCCCCTTATCCTTTCCATCCTTACAATTCCTTCAACTTTGGAACCACCTTAATCTTGAGCGTTTGAATTACTTGATAGATTGCTTACCAAGATTAGTATAATTATCCACTACGAATTCTTCTTTTTCTTCCATCAAAAACTCACGCAGCAGAATTGCTACACCTCGATAAAAAGTAGTATTTGCTTTTTCATTAAGACACTTAATAAATTCGAAAACCCAAGGCTGTAAATGCTTATTGAAAAAATTATGTTGCCAATCCCCTAAAGCCTGATATTGGGACTTTTCTACCGTTACGCTTCTGTAACAAAGCTCGGCCATAAAAAATAATTCCACCGAAATATGATCAGGTATTAGATTCCATCCCTCAGCAAATTCAATTTTCCATTCATTCAGAATTCGTTGTATATCCTGAGCCGGTTCCTGCCAAAGGCGGCCAAACGTACCGTCAACATTCCGATGGGTGTAGCAAGATTCATATGGAAATGTTAGATTAGGTCCAGGTACAACAAGTAATTGATCATAATCAAGTTGAATCTCCTTATAATCGTCTGGATTATTTAAAGCCTTTATTATTGAGCCCAAGAGTTCCGTTTTCCCTTTGGATTCAGGAAGTCCAACCTGAAGTTGTTTTTGAAAATGAGGATTTAACCAAGTTTCATCTATTTTACGAGCTAATAGGCTGGCAAAAAGATTATAAAGTACTGCACGGGAAATATCCTCAGCTCGATCTTCCATAAAATCTATTGAATTCAGATTTTCCATAAAGTAGTGCCCCCCCTCACTGTTTACTCAATAATTACTATAGTGATGGTGCAGAAAGTTTTCCTGCACCATCAATTCTCTGCAAATAATTTATATTCCTACGTTGGTTTAATTAAGCTTTTTCTACTTTTACCTTTGAATCATAGAAAGAACAACTGCCGCCAATTTTATCTTCTAAACAAACATTACCAATTGAATCATCAAGGCGCATTGCATAGTTAATATTTACGCCTTTTCCCCGATTCTTATCTGCAGCTACCGCCTTACCGTCAATAGCCGTATCTACCGAACCGTAATTCCAGTGTCCATATCCGATAGATGTACTCACTACTCCTGGGCGGATACCAGGTCGTAAGCGGAGTATACCTACTACTCCTTCCTTATTCGTTATACTGCTCACACGGACTTTATCTCCATCTTTAAGGCCGAGCTTTGATCCATCATCATTGTTCATTTCTATAAAGTTTTCAGGGAGAATTTCCATTAGCCAAGGTGCAGCAACCGTACGACTTTGAGTTTGAAAAGCTTGTTTATACGTAGTCGCAATAAATGAGTAACCATCGTCTTTAATTTCCTGATCCTTCGCATTCATAACGGGTAAATGGATTGGTAATCCATCGAAGTTTTTTCCTGTCATAGCATCCTTTGTTGTAGCTACTTTTTCAGCATAAATAGTACAAAGACTGGCCACTTTATTTTTCATCATCAGTCCGTCGTAGGCACCACCTGCGTCGAAAACTCCACCCCGATCCAAGATATACTTAATTTGTTCTTGTTCCGTTGCCCCAGGAATTTTTCCATGTTGGCTGGCAAAGTTTGCAACCATTTTATTATACCAATCTTCTTCTTTGTTTAGGGGCATTCCTGGTCCAAAGCCATTATCGCCGAACCCAGGCAAATCCATCTTTTTCGCTATATCTATCATCATATTCTCAACTGACTTCGCTTGAGGCAATACGTGAGTCATGGGTTGACGAACCTCAGCAACCATCCCTAGAATGGTAGGTCCTGATGCTTGAGCACACCATTGCTCAAGGTAGGTAACATCCGGTAGGATATAATCCGCAAACATTGATGTATCACCAATGACAATATCTGATGAGATAAACAGTGGAATCTTCTTGGTATCTTTCAGGGCTTCAATTAGCTTATCCTTAACGGCAGGAATTGAATAAGCAGGGGTTCCCATGTGTAACCAGAGGATCTTACAAGGGTATGGATAGCCATCCACAACACCAGCGACAACTTCTTGATAAACGTCTTTAGTTAAAGGAAACCAAGGCCTCTTCGCCGGATAACCGTTTTTCTTAAACTCTGTTGTGTCTTCATACTTAGTCTGCTCCCGGGAAATACGAATTCCTGTTGGTTTTACCGCTCCAGGATGTAATTTCGCAACTTGATAGCGACCATTTTTATCTCCCATATAGCTTAAAGTAGAGCCGCCAGATTGATATCCTCCACGATGATCGACATTGCCAACAAGAAGGTTGAGAATACAGATCGCGCGTCCCGCTTGGAAACCATTCGTATGCTGCACAGGTCCACGGTAGAAATCTGCCACTGCAAGTTTGCCATACGAAGTAAATTTATCAGCCACTCGAATAATTTGATCTTTGGGTAAACCGCAAATCTTAGCATATTCATCCAGAGTTTTCTCTTTTGTGCGTTCGCTATATTTCTGAAAAACTGTTTTGCAGGAAATATTATTTACAGTAGCCTCACCTATAAGATCTGCGGCATCTGCCTTTCCGGCAAGAGTAGGAGTTCCACCGACCAGAACGACATAATCGTCCTTTGTGCCGCCTAGACCAGCCTCATCACCGCGCAGATATTTGCCATTATCTATACGAACAAGATACGTAGCATCCGACCAACTGGCCTCTCCTTTCTTCATCGCCGCATCTTTAGACGGCAATTCGAGAAAAGACTTATCGTAACGTTTATTATCAATGATCCATTGGGCCATTCCCAAGGCTAAAGCTGCATCTGTTCCAGGCAAAATCGGCAGCCATTCATCCGAGTGAGATGCGGCAACAGAGAACCGAGGATCTACAGTAACTAATTGCCCACCCTTAACTCGGAAATTTGCAAGTTTACGGCTTAGCCCGTTCATTGGGAAATTGGCTTCTCCCCAGTTTGCTCCAAAATTAATAATAAATTTTGCATTTTCAAAGTCTGGCTTCATGTGTCCTTTAGTAGCAAATGTAAACGATGTAGCTATATGATGGCTTTGCTCGCATACCGTTGTATGCTCGAACCAGTTAATCGTTCCATATGCATTATTTATGAAGCGTTTGGTCAACTCTGCTCGGGCATTTTCAATCCGTCCAGCTAAGAAAACAAATTGATTGGCTTTTGAGCCGAATTCTGGAGCTTCCGGGTCGATAGGAGTCTGCAAGTCACGAACAGCCCTTAAACCTTCAACATTTCCTTCACCAAAAAGATTTCCACCTTCAATGATTTCTTTATAAACTTGATCCCAGCTGATAGCTTGCCATTTGTTTTCTCCGCGTTTGCCAGCCCTTTTCAAGGGCTGTTGAACCCGCAGAGGATCATAGAGAAGTTGTAAGCCAGCTTGACCGCGTGGACACAACTTTCCGGCGACTTTACGAGCCTCTTTCGGATCAGTCGAATACGGAACTGGGTTATCTAAGGTCATAGGGCTATAGGGATTACCGTCAAGCTTAACGACAACACCCTCTTTGACTTTTCCCCTTAAGCTGCAGTCACTTCGGCAGCCCAAGCATACGGAATGCACGAAATTAACGCTTGGATCGGTATCTAATGTATCTTCTGCTGGGGAACCTTCTTTCCAACTCGGGATTCCAGTGGCTTTTGTATCGGCAAAAGCCACTGGCGCTACTGCCATCGTCGCTCCTAAGACAGTGGCACCTTTAAGAAAATTTCTTCGCGTTGTCATATTATTGTGCTACCCCCTTCGATACTGGAATAGACTCTTTTTCTTGGGCACCGGGGCGGTTCATCGGTAAAACAGAATAAAAGAAAGATAGAACTATGACTGCTGCTGCAGCAATCCCCAGGATTACGGCAATATCTCTGCCAGATGCTACATACTCTATGATCTTACTTCCAGTCAGCGGAAGTTTTTGTCCGCCGATCACGAGATTAATCCTCATCGCCAAGACACCAATAATTGTGAGAATAGAGGACAAAACGACCAAGGACATATTTTGACGAGCTTTTTTTGTAAACATGAGAAGGAAAGGAACGAGCATCCCCAGAATATTTTCAAGCCCTAAGAAGCTCCATCCATCATTATGCAGAAGAAAATAAGCCGAAGCATAGCCTGATTCATTCGAGTACCAGAGAACAATAAAGTAGATCACCATCAGGCTGCCATCAACTAAGATAAACCATTTCATTAAATTGGCGATATCACTGATCAGTGCCTTAATGTCATCACCCAATCGACCAAACTTAAATTTTTCAACGAGCATCAAAACAATGATGAAGAGACCAGTACCGGAAACCATAGCAGACATCAAGAAGATAATCGGCATCAAGGGAGTATGCCAAATTGCACGAGCCTGTACGTTACCGAGAATAAATCCCGTATATCCATGAACAAGAAGAGCTAGCGGAACTCCAAGAGTTCCAAAGATTTTCTGTTTCTTCAAATCGTTGTCTTTTGCGGCTTGAGTCATGTCTTTTTTACCAAAAAGCAAAAAACTGTAGAACGAAGCCTTAAATCCGCCTTTGGAAAGGCCAATGACCATATCTTGGCGGAACATATACCAAGCATAGATGATTAAATCTATGGGATAAAGGATTAAGAGGTAGACCCCCCAGGACATCGCGGAGGTTGGATTAGTATGGATAAATAGACTTAAGAAGCGACCCGGTTGAGCAAGGTCAAATAATAAGTGCAACGGCGCAAAAGCCAAGAGCACAATGGCCATGATCACTCCAACCTTAGAAACCTTCTTATATTTTTCAATTCCAAATACTGTTCCTAAGCTGGTCAAAATGAAAGATCCGGCGCTCATCCCGGTATAATAGAAGTAGAGAGCAATGAGTAACCCCCAGTAAATTTGATGCTGGGTATCAAAGAAATGCACAGTGCTCATTATTTCTCACCTCCAGTGACGATTCCAAGGAGATTTGGTCGCAGTGCTTTTTCATCCGCTTGAATATAATAGGTCTGGGGACGGTTGTTAGTTTCTGGTTTGCTCACCGTAACAGCATTCGTCGCAATCAATTTAGCCACTTCACTATTTGGATCATTGATGTCTCCAAAAACCCGAGCCCCCGAAATACATGTGTTTACACAGGCAGGTTGTAACCCTGCATCAACACGAGCATGGCAATAGTCGCATTTCTCGGCTGTATTACGCTCTGGATTGATAAAGCGAGCGTCGTATGGGCAAGCTGCAATACAATACTTACATCCAATACAACGATCATAATCGACAAGGACTGTTCCGTCCTCTAATTGATAAGTTGCCTTAACCGGACACACATTGAGACAAGAAGGATTCTCACAATGGTTGCAGAGACGAGGCAGGCGCTGGCGGGAAACATTGGGGAATTTTCCGATCTCAAGCTCATCAACCCAGTTACGGAAGACGCCAAGCGGTACATTGTTTTCACTTTTGCAAGCGACTTGGCAAGCGTGACAACCCACGCATTTGCGTAGATCTATCACCATGGCATACCGTTTTCCCATTTTCTCAACTCCTTTATTAATTTTGTTCGCCACCTTCGCCAAATATGGGCAGGCGCAAAATTTCCATTTCACACCCTATCGGTTCATTTAGCACACCGTTAAAATGAACTCGGAGGCCGGTGAAAATATTTCACCTACTAGCATCTTAGCTCCTTAAAAATGATCCTTGTAGAAGGGAAACCCCTAAAAGTAATTCTCTTTATCCCTATAAAAAAGAGCTTCATGTCAGGAAAACCCTGACATGAAGCTCTTTATAGCAAATTACTCTTATGATTATTCAATTATGCCATGATCCATAGCATACCTTACAAGGTCAGCACGTTTTCTCATTTCGAGCTTTTCCATGAGTCGTGCTTTGTACGTTTCTACCGTTTTAACACTCACATGAAGCATATCTCCAATTTCTTGATTTGTATGCCCTAAAGCAAGATAGCGAAGAACTTCACTTTCCCGTTCACTGAGATGCTTGACCTTTGTATCCTTTGACTTCTTATCTTTAGGGTTTACCAACTGACGATAGACTAATTGTGCTGCCATTGACGGGTAAATAAACATTTCTCCACGGGCCACTGTACGAATAGCCGAGAGTAATTCGACATCGGCCGCCTTTTTGAGGACATACCCCTTCGCTCCCACGCTTAGAACAGCTCTCAAATATTCTTCATCATCATGCATTGTTAGTACCAAAACTTTAAGATTCGAATGGCTTTTCATCAGCTTTTCAATGCAATCCACCCCATTTAACTTTGGCATCGATAAATCAAGAAGAAGTAAATCCGGCATTAGCTTATTTACTTGAGCTATTGCTTCTTCACCATCTGAAGCCTCACCGACAACTTCAATATCTGCTTCAGCATTTAACAATAACTTGAGGCCTGCTCTCAAAACAGCATGATCATCAGCCAAGAGAATTCTTAATTTCTTTTCCACTTGAATCCCTCTTTTCACAATTCTCAATATCTGAATTGGCAGGAACTTTAATATAGATTGTTGTTCCATTTCCTGGCCTAGATTCAATGCTGAAAGATCCACCGAGCAAGGTCGCCCGTTCCTGCATTCCGAAAAGGCCTAGGCCGTGGCTTGGACTAGTAATCACCGTATCAGGCTCAAATCCTTGCCCATCATCTTCTACGATTGCTGAGACCCAATTATCTCTCCAGTCTAAAAGTACAGAAACTGTCTGCGCTCTAGCGTATTTTGCAACATTTGTTAACGCTTCCTGAATAATTCGATAAAGAGCTACTTCAGCAGGCGCCGAAACCCGTTCGCCGTCAAACCCCATGTTATGGAAATCGACTTCAATCCCATAGGTTTCTCCGTATTCTCGAACATATCGTTCCAGCGCTGGGACTAGCCCCAAGTCATCCAAAACGCTAGGGCGTAAATCGCGTGCTAAATGATGGACTTCATCCAGAGTTTCTGACACTACTTGCCTCATTTCCCGTAGTCGATCTCCTACGTTACAAAATGATGCCTCTGACTCCAGAACCTTCAAATTAACCATTAATGAAGTCAAGGACTGGCTAGTTTCATCGTGGAGTTCACGTGAAATGCGTTTCCGTTCTTCCTCTTGAGCTGTTATTAACTTCTCAAGCAATTGCAGCCGCATTTCTTCCTTTTCCTTAAGCTGTTGCAGCAACTCTTCTCGTTCACGATCACTTTCGCTTAAGCTTAGTATCATCTGATTAAATGCCTTAGTAAGAACACCAATCTCATCTTCCGAATTCACAACTCCTTGAACCTTTAAATCTCCTTGGCTAACCTTTTGGGTTAATGAAACAAGATTTTGGATGGGATTTCGTGTCCCTAGCGAAAATAACTATAATAACGAGCGAAGATTCTATGTATACGAGTGGTTTACAAAAGATGAAGGTAAGATTTTTTATGTTGGAAAAGGAACAGGAACAAGGTATAACCATATTCTTTCAGAAATCAGTGATAAATATCGAGGGATTTACTATAAAGAATTACAAGATAACTTCGGGATAGATTTTCGTATTATCGCAGATAACCTCACCAATCTGGAAGCAGAAATTTATGAGATTTGCTGGATGCATGAACGGACCTCCCAAGGGGAAGTGCTACTCCAGTTCGTTGATATGCCTATAAACATGGATGAACATAACGAAATGCTTAAAATGTATGAAACAAGGAGCTTTACGCCAACTATTGAAATTAGCGATTACAGAAAACGCTATTTCGGAATAACTGAAAGTCCTAATTATGACACTATTAATCCTGATGCCTTACTTAAAACTCACTTTTTATCGACAGGCTGGATGGTTAGCCCCTATGTTAGTGATGAGACCGAAGAAATCAAAAAATACGTCAAATCATTAGGTGGAACAGTCTATGCAACTTTAGCAAAATCTGCAAAGTCTGTAATTGAGTTTGGAAATCTTGAATATGACCGTTACTACGACCTAAATGAAAAGGGTTATGAAATCTATCATTCTTTTCATGTGCTTGATTATATTAAAAAATCACCGGTTCCAGCATCTGCCGCGATGCCAAAGAAAAAGATTAAACCACCTAAGTTTGATGTAGCTCAAAGAGATGAAATGCGCAAGTATCTTAAGTCTATTGATCCTGAAATAGAAAAAATAATTGCCGCAAGTAAAGATGGCTATGTACCGGAAATCAAAGGTTTAGACTATAAGCAAGGAAAAATTTATAAGGAAGCTATTAAGTACTTAGAAGCAAGCGTCCGTATGGGATTTGATGCGCCTGCTGCCTATCTACACTTAGCAATCATATACAGGAAATTTGGTATGTTTGAAGAAGAGTTAAGTACTCTCAAAAAAGCCCTTAAAGCAGTTAGTCCTAAGAATACAAGCATTAGAGAAATCAAGGACAGGATTAGTAAAATTAAAGAGTTTAGCTAAATAATAATTTTTGAGAAGACGAGTAAAAAGCATATAATGCTGTCAAAAATATTAACTACATTGTTTAATTTTCATTTTGCTTTTACCTCACAAGTTTACAAGGTACGCTTAATCTTCGAATTTATTTTAAGAACTTTTCGATCGCACTGGTCAAATCTTCCAGAACCTTCTCGTCCCCTGTTTCTACTGCATCTAATACACAATGGTTGATATGGTCCAGTAAAACGACTTTACCGACATTGTTAATTGCAGAACGGACCGCAAAAAGTTGAACTAAAATCTCACTATAATCTCTACCATCTTCTATCATTCTTTTTATTGATTCCATATGCCCGATTGCCTTGGACATCCTATTGCGTATTTTTTTGTATCTTGATGATGGTGCTCTTCAGCCATGTTAGCCCTCCTTCATACCAATTTGGGGATGTTAGAAATATGTTTTACTATTTTTTTACTATTTGCAAATACAAAAAGGGAGTTAGCCTTTAATTGTTCTCTGCGTACTAAATTTTCGTTATAACTATTGCATGTTGGATTATAGAAAAAAAGGGACTATTGTAAGTTCCTTTTTTCCTAGCACATTAATAATAAATACAAACAATCCTATAATTCTTTATTGCTCAGATTTAATGTATTTTTTGATTTCATCCTTGCTGGGTATCTTCCCTGAAACTTTAACCTTCTCGTTAATAACTAGCGCAGGAGTACGCATAACACCATACCCCATGATTTTTTGAATATCTTCAACCTTTTCAATTGTAGGGGCAATACCCATTTCCTTAACAACTTCCTCTGTAATAGCCTGTAATTTCTTGCAATTAGCACAACCTGAACCAAGTATTTTGATATTCATTAGAAAATCCCCCATTTTTAAAATTTACCCTAGAACCATATTAAACAAATAACCAATAATGACAATGGTTACTGCCATAATACTTATAAAGATACTTAACAGTTGCGGTTTTAATACTTTTCTTAAGATAATCATCTCAGGCAGGCTTAATGCTGTAACAGCCATCATAAATGCAAGAGCAGTTCCCATGGGCATTCCGAGCCTTGTAAGTTCTTTAACAATAGGAATCGTTCCAGCCGCATTAGAATACAAAGGGATTCCAATTAGAACCGCAATAATTACGGCAAACGGGTTGCTTTTACCAGCATATTTAGCCAGTAACCCTGTTGGAGCATATCCATGCATAATTCCTCCGATTCCGATACCCACAAGCACGTAGATCCAAATCTTTCTTAGAATTTCATCGACGTAATTCCGAGCTTCAATTAGCCGTTCTTTCCATGTGGGGATGACGATATCAACATCTCCCATTTTTATATTATAGACATATTCCTCAACGTATTTTTCCAATCTTAACTTCCCAATGATAATTCCTGCGATTATCGCCACTGTCACGCCTGTTGCAATATATAATAGAGCGATTTGCCAACCAAATAAGCCCCATAACATAACAAGAGCGACTTCATTGACCATCGGAGAAGAGATTAAGAATGAAAAGGTAATGCCTAATGGTATTCCTGCCTCAATAAACCCGATAAAGACAGGAACCGCAGAACATGAGCAGAAAGGGGTTACGATACCGAGTAGGGCGGCAAAGATGTTTCCCAAAAGACCTTTTGCCTTTCCTTCTCCTAAGAGTTTTTTGGTCCTTTCAGGCGGGAAAAAGCCCCTTATTATTGACACGATGAAGATAATTACTGAAAGCATCAAAAAGATCTTCATGGAATCGTAGAAAAAGAAATTTACAGCCCCTTGATAATGCTCAGAATTCAAAAATACGGGGTTAAGCCCAAACAAGCTTGAAATCCATCTTAGTAATGAAGTTAATCCATAACTTAAACCATTTGCGATTTCGTTTAATACCCAATCAATTGCTGAAAACATATTATCCACTCCCCATTACTTATCACCACAGTCAGCCAACAGCCATTCCATCGCATGATTAAAGCCTGAAATAGAGGTTGCAGATTTCGAAAACTTGGCAACAGAATAGGCTTCCATTATTTCTTCAGTCGAAGCGCCACTTTTCTTTGCGGCTTTAACATTGTTTAAAATACATGGCTGTGAATCCAATGCAATGCCTACTGCCAAAGCAATGAGAGCCTTCGTTTTTTTATCTAAATGTTCACCTGAATAGGCATTTTTCTTCGCTTCGATATGCCCCATCAAAATGCACAGATCAAGTGAAGCAAGGTTTTCCAGTGGTTTTGGGACTTCTCCCATCTCAGCTTTTATTTTTTCTAAAACTTTTTCCTTTTCCATGTATGGATTCCTCCTTTAACTTAACTAATTATGCTTGAACGCTAGATTTAAAGCTTTTCTTCACAAGAATAGTACTCAGCGTTAATGCTAAAAGTCCAATTCCATAGATTAAAAACAGTCTTTCGAAACTGGATGATGAAACAATCTTTCCACCAATTGCCGTTCCGATACCTCCGCCTCCCATAAAGCAAAATGCCACCAGAGACATAGCAATTCCTCTTGCTTTAGCCGCAAATTCTGTAGCGATTGTAAGAAATGTTGAATGCGCCAGCATAAAACCAAATCCCATAGCTCCAATAGCAATAATAACGACAGGAAGAAAACTTCCCATAGAAACAAGCAATATATCGGCAATAAAAGCAGAGGTTAAGCCAATAACAGCAGTTTTTTTACGACCAATCTTTGCCGCAAGCTTGCCAGATTTTCTGCCCGCGACCAATGCCATTATGCCAAAAGCAGTCATAACCATTCCTATGGCGAAATTATTAAGCTCAAATATCTGTTTAATGAATCCCCCAAGGAACGAAAACGACCCAATGAGGAAAATTCCCTCAAATATCACTAAGATATAAATAATCGCGCTCGAAGGATTTTTCAATATCGTGATATAAGGCATTAGCGCCTTGCTTTCTTTATTTATGGTTGATGGTATCTTTCTTCCTATCGTAAACAACAACAGTGAAGAAATGACAGCAAGTCCTGCATAAACACCGAATACGCCTCTCCAATTTAGAAAGTATGCAATGGAACCACCAATCGCCATACTAAGTCCTTGACCTAAAAAAGATATGCCCATGAATGATCCAATGGCTGACTGTCTTTCTTCCATCGGAAATAGATCACCGATAAGTGCTAATGAAACTGGCATTATAGAAGCGGCGAACATTCCTGTTAAAGCTCTGTATACAGCCAAATCAGGAATTGCAAAAGCAAAGGCACAAAGTGCAGTAGCTATCGTAAACATTGAGATGGAAAAGGTAATAACCTGGCGTTTACCAAAACGTTCTGCAAGATAACCATATAACAACTGGAATAATCCAAAAGGAAGCATGTAGGCCGTAATCACTAAAGAAGCTGATGCAACATCAACACCTAAGTTTTGTGCGATAGAAGGTAGGATAGGTGAAACGACCCAATTGTCTGCCATTGTTACAAAACCAG
The DNA here is from genome assembly GCF_049860565.1 of Desulfitobacterium nosdiversum. GTDB lineage: Bacteria > Bacillota > Desulfitobacteriia > Desulfitobacteriales > Desulfitobacteriaceae > Desulfitobacterium_A > Desulfitobacterium_A nosdiversum. The sequence continues at coordinate 2,958,466 of NZ_CP172056.1, forward strand.
CAAATCCAAGTATAAGTACGATTTTTTTCTTATCCATAGAAAATCTTCTCCCCCATGAAGGCTCGTTTAATCGCAAAACCTATTTTGCATTGGTTAAGGACAACAAGCCTTTATATTTTAAACCACAGTTGTTTACTCACCTCCTTTCATAGCTGTCCTTTTGTAATTTTTAAAGATCAGCAATCGGTTGGGATTGAAAGTACCTAAACACTTTAGCAGTTCATATGTATTAGCCTCTTAAAATATCAAATCTATATTTATCGATGTGTTCATTATATTCTCTTATTTCGATACATGTCAATGTATCGATGTCTAATATATCAAAAAAAATTGATATGATTCCTTTATAACTAAATAAAAGTTTTTAATAGGCAAAAATAAAGCAAGTATACCGAATTAACGGTTTACTTGCTTTTTCTCTTAGTAAAAATCTTTTGACAGAAATATGAAACTGCTCTTAAAACTTCAAGGACATTGAATTACACTTTGTGCCCACAAACAACCACTACAGGTTGGAAAGATGTTGCCGTAACAATCTTCTTTATTCGTTTCGGTTAAATTACAAGGTGAACATTGTAAGCAAGGCGAAAATTCATAGGAATCAACATTGTCTCTGTAATTAGAATATTCCTTGGAATTCCAAATCTCCTTTAGACGATTTTCTTCTATATCTCCCAGTGAATAGGATGTAACTACTCTTTCCTCTCCATCAGTAAAATACGTCTTATAGGAGTGTAACAACCCCATGCAAGGGCTGACTCTTCCATCCCATTTAATAAAAGTACAGCGATCCTTTATGAATCGGCAGTTTCCTATTTCCCTCTCGTACCCATTGCGGAAAATGTTGATTTTATCGTAGTTTTTAAATATGTCGTATAAAAGTTGTGGATCTAATTCTTGCTTATCAATATAGGGCAAGTTGATCGGTATTCCTCTGGAACCATAGGATTGGTTGGTAGTTACAACCTTTTGTTTGCAGACCATCTGATCAATCATTTCAGCACTGTAAGGGAGCACATTACTGACAGATATCATATCCGCTCCGACTCTTTGGGCGAGTGAACCTAGATCTTTCAATTGATTGATATTGCTTTTCATAACAACAAAGGTAATACCCACTTTAATTTTATGGTTATTTCTTAAGTTCATTATGTGTAATATTTCAAGATTTTTTACGACTTCATTAAACTTTGCGCCTTCACGGATGTCCTCAAAGCACTCTTCATTCGTGCCGTCAAAAGATACCCAAAGCGTATCCAACCCAGTTTCAAATAATCCTTTTAACATTTCTTCATGGAGTAAAGTTCCATTGGTCACCATTTCTGCCTTTACACCAAGGGTTTTAACCTGCTGAATCATATAAAGAATATCTTTATGGAAAGTAGGTTCACCAAAACCACCAAACATAACTGTTTGCAGACAGTCAAATTCTTTAAGTTGCTCAATTAGGTTATCGAAGACTTCTCGCTTCATAGTACCCATAGGCTCTTGCCAAGTTCTTCTGATGCAGGTATGGCAAGCAAGGTTACATTGGGCTGTAGGTTCAATATAGACTTTAGATAAACTATGGACATTGGCATAGATCTCAATTTTATTGTCATGTTTAACAACTCGTAATTGCCCTCCATTAAGAGTGCCAAGAAACTTTGCTAAATCCTCGGAAAGTAGAATTTGTTCTTTATCAGCAACAACTCGTAGATTCTTTTCTTTATCTGTTGTAATATTCATAGCATCAAATCTCCTTCGTATTTTACGCTTTTTTCTATTGCCTTAAATACTAAATCCTGTACTATAAAGGTTATATTGATATTTGTGAATGTAATTACTAATATCTTTCATATCATATAACTTTCATTCTATCAACATATTTCTTTAATCGTTACTTCTCATAAATAGGTTAAAAATGAACTTTATTCATACTTGCCTGCCCGTATGTTTTCTGCAAATTCATTTGGCAACTCAGAGGCCTCAATTGCCTTTGCTATTGCTTCATAGTCATAAGATACTTTTCGAAAATCAACTGATACGTTTGTTGCAATAGATATAAGGGTATATAAAGCATGGGGGTCACCATGTTTTGGTCTACCGACGCTGCCTGCATTAATGAGTAATTTGTTATCCAATACCATGTAAAAAGGATAATGAGTATGACCACAGATAAGAATATCGGTACCAGCAAGAGCAATAAGTTCACTAGCATAATCTTCAGGAATTTCTTCTGTAACATATTCATTTAAGCGATTAGGGCTGCCATGAACCAAAAGTAATTTTTTGCCCGATAAATCAATCCGTATTTCTTTTGGGAGATTTCTCAAAAACGACTTGTTTTCTTCTGAGGTGTGTTTCTTCGTCCATGCTATCGATCTATGCCCTAAAGCCTCCGCTTCCGCATCTTTATAGCTACAACCACAAATAAATCGATTATAACCAATTCCATCATCATAGTTGCCCATAACTGTAGGGATATTCTTTTCTTGGATTAACTTAATGACTTCATTAGGAAATGGGGCATATCCTACTAAATCACCAAGGCAATACACCAGATCTGCTTTTTGTTCCTCAATATCTTCCAGCACAGCCTCTAGTGCTGTAATATTGGCGTGAATATCGGAAATAATTGCAACTTTCATAACAATTTCCTCCTCCAGATATAAATAAAACCAAATAACTCCCGTAACCAGGTGCTAATGCAAAGGCTGCAGGAGTTATTATTAGTTTAAATGGAGTTTACTATAGTGCTTATGACCTCCAGACAGATTATACACTCTTTTATATCCGTTATTGATAAGGATGTTTTGTGCTGCATTTCCTGTAACCCCTTTGTTGCAATAGGTGACAACCACTATGTCCTTATCCATCTTTTGAGCAGCAGCTCTCATCGTGGCGTGAGGTATATTTTCAGAGGTTTCAATATGACTCCTTTCGTAATCTGATGCGGCTCTAGCATCAATCAATTCATATTTTTCGCCAGACTCAATTAAATTGTCCAACTCCTGAGCAGTGATCAGAGGTCGATTCTTATGAATGGCATTATCCAATATCATGCCAGTATACATCACCGGATCTTTAGTCGTTGAAAACGGGGGTGCATAGGCGAGATCAAGATGGAATAAATCTTCAACCTTTGCTTTAAAGGTGATCGCCGTGATAAACACATCAATTCGCTTATCGACGCCTTCAAAACCTACAATTTGGACACCCAAAAGTCTGCCGTCCGCTTTGTCAGCAATACCCTTAATCACCATTTCCTTGCCACCCATATATTCCGGCTTATTGGGCTTTATATTATGGCAGACCACAATCTCATAGCCCTGTTCAATAGCTTCTCGCTCAGATAATCCGGTTTGAGCGACCACCATATCAATAATCTTAAATATACCTGTTCCGAGTATTCCTCGGAATTCTAAATTTCCACCGGTTGCATTGTCCCCGGCTATGCGGCCCATTTTATTGGCTGTTGAACCCAAAGGACGGTAGACAGGCTTTCCTGTAACAGCATGATATTGCTCAGTGCAATCACCACAGGCGTAGATATCTTCGAGGTTAGTTCTCATTTTCTCATCAACCTTGATTGCACGCGTGGTTCCAAGCTTAATTCCAGCTGCTAACGCAAGCTCGTTATTAGGACGTACGCCTGTAGCTAAAAGTACCATATCCGCTTTTATAACGCTGCCATCTGATAAAATCACGCTGGTTTCGGTAATTTCATTTGCCGAAGTGCCCGTCAATACAACAATACCTTTTTCTTCAAGATAAGATTTAACGTATACTGCCATATCGTTATCAAGGCTCGGCGTAACATGCGGCAATTGCTCAATTAGTGTTACTTCAATTCCAAGTTCTTTTAAATTTTCACAAACCTCAAGTCCAATAAAGCCTGTGCCGATAATTGCAGCGGATTTTGGGTGGTCTGTGTTAATGTAAGCTTTGATTTTATTCATATACCCGATATTGCGTAGCGTAAAAACCCGCTTGTTCTCTACTCCTTTTATCGGGGGAACTGCTGCTCTTGCACCGGTTGCCAGAATCAGCTTATCATACGTATCGGTAAATATTTCCCCAGTCGAAAGGTTCTTAATTTCTAACACTTTTTCTTGAGAGTTAATGGAGAGCACTTCATGGCGTGTGAAAATATCGACATTGTATTTATTCTTAAAAAACACTGGATCGCGTGGGGTTAATTCATCTGCGCTAGCAACCTCGCCCCCGATATAATAAGGCATTCCACAACCAGAATACGAGATAAACTGATCTTTATCATAAATCACAATTTCAGCATTTTCGTTATTTCTTCTGGCCTTAGCTGCTGCCGACGTTCCGGCCGCGACCGCACCAATAATTACCAATCGCACTCGAAGTCCTCCTTACAGTATAACTGCTAACCTAATTCTTCAAAACTTTACCCTTATTTAGGTATTTCCTTATAAAGTAATTAACTTATCTCCTTTAATTTCATCTTCACTCCAGGCAATAACTGCAAAGTTTCCTTTTGAGTGCTCATTAACTTTGTTGATCCACTCAATCTCATGACTTGCCTTTGCCGATAATAATCTATTGGTTGTTCCTGTGTGATATAGAGATGAGTTAATAACCCACCATTTAGTCGCAATATCTGCCCTTTTTAAATCTTCTTCTAAACGCATGGCTTCATAGACAGGTGTTGCTTCGGGAAGTGTTACAATGATGACCTCGGTTTCTTCATTATTGCAGAGCCTCGGTAGAAGTTTTTTTACCGATTCAGGAATGTCTCCTTGAGAACGCTTAATTTCCTTATGATAGCTTTGTGTTGAATCGAGCAAGAGGAGTGTGTGACCCGTAGGGGCGGTATCTATAACCACGACTTGATCTTCTGCTTTCTCAACGATTTGAGCAAACGCTCTGAATACTGCAATTTCTTGTGTACAAGGGGAGCGTAAATCTTCCTCGATATAGGCAATATCCTCATCCGACATGGTTTCTCTTGCTTTAGAAAGTACTTCTTCCTGATATTTTTTCAGCTCTGCCTGCTCATCAATATGGCTTAATGTTATGCCACTATTGGGTTCGATAATAAATTTAAGATGTGCGGCAGGGTCTGTGGTGGTAAGATGTACCTCCTTCCCTCTTGCCGATAATCCGAGTGCAATTGCCGCCGCAATTGTTGTTTTACCGACACCTCCTTTGCCCATTGTAAAAATGACTTTTTTATTATTATTGTATAGGTCTTCAATCACATCTTTAAGTTGTGGAATAGTTTGATCCTGAATCTTCTCGTCACGAATGGCCCAATTATCTTGATTAAGTAAGGCCCGTACATTTTCTATCCCTGTAATGTTGTAAGCACGAAGGGGTACTGCATACATAGTCAACGTTTGCAAAACCTGGGGCATTTCTGAAAGTGCCTTCTGTTGCTTCTTATAAAGGCTTTCTGAGATGGAATCATCATACTCGGTCAGAACACCATTAATGATCAAGGTCTGATTTTTAACACCGATATCTGCAAGCTCTTTCGATGCCCGAGATGCCTCTCTAAGTGGTGTTTCTTCTGGACGGGAAACAAGTATCAGGGTTGTCAGTTGACCATCCGATAAGGTTTCAACGGCCTTTTTATACATATCTTTTTTGCTTTCTAAACCGGATAACTGTCCCAGGCAAGACGCACCGTGGGTGCTTTCACTGATAAAATTGCTCCACGCCGAAGGAAGCTGCAGCATTCTCAGGGTATGGCCAGTAGGTGCCGTATCAAATATGATATGATCGTATTCATTTTGCATTTTCTCGTCCGTGATGAAATTGGAAAACTCATTAAAGGCAGCAATTTCAACAGTACAAGACCCAGAAAGCTGCTCCTCCATATTCTTGAGTACCACATCAGGAAGTTTACCACGATAAGGAGCGATCACACTTTCACGGTATTCTGCAGCCGCTTGAACGGGATCAAGATTGGCTACCACTAGATTGGGGACTTCTTTTATAGAAACACCTTTATTGGTTAGGTCTGTTTTAAAAACATCTTGCAGGTTAGAGGCGGGATCAGTGCTGATGAGCAGAATTTTTTTGCCATTATCCGCAAGGTTGACTGCGGTAGCACAAGCCGTTGAAGTTTTACCGACACCGCCTTTACCTGTATAGAAGAGATATTTTGTTAGTTTCACCTTATCTGGAGTAAACGTCTCCATTTTAACAACATCCCCCATCCGAGCAATCACAGGAACCTGAACTTTTGGTTATAACATTAAATGGATTAGGTTGTTCATTTAAAGTATTCTTTGGAATATCGAAGAACTTACAAAATTCATCGTTAGAAGGATATCTGCCCGTCATCACAATTTCTCCGTCGAGAACGATAGCCGGAAGATCATCAACCCCTTTGGTATTAAGAAGTTCGTTGATGCCTTTATTATTAACGAATTCCATTGGGGCGCTCGTAAGATTGAACCGATCAACCTCAACCCCGTTTTTCTTAAGCGAATTAAGAACGGTCGAAATACGTAATAATTCAGGGTCAACTCCTACTCCACATAAACCTGTAGGGCAGCACATTGCAGGTTCAAAGATTTGCATTTTCTTCATAATAAATCACTCCTTGTTTTATATACTTAAAAATCATTTAATCCTGTTTGTATTAGAGTACCTAGCATTTTGTTTTGCATTCTTCTGTTACTTGATTACTACAAGAACCAGTAGTCTTACTTACCTTCTTTAACGTTGTAATTTCGACTAATAGATTTATTGCTCTTTTGCAACCTTTTTCGTTCAATGAATAATGCATCCATTTTCCGTCACGTCGGCTATTTACAAGCTCAGATTCACATAATAGCTTCATATGGTGGGATAGCGTGGATTGACCTATTTTTAGATCTTCTAAGATTACGCAGGCACATTTTTCACCTCTTTGTAGTTTTTCAAGGATCAGCAATCGGTTGGGATCGGAAAGTGCCTTAAACACTTTAGCGTTATTTTCATAAGTATTATCCATTGTTAAAACCTCAAATCTATTTCTATCGATATATTTATTGTATTACTGCATTTTGGTATATGTCAATTGCATAGATCAATTTTTTTTGATATGATCTATTCATGATGGATAGTATTAAAATTTCAAAAGCGTTAAGTGACCCAATTCGCTATAAGATTCTATTGATGATGATCAATGCAGATCGATGTAAACTTTCTGATTGTTACTGCTCTTCCGATGAAGGAATATGCAATTGTGACATTATGTCCTCATTGGGACTCATCCAATCAAGGGTTTCTTATCACATGAAAGAATTAGTAGAAGCAGGGCTTGTTCTCGAAAAAGCCAGAGGAAAATGGAAGTATTACGCGTTGAACCAACCCATTATAAAAGAATATATTAAACAACTGGAGGTGGACTTTAAACTATAATTTTTTTGCCCTAATATATCAAATTATCTTGATGTGTAAGGAGGTTAAATTTGAAAAAGAAATCCATCTATTTTATTTGTACCGGAAATTCATGTCGTAGCCAAATGGCAGAAGGGTTCGGGAAAAAATATTTACGTGAGAACTACAACGTTTATAGTGCAGGAATAGAAGCACATGGTCTTAACCCCAAGGCTGTCCAAGTCATGTCTGAAATTGGTATTGATATATCAAATCAAACATCTGATGTGATTGATCCCGAATTATTGAATCAAACTGATTTTATAATTACATTATGCGGGGATGCTAATGACCGTTGTCCAATGACACCCCCTCATGTTAAACGAGATCATTGGGGTTTTGACGATCCTGCAAAGGCATTAGGAAATGAAGAAGAACGTTTAGCCGTATTCAGACGGGTAAGGGATGAGGTTGAAAAACGAATTCAATATTTTGCGCAGGAAGGAAAATAGGTGAGTAGATATGAGCTTAGAGTTGCCAGTCAGTCGAAAACTCTCTACACTGGATCGCTATTTAACCTTATGGATTTTCTTAGCTATGGCTCTTGGAATAGGAATTGGATATATATTTCCTGGAGTGTCGGAATGGCTTAACTCCTTGTCGGTAGGCACAACGTCAATTCCTATTGCTATCGGACTTATAATTATGATGTATCCTCCCCTAGCTAAAGTAAAGTATGAAGAAATGGGTTTGGTTATAAAAAATAAAAAAGTCATGACCTTATCCGTCGTTCAAAACTGGTTTATTGGCCCAATTATTATGTTTATTCTTGCCGTAGTCTTTCTCCACAATTATCCCGAATATATGGCAGGGCTTATCTTAATTGGTTTGGCCCGTTGTATTGCAATGGTGATTCTCTGGAATAGTTTGGCAAAGGGGGATTCTGAGTATGCCGCCGCGATTGTTGCCTTGAATTCACTGTTCCAAGTTATTTTCTATTCAGTATTTGCCTATTTCTTTATTTCCGTTCTTCCTCAATGGTTAGGCTTATCCAAAGGAGTAGAAATACACATCGGTATGTGGGAAGTTGCCAAAAGTGTTTTGGTTTATTTAGGTATACCGTTCTTAGCAGGAATGATTACCCGTCTAGTTTTGTTACCTCGTAAAGGCAAAGAATGGTATGAGAAAAAATTTGTACCCAAAATCAGTCCTCTTGCTTTAATAGCGCTTCTTTTTACTATTGTTATTATGTTCTCTCTTAAAGGTCAGTATATTGTGGCTCTTCCTTTGGATGTTGTTCGGATCGCTATCCCTCTTATTATATATTTTCTTTTAATGTTCTTTGTCTCATTTTATATTAGCTATAAAATGGGAATTCCTTATCATCAGACCGTAACTTTATCTTTTACCGCCGCAAGCAATAATTTTGAACTTGCAATTGCCGTTGCAGTTGCTATCTTTGGTATTAATTCTGGGCAAGCCTTTGCTGCAGTCATCGGTCCACTAATTGAAGTGCCTGTTATGATAGCCTTAGTGAACGTTTCACTTAAATTAGGAGCAAAATTTTATAAAATATGATACTTTGAACTGTAAAATATATTTCTTAAAGCATCAAAAGGAGTCATTGAACAATATTAGTTTATTGTTTCAATGACTCCTTTAATTAGGGGTTGCGAACAGTAAATAAATTCTAGCTAGCCCAAAATATGCTCTGAAAAATTTGAGCAAAAGAATCCGGAGCCTGCGCTCCAGGTTCATTACCAGGAGTTGCATCGCAATAACTGTCTCGCTGGTTTCTTTCAGTCATGCCATTACTCGGCCAAGGCCATAGAGCTGTTGATTCTGAAGGTGCGACGATTGATTTTTGGGTTTCGGAAAACTGGGATAAAAGATCAGCAGAAAAATTCTTCAAGAAAGCCCTAAAGCTGCTCAGAATCAAACGCCCAGGGTAATTACCACAGATAAATATTACACCTATGAAGTTATAATTAATGAGCTTCTATATGGCGGAAGACTTCCATGCAATACCCAGCACCGGCGGATAAAATATCTTAATAATATCGTCGAGCAAGACCATCGCTTTATTAAGCGAATTATAAAACCTATGCTAGGGTTTAAAAGCTTCAAATCAGCATGCTTTACGATTTCCGGTATTGAATCCATGTACATACTTCGAAAGAAGCAAGTAGGTCAAATGACTCCATTTGAAGAAATGGAGTTTATGTTTATGCCACTTATACTATTTTTTAATCTTTTTGCACCAGTGCCATCAGGGGTATCTATACTCTATATAATCTAAAAATCGCTTGACTGCAAGTGACGTACTCTTTTTATCTCTCAATGCCAATCCAATTTTTCGATAAGCAGGTACTTCCAACTCCTTTGCTACAATACGATAAGGAATGCGCTGTAAAATAAGCTGCGGCAAAATACTAATGCCCAAACCGCTTTCCACCATAGACATAATGGCATAGTCGTCCCATGTTGTAAAATGAACTTTAGGAGAAATGTTACATCGTTCAAATATCTCTGAAACCTCTGCTTTTGCACCCTTTTCCAACAGCATAAAAGGGTAATCACATAATGCCTTGATTGGGAAATACTCGCAATCTACAAGTGGGTGATTTTCAGGTAAAACCACAAGTAGTTTATCCTGTTCCAAAAAAATCGTTTCAAACTCTGGGAGTGTAGGAAGCCGAAGAAAGCCGCAATCTACGCGTCCCTCTAAAATCCAGCTTTCTATTTCCGTATAATCGCCCAATAGCAACTCATACTCAATATTAGGCTAATCCTTTTGAAATTCTTTAATGATATTCGGGAGCCAATGAGTTGCTACGCTTGAAAATGTACCTATTCGGATAAGTCCGGATTGCAATCCGTTCAATTCTTCAACTTGCGTCTGTAACTTCTGATACTCATTACATACACTTTTAGCAAACGGCAATAATTTCAAACCGTCGGAAGTTAATCGTACACCAGAGCGTCCACGTTCAAGAAGTGATACACCCCATTCTTTTTCTAAATCGTTAATCATACGACTAATACCAGACTGGGAATAGTTCAACATCTCTGCCGCCTTTGTGAAGCTCCCATATTCAACAGTCCTAACAAATGCCATATATTTTTGAATGTTCATATCCATGCTATGTTTGCCTCATTTGCATCTGATTTTATCATCTTTCTTATGATAAACATTCGCTTTTGTAATTTATAAATTAAAGATACACTATGGCCATAGAGTTTTCAAAGGAAAGGAATTAAATAAATCATGTTTTTTGTAAGTGATATTTATACAACGCCGCCAGACAAGTTTGATACCCCACTACAAAAGGAAACGTATAGGGTATTACAAAACTTGCATATCCCATTTGAACGTGTTGATACAGACGAAGCAATTACGATGGAAGATTGCGTTCAGATTGATAAAAAATTAGATATGAAGATGGTAAAAACTCTGTTTCTTTGTAATCGGCAGCAAACAGCTTTTTACCTGTTCATTACGGCAGGCGATAAGCCGTTCAGGTCAAAGGATTTCAGCAATGCGTTGGGGGTGGCTCGCGTTTCTTTTGCCCCTGTGGATTTAATGGAAAAAATGTTGGGAACTAAAATCGGTGCAGCAACTGTTTTCAGTGCCATACTTGACAACAATAACGCTGTACAAATTGTTTTGGACAAAGACGTTATGGCTAAAGAATGGTATGGGTGTAGCGACGGCACAACTACCGGTTATATGAAAATCAGAACAGCACAAATCATTCACGATTTTTTGCCATTTGTGGAGCATAAACCGTCGATTATCGAGGTGTAATATGGGACTGTATCAAAATAGAATTGTTGTGAAAGTTGGAACTTCTACACTGACAAATGACATGGGACAAAATGATTTACGTTCTTTTGACCGCCTCGCCTGTGTATTATCCGATGTTCAAAACATGGGTTATGAGATAATTTTAGTATCTTCAGGCGCAATTGCCGTAGGTACAAATAAGCTACAATTGAAAACGCGTCCTACAAGTATGCGTTTGAAGCAGGCTGCCGCTGCGGTTGGGCAATGCAGTATCATGTACTTATATGATAAATTTTTCAATGATTACGATAAAACAATAGCACAAATCTTGCTAAACGCCGAGGATATGGAAATTGAGGAAAAGAAGGGAAATCTGACAAACACCTTTGATACCTTGCTTGAAATGAGCATTATCCCGGTTGTGAATGAAAATGATTCGGTTAGCTATACCGAAATTGAGTCGGAGGACAGGTTGTTTGGTGATAATGATATGCTTTCCGCTGTTGTCGCCGTATTGTGCAAAGCGCAAAAACTTGTCATTTTGTCTGATATTGACGGTTTTTATGACAGCGATCCCCGTCTCCATCCTAACTCAAAACTAATAGAACGTATCACCTCAATAAACGAGGAAGTACAATCTTTAGCTGGAGGAGCTGGCTCTCGCCGTGGTACAGGCGGTATGAAAACGAAGCTGCAGGCAGCAAAATTGGCAACTACACAGGGAATTGATACAATTATTACGAACGGTAAAAATCCGTCTGCATTATATGAGATTATCAGGGGAGGAAATGTTGGAACACTCTTTGTTGGAAAGCACTTATAATGAGCATACAACAAGAAGATGACACGAACATATTTCAAATACTTATTAACATTATTACTAGTGTTATACGTCGGGTAAAGTGTTCTGCAAAAAGTGAAATTCAGCACTCTTTACCTGCATTATTATTCTAAGAATTTCTTTCCTCGTTATTGCGATCAGGATTTAGTCCATTAGCACTTTTATATAATTCAATAAAACGATCCATTTGATCTATTTGATCCTCTCTTTGCCGAATTGTCTTCCTCATATAATCTGCAACCGCAATAACAAAGAAAATTAAGATAATAAAGCTAAACATGTCCAACAACATAGCCTCCTCGAACTTTGTAGCCTATCCTTAACCATTTCGTCTATTTTGCTTATATGTCTTCGCCTTTTTGAATAAATATCTGCATTAATTCATCCTTCATGATCCTTCTCCTCTAAAATCTTCTTTTTGTCATTCTCTAATAGGTCAACTATGTAGTTTATTTTTGCCTCAATTTCTTTGTCCTGTTTTTGTTTCCTTCTAGCAAATATGAAGAAGTAAATAATTCCACAAATAAGAATAGAGAAAATCAAAAAAGAAATCATTTGGACAATTAACGTAAAGTCAAATGCGATTGGGTTCACTAAATCACCTTCCTCTAGCCATATTTCTATGTAGAAAATAGCTTCTCCATTTTGCTGTATTGTCGTATTACTAATAAGTCAAAACATTATATTATTTTAGCGACATTTTTAATTGTATTTATGCCCTATTATAACATTAAATTACAAATGTTGGTTATTTTATTCTACTTTTCGCTCTAGATCTAACAACAGTTTTTGGTTTCAACATAGAATGATAAGAATCTTATATAAAAGCACCCCAAGTTCACTAGTAAACATAATCTTCAAAAATTAATTGATATTATAATGTGCAAATGGATTCAGGCGTGATTTTTAAGAATTTAAGATATAGTCTTAAAAAGGGAAAGACGGCTTTTGAATTTTCTTCATAGCCGTCTTTTCGATTTAAATATTATGTTTAATCCTCTAACTTTTAAATTCAATAATACCAGACTTGAAGGGTATTAGGTATAAATTTTGACAAACGTCTTACAAAAGATTATCAAATGTGTCACGATATAAAAATAAGGTGTAGTATTATCCTTTTATAGATAAATTACCGTTTTCGGTTGAGTAGATCATGTCTCATGACCCGTTTAAATAATCTATTCTTATAGTGTAATAGGGTAACATTTCTTTTTTAGGAAGTTATTCTTCTGTCCAATTCAATACCGTACATCGGCCTTGAAAATTGGGGTTTTACTTTCGGTGCATTCACTCGCCTTCTGTAATTCGATCTTTCATAGGCTTTTGTTCGTACTTTAAGATTATGGTTGGTAATCTTTACATAATAAATGCCTGTTCCAACTATGATTAAAAAGTTTGTTAAAACAAAAAAGAGGGTGGCCTGGAACGCATATTCGGTATAGGTATAAGCATCAAGTTGCCCTACATTGAGGGCCGACATTTTGAAATATCCCAGTCCATAGAACAACAGGGAAAAAATATAACAGGCAGCTGTTATTTTTGGCATTATCGCTCCTCCTCACTACCGAACAATCACTGACAAATATTAAGCGAATTATTAGAGCCAAAATTGGCTGGCCCTTAACAACTTATTATTACTTCAACCACACTTCGCCCAATCTCCAGTAATGCATTCGGTACAACCTCCTACATGTATGAGTTTGTTCCGGCAGACAGGACACTGCTCATGAGCAATTAACCATTTTTCACAACGCTCCAGACAATACTCTTTTTGCTTACATCCAGTGCAAACATCTCTCATTTTCATTCCACCTCTTAGCACACCCATTTGGCTTATCGAACCTTTGTTCTTATTATATACCTATTGCGTTCGAATAACAATCTATATTTTACAACTAGTATCGTTTCAGCACTCGCTAAAATAATCGATTCAGTCTAATCGCCTTAGATATGAGCAATACGGACTCTGTTTCAAATAAACAGGGCTTAGGAATAATATTAAGCTTTATATAAGATTTACTCGAATTACTCGTAATTCATAGGTCACCAGTTGGAGAAATTTCTTGTAACTAAAAAGAAGTGTTGGATATTCCTTTTCGACAGACTTCACTTCTCAAGAGTGCGATAATGGAATATGTGAAAATTATCCATAGACTTATTGGAGGAGTGAAATATGAGATGAAGAAAAGGTTGATCCCTATTTTAATATTATCGGCCGGTCTTTTTATAACATCTCCTGCTTTTGCAGACGATCTTCATTCTAATTCCCCCACGAACGATTCAATAAATGAGCCCACAAATGCATCCCAAGTGATTATTGATAGGCTCGCAGGATTGACTCGCTATGAGACGGCTAAGGTGATCTCGGAGTATTATGCTCAAGGAAAAGTGAAGAATGTGATTCTTACCACAGGCAATGATTTTGCCGATGCTTTATCGGCAAGTGTCCTAGCCCATCAAAAAGAAGCCCCGATTCTCTTGGTCAATTCGACGGTTGAGAGCTCGAAGGAATCATTCACGTATCTCGAACAGCATCTTGATACCACGGGAACAGTCTATATCATTGGTGGAGCCGGAGTTATCGGCCCGGATTTTGAAACGAAACTTAAAGATTTGGGATTTGTAAAGCTTGTACGGATAGCTGGTAAGGACAGATATGAAACATCATGTCTGATCGCTGATACAATTATTAAGCAAGTGGAGACACCTCAAGTGACATCGCAAGGGACGTCTATTGAAGAAACAACGGGTTCTGCCATCGTGATTTCCTCTGGAGAACAATATCCGGATGCTTTAAGTATCTCGAGCTTTGCGGCGAATAAAGGCTGGCCAATTTTATTATCGACTCATGATACACTCCCCCAAGAAGTTAAAACCTTTTTGCTGAAAGAAAAACCAGCACAACTGTACATAACGGGTGGGGTCGGAGCCATTTCTGAAAATGTGCTATCCGAAATCAGGAATTTGCTACCACAAGTGCATATTGAACGCTTGTCAGGACAATCGCGGTTTGACACGAATACAAACATTGCCGAAACTTTTGTCCCGAAACCGTTAACGGTATATTTAGCGACAGGTTACGGTTTTGCAGATGCTTTGGCAGGAAGTATCGTGGCAGCCAAAACAGGAGATCCCATTCTTTTCATTGATCCATCGTTGCCGAGTTTACCCAAATCTGTCGCGCATTACTTGTCGAATCTTTATGCTAACCACTTAAGTCCCAACATTGTTTCTTTTGGGGGCAGTGGAGTTATCAGTGATGAACTGGTTAAAAACGCAAATGATTTGATATCAGGAAAAGTACAGGAAACGAATCTTTGCTTTATTCCCGATCTAACGGCATCAGTTACGCAAGATGAAACCTATTCCTTACCCTTAAAGGTACAAGCGAGGCTTTATAATAGTGATATAATCGAAGTTCCTGTTCAGTGGAATGCAACATCGATTGATACAAGCCATATAGGGACAAGTGTTTTTGAAGGAGTTGTCGACGGATACGGTAAAACGGTTAAACTAATGCTGACGGTTAAAGAACCGCTGCCCATTGCGGAGTACACGACTTATTTTGATTCGGGTCTAATCAATCGTACGGAAAATATTCGTCTTGCTGCTAAAGCACTTGATGGAAAACGGTTAGCCCCCGGAGAGCTGTTCTCGTTTAATAAGAGTATTGGTGAGCGAACGGCTGAAAAGGGGTATAAAGAAGCGCTGATCATCGAAGGGGATGTTTTTACTCCAGGGCTTGGAGGAGGAATATGCCAAGTGTCGTCCACACTTTATAATGCCGCACTGCTTGCTCATTTAGAAATCCTGGAAAGGCACCCTCACTCCTTACCTATTAGCTATGTTCCTTCTGGTCAGGATGCCACTGTTGCTTGGCCTGACTTAGATTTTAAATTTAAAAACAACACCAGTGATTACCTTCTGATTCGTAGTTTTTTAGAAGATGATACATTAACCTTTAAGCTTTATAAGGGAAGTAACAATTAAATGGTTAACAACTAGCATTTTCTGTTTTAACATATTATAGAAATTTAGACTAAAATTTTAGTCGCTATTATTTGAAGTTGCTATTTGCTTCAGTTCTTTTTTAAACTGTTCAAAATCATTAAGTTTGTCATGAAATTTAAACACAGCTTTTTCTTCGTCATCGGTAAAGCTTTTTTTAAAATCAATCCAGCTACTCCAAGGCTTATTGGGATAACCCAGTCCATCTTGCTCATAATATTTTATTTTTCTACCATTTTTATCAATAAAAATAATTCCGTACTCAGGATACCAACACGTGTCATCGGGGGACATTTCTTTATCGATAAACGTAAGCAATGCCTCATCTTTATTAACTGGGAAAATAATGTTATAGTAATCGCCTTCGTCTGAGACTATTATTTCTGTTTGATTACTCACAATATATTTATGGATTAATCTTCGGTTATCCCAGGGCATATCCTTCTCTCCAATCATAATGGTTTTTCAAATTTAGTGTCCCCAAATTATTAATAAGTAATTATTTAAATCAAAAAAACCTTTAGATAAATATCATTTTCACTCATCTTACTTAGTCCTGTATTATTAACAAGAGCTGTTTTATAGGCAACCCCTGTCAATGTTCTTTTGCTCGTTTAATGTTATGGAGACATAAATTCATAGAAACATGTCCTGTTAAAAGTTATGTTTAAAATTTAATATGAACCGCTCTGCTCTCCTCAACTGAAAAAGCACCAAAATCAGGCATTATATGATGTCCGATTTTGGTGCTTTCGTATTCTCAGTTTTTGGAGTTTCTTATCCTCTTTGAACTTTTCTAGTTCACCTTGGATTTTATTTTCTTGGTTAATTCCACAAGCTTATCAATTTCTGGCTTTGTAATCTGTGCATCTGCTCCAACGCTTTCACCTTTATGTTTAAGCCCATCATTAACGATAGAAGAGAATATGATAACAGGAATTTGTTTTAATTTAGCATCAGATTTGATGTATTTTGTCAGCGATAACCCGTCCATTACTGGCATCTCTATGTCGGTTATAACACAATGTATATCTGAAACTGTACAGTTCTTTAAATAATCAAGAGCTAGTTTGCCATTTTCGAATTTCTCCACAACTGCCCCAGCCTTAATAAAAGACTCATTTACAACCTTTATTAGAAATGGTGAATCTTCAACGATTACTATTTTCTTTCCTTCTAAACCATCAAAAACCTTTGATGTATTCATTGCCAAAGATGGATCAATATCTGCTAACAATTTTTCGAAATCCAGCATAAGTATAATCCCATCTTTTTCTGTTTTAACTATTCCTGTTATTGGAGTATTATTTTGTGATAATATGACATTTGAAGGTTTCTCAATCTCACTCCAGGATAGTCTTTTTATGCTCTTGACCGAACTTACCTCAACGGCGAAGTCACTATTATTAATATTTATAAGTATGAATAACCTTTCACTTGTTGGCTTACTGCAGTTTAAATTTAATATCTTAATTAAATCAAGTACGGGAATCACTCGTCCTCTATAGTTAATAATCCCTTTTATATTAGAGTTTGAATTTGGCACTCTTGTTACATCTTGAGCCGTAATAATACACTCTACCTTAGCTACATTTATCCCGAATGTGCCATCACCAATTGCAAATATTACTATTTCAAGCTCATTAGTTCCGCTCTCTAACAAAATTTCTTGACTCACTTTGCATCCCCTTTTTCTAATTAAAATATTTACTATGTAATCATTATATCATAATTAGAATTAGATGATATGCTATTTAATGATGAATATGATGATTTTCAGTTCTCTTGGGACTGCAAGTGAAAAATATTTAAATTTAACAAAAATAAGTATCTACTTCTTATATTTTGGTCATAAGAAACAGGAGGTATGAACTATGTCTTTATTTTTTTAATATTAAAAATTATTTAAATTTTATATACAATTTCAGTCTTATTATGTTATTATTTGAATACATTAAATTAAAATTTAAGCTTTTCATTTTCATTGGAAGGGGGAATCAACAAAATCAAGCTAAAACATAACTAATTATAATGATTTATTAAAAGGGGGCACATTAAATGAATACACAAGAAATAAAAATCAGTTATACTGGCGCCGATCCTACTGCGTTTGGTGTCTTAGGTTTAGCGCTTGTATGCTTCGTTGCTTCATCTGCAAAATTGGGCTTTACTGATTCTAAAGCAACTGGTTTGCTTTTTGTTTGGGCAGCATTAATGGGGGGTATAGTTCAAATTATGGCTGCAAACATTGACTTTAAAAAAGGCAATGTATTTGGCGGAACAGTATTAGGAGCTTATGGTTTTTTCTGGGTAGGCATGGCTCTTTCATGGGCTACTATTAACGGGATGTTTGGCCCCGGCATGAAAGCTGCAGTTGACCCTAAGATGTTAGGGGTAGTTTTTGTGGGTTACCTAATATTTTCACTTTTTATTACGATTGCTTCTTTCGAAGTAAACATTCCTTTTATTGCAATGTTACTTCTCATCGATGTACTATTTTTCTCTCTTGCGGCTGTATCATTTAATATAGGGCCTGTAACGGTATTAGCTAAACTTGCCGGTTGGTCAGAATTTATTATTTCACTCGTTGGTTTCTATGCCTCAGGAGCAATATTTTTCAAGAATTTTTATGGCCGTGAAATTCTGCCTCTCGGTAAACCGCTTAATTTTATCAAAAAAGGATCTTACACTCAAGTTCATGCTCAGAAACATAGTGCCTAAAGATAAATCCATTTGAGATTCCATGGCTATACTCTCCAAATCATGTGAATACAGATTGACAGGAAATCATATTTCTTGTAGTATAGTGGGAAAGTTCACCCTATCTCATTTGTATAGACCAAGGTGTGGAGGATTACGTCAATTGGAAACTATCTCAAATGCACTTCGAATAATTTATGATCTTATTCATAAAGGTGATCTCGAAAATGCTCTATGGGAGATTAACGATCTTGAACAATACATTATGCAAAACGCTCCAATCTTAATTGAAAAATACAATCTTAAAACCTACTTTACAAAATGGCGCAATCGTTTAATACGAAGCCATAATCAAAATTTAAATCTTCTTTTAGTGGAAATCGAACATTTAGCTATAAAATTTGAAAATGTAGTAATAAATTAAAGATGGTTTGACGTAAAGTCGAACCATCTTTAATACTTTTCTATTTTTATATAATTCTCTATCAAATGTAATACATATCCCCAAGTTCATTGCCCATAGATTTATAAGCTTGAACCAGATCCTCAAGCGTTATCGAATCCACCATAGTATTGATGCTTTCATTTAATTTATCCCATACATTTAACTTTAAGCAATATTGAATGCTCTCATAATAATTATCCGGAAGGTCATCATTTTCTTGAACTACAGATAAATCTCCTTCCAAAACACGAAGGATTTTCCCAACTTTTATATTCGACGTTCTATCTGCAAGAATATATCCACCCTGAGCTCCTTTAACACTCTTGATTATTCCTGCTTTACGCAGTGTTGAAAACACCTGCTCAAGGTAGTTCTCAGAAATATCTTGTCTTTCGGCTATATTTGATAAAGCGACATGTTCTCCATTAGAATGAACCGCTAAATCAAGCAAGGCTCTTAAACCATATCTACCTTTTGTTGATATCTTCAAAGATAACCACTCCAAGCTTAAGCATTCTTATCGGTATAATACATGATAATATTAATAATTACCTTTGTCAAACAGGCGTCATTTATGTACTAATATTATTTTTGTTTTTTTTGAATACTGATTTTAGACAAACATTTAGAAAGATACATATTGACGATTGGCTCATATTGGGTCTATTATCTAATGGAAATCTTAGTAAAAAGCAAAGGAGCCTAAATCATATGTTAATTAAACATCTAGGGAATTTTGATTGGGAGAACATTCCTATTCTCAACTATAAAGAAAACGGAACTCATTTTAAGAATATTACTCGAAGGGTTTTTTCCGAAGGACTAAGCGACATACCTTGTCAACTCCGTTATTTCGAAATTGCCCCAAATGGACACTCGACCTTAGAAAATCATAACCATTCCCACCTCGTTATTATTTTTAGGGGTGAAGGAGAAGCACTTTTAGGTGATCAAATCTATCCTGTTCATGAAAAGGATGTAATAACCATCCCCTCCAAGACTTGGCACCAATTTAGGGCTACTAAAGGGACATTCTTAGGATTTTTATGTCTGGTTAATGTAGACCGTGATCGTCCACATCTTCCCTCCGAAGATGAATTAAATATCCTTCGCCAAAATCCAGAGGTCGCAGCATTTATTAGATATTAGGTAACCCAATTGTGATTTAGAAAGTAACGGCATTCGATCGGTTAATTCTCCTAACCAGGTCGGATGCCTTTTTATATTTACTATTCTTGGGTTAAACTTTCAACTAATTCACTAAAATACCGACTATTATCAATTAAATTAGGCCCTTTCTTAAAAAGTCCTCCGCCAATCAGAAATGCAACATCTTTACCATAAAATTGATACGCCTCGGGGATATTAGCTAAACTCATTCCTCCTGCCGGACAAGGAAGAATCGGTTTTAAATGACCCATAGGATAATGCGTGGCTCCCACTATCCCTTCACATTCGGCACGCGAAAAAGAGAACCGCCCTCCAAAATTAGGATAAATTGTAGCATCGGCTCCAGCAAGCCGAACCATTTGCCCAAACAATGCATGGTGAGAAATACCGCCCTCACCCATGACAAAACTGCCTAAGAAAGCTGGATGACATATTACCGGTAAAGCAATAGCCTCGTCTTCTGCGATTTCTCTCATCATGTCCCAGCCCGTTAAGCCTGGGGAAATAAGTACTCCTTCAGCGCCAGCCATCTTTGCAAACTCTGCCCTTTTCCTTACTTCGCCTGCAGAAGCAGTAATATTGGCTACATATATTGCATGATTCCCTGTTTCCTTATTTGCTTTATGCACTGCCTCAGCGCATAATTCAACGCGTTCTTCAAAAGGGGAAAATGTTTGGTTAGAAAGCCCGTGATCATCTTTTATAATGTCAATTCCACCTAAAGCGAATTGATATGCTAATTTAGCTAATTCCTTAGAGGTAAGCCCCATTGGTTTCAACGCGGTAAAAAGGAGAGGACGTTTTTCAACACCGAGCAATTTTCTTAATCCTTCTACTCCAAAACGCGGACCTTTAAATTGATTCAGTAATTTCGCAGGAAGTTCAATATGTTCAACCCGGATTCCGGGTTTAATACTAATATTTCCAAAAATGACGTTCAGCAGTTGTGTGAGTTCTTGAGCCGCAGCATCCACAGGATAGCTAATAATTGCCAAAAAACTATGATCATTACTTGCTTCTATAGATTTAATGCGTCCGACAATATGCTCTTTAATAAATTCATGGGGAATGTATTCTTCGGGAAACTCTATCGTTTGCTCAATACAAATGTCTTTTGCTTTAGCAAAGACTTCTTCTTCATTACCAAAAAGCCTGTATGTAATCAAAAACCTTTCAACCGAACCCATTAACCTTGACGATTCCACAAGGACAACTCCTTCTCAATAAACGTTCTTCCTTATTCCTCTGCTTTTAAAGTTTTTAAACAGAAAGCTTCTAATCCAAGTATTCCTATTTATATTATTCTAATAATGCAGTCAACTTACCATGTTTATACTTTCTTGTCAAGTACTGTTTAAAGATAAGAACCTACCTCCAAAAGGACTGGATAACCTCTTGTATTTCTGGAAGCTTAGATATGCTAAGAATATTTTTCCACTCCGGAGGAAAAAGCCGAATATAGCTTAAATGACCAAACCGTTCATCAATCAACATTACAATTCCCCGATCCTCTTCCGTACGTATTACGCGTCCAACAGCCTGAAAAACTTTATTTAATCCCGGATACATATAGGCAAATTCAAAACCTTGGTTTAAGGTTGACTGAAAATATGAACGAATCATTTCGCGTTCTAAACACAGTTGCGGCAAACCTACACCCACAATTATTGCACCGGAAAGCCGGCTTCCTTTTAAGTCAATTCCTTCTCCAAAGATTCCACCCATCAAAGCAAAGCCTACTAAAGATTCATCAGGGTCTTTTTGAAACTGGGCCAGAAAAGCCTCTCTTTCAGCTTCGCTCATCCCCGGTGTTTGAACAAGGGTTCGAACCCCTTGATTTTGGCTGTCAAATCGATCATAGACCCGAAGAAGATAGTCATAAGAAGGAAAAAAAATAAGGTAATTCCCTTTTCTTGAATTTACAACTGTTGAAATAACCTCGGCAAGAGGATCATAGCTTGTCTCCCTCTGAGTGTAACGCGTAGATATTCCTGTGTGCATCATTAGACAAAGTTTTTTCTCGTCGAAGGGAGATTTTAATTTTAATTTATAAGCAGATTCTTCCGCCCCAAGGATTTTCATAAAGTATTCAATTGGACTTAATGTTGCTGAAAAAAGGATAGCTGCCCTCCCTCTTTTAAACGCCTCAGCTAAAAGCCTTGAGGGATCAAGGCAATATAGTTTAACATTAAAATTTTCTTTGCTTTCCTTATAAAGTGTTACATAACGCTCATCGTAATACTCCGATGCCCGTATAAAACCCTGAACTTGAAAATACAAATCAAGAAGCTTGTCTTTCCACGGAGCATCTTTTTCCTCCTTTAAAAACCGTTCTGCCTCTTGAATAAATTGATGCAGACTTGGGTAAAGGACGTCGGGGGAGTTCTTTTGAAAGTCCTCCATCCGTTCTTTTTTTAGCTTACCCATCTGAAGATTGACTTTTTGCATTCTTTTCGCTAACTGAGGATAACTGCCTTTAACTTCTTTCTTAAGTTCCAGAAAAGGTTTCTTCATAAGTTCGGCCGAAAACATTTCTCTGGCTCGATCGACTAGGTTATGCGCCTCGTCGATTAAGAAAAGATAATCTCCTCCTTCAAGAAAAAGATGGCGCAAATAGACCCGCGGATCAAAGACATAATTATAATCACATATGACTATATCTGCCCAGGGGCTTAAATCAAGCGAAAACTCGAATGGGCAAATAGAATATTTTCTTGCATATTCCTCGATCTCAGAACGAGTCCATATATCGTGTTCAAAAATATCCGCTATTCCTAACCGGACACGATCATAGTAGCCCTTCGCATAAATGCATTTCTCAGGATCACAAGGATCTTCCGGCTGAAAGCAAATCTTATCTTTGGCTGTTAGAGTGAGCCTCTTAATCCTTAGCCCTTGATTTTGCAATTCAATAAGCGCTTTTTCCGCAACTGTCCGAGTTATTGTTTTAGCCGTTAAGTAAAAGATTTGAGATATTAATCCACTGAACAACGCTTTAAGTCCCGGGAAGAGAGTCGCAATTGTTTTTCCGATTCCCGTTGGAGCTTGAACAAAAAGTTTCTTCCCTTGCTCTATTGTTTTATAAGTTGCGATTATTAGTTCCCTTTGTCCTGCTCTATAGGAACGATATGGAAATACCAAGTTATGTATGCTTTCATCTCTATTTTCTTTCCATGTCTGTATATTCTCAGCCCATCGGAGATAACTTCCAACTAAACTAATGAAAAATTCCTTAAGCTCTTCAAATGTATATGTATGTCTAAGAATTCGCGTTTCCCCATTATCAAGATTATAGTAAGTCAATTGAACATCTATGGCTTTAAGGTCTGTCTGAGCAGCATAAATAAAAGCATAACATTTCGCTTGAGCCCAATGGATCTCACTAAACATTTCATCAAGCAGATCGAGGTCTCGTGTTGTTGACTTTATTTCGTCGATACAGAACCCTGTATCCTCTTGAATAATACCATCCGCACGTCCATGAATTTCAATATTCATTCCATCCTGCTCATATAAATAGCTAAGACGAACTTCAGGTTGATATTCCTGTCCATACCTCTTCTGGATAAATTGATGGGCCTTCATTCCTTCTAATGTACGAGAATGCCCATTTGCTGCCCATACTAAATCTCCCGATCGAAGTTCAAATTCGACTAAATCACGTACAGATACTTTCATGTCCTATGTCTTACCTATCCTTGCTTATATACTAGAATTATTCGCAGTAATCAAATATTGATTTTTAATTTCGATCCGTTTCTTAAAATATCCTCTCTTTCCGAAAAAAATCTGCTTTGACAATCCACAAGCAAAAAACTCGGACTATGCCGAGTTTTTAATGTCCAATATAGAAATCAGGGCTTTTTTACCTCAAAATGAGCGTGTTCTAATATCTCGGCTAAAACATCCAAGGGAGTGGTAGCTATTTCACGATACATTTTATGAGTATAAAGATGTTGAACATCCGGGATCTCTTGGGTAATTCGTTTTCGCAGTTTATTACCCGAGTCATCGGCATCAACAAAAAGATAAATCTCTGAACTTTCCAGCCATTCCGCCCATTCTTCCAGTTTTTCATAACTTAACGTTCCATTGCTGCAAAGTATCTCAACGGATTCATTCAAGACTTTAAGCAACTGATCTCGGTCTGTTTTGCCTTCAACAATAATAACCTTATCCATTTTCCGCTCCTCGCACCCGCTGACCTGCTTCCTATTCACTTTCGCTTTAGGTTTTGCCAACCTTCTTCGATTTATTCTAAATGTATTGTTTTTTGCCGTTTGAGTTCTTTATACTGCTTGCAGCCTTGCTTTCTTGATTTTCCATTTCGAGACTTTCCATGCTCCAGCCGTTTCGGATCATCCAAGCAAGAACCTGTGCCGCGTTAATGGCATCATCAAGCGCCGAATGTAATATGCCAATCTGAGGAATTTCATTTTCTTCGATTGCTCGTTTTAATGAAGCTCTTTTATCCAAGTGGCGAAACCTCTTATACGCTTCGGCTAGATCAAGGTAAAGATCCCATTGAAAAGGATAATTCAAACCATACTTTTCACAGTTATTGCTTAATACTTTGCGATCCGAATCTCCCCAAGCAACTAACCATGTATCTTTGTCAGGAGACATTTCTTGCAGACGAATAAGGGTAGAGTCTAACCCTACGCCACCATCTACATCTTCTTGTCGAATTCCTGTAATCGCGTAGCTTTCCTCTGCTAAGCGCGGCCAAAACTGCGGTTTTACAAAAGCACTATACATTTGGTCTGTTGGGTTACCCGATTGATCTGCGAGTACTGCACCGACCTCAATAATTTCTTGAAACCAAGCTCTTGGCTTACCAAAAGAGCGCGGGACAGAAAACTCAAAATCAACGACTAGAAAAGTTGCCACTCTCCCTCATCCTCTCATATCTTCCAAATTATTTATAACTATCTTACTTAAGTATAAATCATGGATTAATATTTTAAATCAATTATTTTTTAACCCATTCCTCAACTGTTTTAACCCGGGTCAGCACTTGAGGATGAGTATAGCCGAACCACTCGATAAAAGATGGCGGAGATACATCTGAAAGGTTACGAGTCGCCAGGTCGATTTGCAATCGAATCGTGGACTGAACATCTTTAGTGAGTTGAACAGCTTCGATATCTGCTTGAGTTTCCATTTGCCTTGAAACATAATTTTGAAGAGGATTACTAAGAAAACTGACGATAAATATTAGGAATAAAAATAGAGGCCATGCTTCAGGCGAGTATTTTCCACTCGGGAAAAATGAATTTAAAACCAAGAACGAAATCTTCCAAAATAGAATACTTCCAATTACCCCGAGCAATAATCCTTTTAAAATATGATGGTATTTCCAATGTGCCATCTCATGAGCGATAACCGCTTGTATTTCATTTTGGTCATAGTCTTTGAACAAAGTATCATAAAGAACAATTCTTTGCGTTGTTCCAACACCTGTAAAATAGGCATTCGCTTTATTCGTTCTTCGGCTTGCATCCATGACCAAAATCTTATCGATTCGTAACCCTGCATTCTGGGCTAAATCATTAACCATAGAAATAATTTGGGGATCTCTTACTTCTGTAAAATGATTAAATAAAGGAGAAATAACCACCGGCCATAGCAGGGTTTGAATAACAAGCCATCCGGAAAAGACAGCGGCTCCTACCATCCACCATGTTTTAGGCCATTGCTTAAACATCCCAAAAAGCAGTATGACTCCAAGAAAACTAAGTCCTAAATCCAAGATTGAGTTTTTCAGATCATCAATCCACCATGCGCCAAAACTTTGGTTTGTCAACCCCCAAAGATGCTGCCAATAATAATCGCTTAAAAAGTTAAAGGGGAAACTCAATAATTTTAGGATTAACCAAATTGTTATAAAAACAATGAGAATGCTCATCGATTCTTTTCCTCTGGAAATTCGCATCGCTGCGTTTGCAATGTTATGAATTTGTCCAGAAAAAATAAACCAGCCTAAAAAGATGACTTGAGTTAAAAAGCTCAAAATATACGCGAGTTGGGGGATAAGGCTGTATGCTCTTCCCTTATCTGCTTGAGCAGTTCCAAAAACTTGAAAAGCCCACGGATCTATTTTTCCGGGGAAAACGGTAAACCAAAGGTACAAAAAACTAAGGATTACCGTAGCCAAAATTAATATCAACAAAAGAGTATTTTGACGTAATGTCAATGATCCCACCCTCCCTATTATTTTTATTTTAGCAGCTCTTTAATTGTTATACTAATAAAGCGCAAAATATGGTTTATTATTTATCATTTATAATAATAAACACACCAGAAATCATTACTGATTCTAGTGTGTTCATTATAACCTAAGATAAATTTGCAAATTAACGCGGATAAAAAGTTTGGCACTCCGTTTGTTCAGCCGCAGAAGCAACATCATTTAAAATTTCAATTCCGTTTGCATTGCATATCTGGTCTGAGTTATAAGTACAATTAACGGCATCACAAAGAACATGCGGTTCCATTCTGTTATTACTCAACAATTGTTTTGCTGCGCCGCCATAATTCATATTCGTTATTGAAGAAACATAATTTCCTAGTCCACGTGTACTAAAAGTGCCGCAAAATGTGGCGTCTCCGCTCGTCGTGCCGCCGCCTTGAACTTTGATTTCATCCGCACTGCAGATCGTATTGTAATTATACAAACAATTAGCCGCATTGCATTTAAGTTTTTCCATAAAACATCCTCCCAGCCAGCTCAAAATATTTTTATTTAGCTTGCGCTAATTCCCCGCATTTTATACTCGATTTACATTATAACTTGTATCAAATGTTCTTTTCCGTCATCGATTAGATCAATATCATTCTTCTCGATAAATTGTCCATCATGCAGAATCCTTTCCACCCCTGTCATTTTTCCATGTAAATTTTCAACTTTAATTTTATAGTGTGAAGTTTCGTAGCGATAATCAATTTCAAATCCTTTCCAATGCGCGGGTATGCAAGGCCTTATCCTTAACTTTTGACCCTGTTTTGATAAACCTAAAATTCCTTCTAACCCTGCCTGATACATCCATCCTGCAGCTCCAGTGTACCAGGACCAGCCCCCGCGGCCGACATGCGGATGAACAGCATATATATCAGCGGCCATAACATAAGGCTCAACTTTATAGCGGGAAACTTCTTGAGCTGTCCGAGCATGATTGATCGGATTTAACATATTAAACAACTGCAAAGCCTTATTTCCTTCACCCATGGCAGCAAACGCCAATACTGACCAAATTGCTCCATGGGTATACTGACCGCCATTCTCTCGGACTCCTGGAACATATCCTTTAATATACCCCGGATCAACTGCTGATTCATTAAAAGGAGGCGTTAAAAGGAGTAACAGCCCCTCCTCTTTTCGCCAGAGATAGTTTTCCAATGCCGCCATTGAATCGATGACCCGGGAAGGACGAGCTGCTTCTGAAATCACACCCCAGGATTGAGCAATTGCATCGATTTGACATTCTATGTTTTTGCTCGATCCCAGAGGAGTTCCATCGTCAAAGAAAGCACGTCTATACCAGCCGCCATCCCAAGCGTTTTTCTCTATATTTTCATTGATCTCCACTGAAATTTGTCTATACCGTTCTGCACGTTCCTGATCTGAATGGTTCTCACAAATGCCGGCAAAGCGTTTAAGAATCATAATAAGAAACCAGCCTAGCCAAACACTTTCCCCTTTGCCTTTTACCCCAATCCGACTAAAGCCGTCATTCCAGTCACCTGATCCAATTAAAGGAAGTCCATGGTCTCCAAATTTTAAACTTCTTTCAATTGCCCGAATGCAGTGATCATAAACGGTACCTAAATTTGCTGACTGTTGAGGAATAGAGTAACGTTCATCTTCTTTCTCCCCAAGAGGTTGATCTTGCAAATAAGGGATAACCTCCTCAAGCAGAGAATAGTCTTGAGTATGCTCGATGTAATCAGCAGTTACGAACGGCAGCCACAATAAATCATCCGAAAATTTCGTACGAATTCCCTTACTTTTCTCAGCGTGCCACCAATGTTGAACATCGCCTTCCGTAAATTGATGCGCACAATGCAATATAATTTGTGCACGAGTCTTTTCCGGAGCGATAAGTGTGAGCGCCATAACATCTTGAAGCTGATCACGGAAACCAAAAGCCCCACCTGACTGATAAAAGGCAGAACGTGCCCAAAGACGGCACACGATCGTTTGATAAAGCAACCATCGGTTAAGAAGTAAGTCCATCGATTTTTCTGGGGTCTGTATGGTTACTCGGCTTAGCAGTTCTTGCCAATATTCTTGAACCTTATTAAAGGAATCGGCAATTTTAGTTTCATTTTTAAACTCTCTTAAGAAATCCTGAATCTCTTTAAGGCATCCACCTTCACCAAGAAAGAAGTAGAAACTTCGTTCCTCTTCTGGGGCAAGGCTTATTTTATACTGCAGAGCTCCACAAGGATCATACCCAGCACCAGTATTTCCCGATAAATTACTTCCCTCCAGAGCAATTGGATGTCCTAAATCTCTATTCCGTCCTATAAACTCTGTTCGATCACCTGTATAAGCATCAACATCACTTCCAAAACCGCTTATAAAAGCAATTCTTTGTGCAAATTCCTCTTGATATGAATTTCTTGCTAAGAGAGCAGAGAGCTCTTGGTCATATTCCGTTAGAATAAAAGGAGAACTCAATTGACGGTTGATTCCCATAACCCATTCGACATAGTAAGTTAAACTCAATTCACGATCATAATCTGATTGGTTTTTTAGAGTAAGTTTCATAATTTTAAGCGGTTTATCAAGCGGAACGAACATTACCAGGTCTTGCTTCAGATTATGGCTTTCATGTCTAAAAACAGAATATCCCTGACCATGACGAATCTCGTATTCCGACTGATCATGGATTGGAGAAGGTGTTGAACTCCATATTGCACCTGTACGCAGGTCTTTAATAAAGAGCGCTTCACCAGGAGGATCAAGAATCGGATCATTCGACCATGATGTTAATTTATTTTCTCGACTATTGCCAGACCAAGTATATCCTGCTCCACTTTCAGAGACTTGAAAACCGAAATGAGGATTTGCAATGACATTGATCCAAGGAAGAGGTGTCCTTTTTCCATCACGAAGATAAATAATATACTCTGTACCCGCTTGATTATACCCACCGAAACCGTTGAAATACAGAAGCTGAGATTCCTCAAAACGTGAATCCGTCTCCGGTAAAACTTTCTCTTCGCTAACGTTGTAAGAATTACCTGTTCTTTTTTCCGTGGCTGAAACAGCTTGAGCAATTTGTTTTCGTTTCTTGCGAAGCTGAACCGCACAAGACCCTTCCTCTCCATGGAAAACGACTTTTGCCGCAGAATAAAGCAAAATTATATCTTCTTCAGGCATATGGCTTTGTTGCAGCAAGAAAACTCCGCCTGCATGGTTGATCAAATCACGGGCGTGTCCAATCGAAATAAGATCTCGCAGCATGTCCTGAAGCGTTTGAAAATAACCTGTTTCATTTTGATTTAAGATAACGAGGTCAACATAAAGCCCTCTCATCCGCCAATATTCGTGTATGGTTAAGAATTGCCGAACAAAATCGAGATGTTGCATTTCTTTGAGAGTAACTAAGATAATCGGTAAATCTCCTGATATCGAATAGGTCCACAATGAGGATTGACCTTTCCGATTTCTGCATAAATATTCGGCATAGTCACGACGTTCTGGGCTTAAATACAGAACTTGACCGCCTAAACTTAAAGCATCATTCGCTTGTGCTGCAGACAAATTCAAATGTTTCAGCTCCATCTGGCTTTGCATCCAGGACAATTCAAATACACGATCGATTACAGACGGTTCACGATATTTTTCGGCTAAGCGAATGACCGCTTCGCGAGTAGCTGCGATTCCTGTAGAAAATGATATTTTAGCTGTCTGCCCTGGTTTCAGAATAACTCTTTGTCTTAAACTCATAATTGGATCAAGTACAGCTCCAACCGTGTTTGAGAGCGGTTGATTAAATTCCATAGCCTGAGGATTTTTGATACTTCCTCCACGGCCTATAAAACGCCCTCGATCTGTCTCATATTGAAGATTAGAAACCTCTTGGCCTTCAAAAGCTGCAACATGCATCAGCCAATTCCGTTCTTGTTCCGGGTTCCTTGGGCGCCGTACAGCAATCAAAGCCTGA
This sequence comes from Desulfitobacterium nosdiversum, assembly GCF_049860565.1. Lineage (GTDB taxonomy): Bacteria > Bacillota > Desulfitobacteriia > Desulfitobacteriales > Desulfitobacteriaceae > Desulfitobacterium_A > Desulfitobacterium_A nosdiversum. The sequence goes on from NZ_CP172056.1 coordinate 2,988,918, forward strand.
TGAGCAAATTCAGTTTCAATAAATAAATTTGCAAAAGCAGGGTGTGCTAATTCATCCTGAGGACGCAGAAGAACAACCTCAAAATAACTTGTAACCTCGATCGCTCGTTCATATTGGCTGTGATTTGTTAACGCAATCCTCCGTGTTTCAACATGATCCTCCGGTGAAACAACAACTTCCATCTTTGTTGTAATGTTGCCATCTTTACGAAAATACTCGATTCTGTCCGGAACATACGTTACACGATAATCTTCACCCGAATCCTGACAAGGTTGATGCGTAGCAGACCAATAATTCCCAGAGTTTAGGTTTTTAATATAAAAATACATTCCCCAGGCATCACGTGTTACATCCTCCCGCCAACGTGAAACAGCCAGACCGTTAAAGCGGCTGAATCCAGAGCCAGCATTTGTCATCATTACAGAATACTCACCATTTGATACAAAATGAGTAAGAGGCATAAGAGTATCTGCGCTTGTATAGCTGATAAATTGTTCTTCGCCATCGTTTTTTATAACATCATCTTTAAATTTTTGCATGACTTCCGGTGGAGGAACGATTTTTTGAATGCGTGGGATACGTTCCTGCAGCAACAGCTCAGTGGCTTGAACTAATGGATCCGAATGAAAGTGGTTTTGCATACGATTATCTAAGATTACATTCATTAAGGCCAAAAAACTCATGCCTTGGTGATGAGCCATATAAGTTTTAACGATTTGGTATTTTTGCTTTAAAGTCACTCGTTCGCGCGTAAAATCGACAGCTTCATATAAACCATAACGAGAAGCAAAGCCCATTTCAATCATCTGACGTAAGTTGCTTAAAGCTTTTTCGGGTTCGATCTGCAAAGCCATGAAAGTAGCATATGGGGCAATAACTAATTCTTGAACTAATCCACGCTTTAATCCCAACCCAGGGACACCGAAAGCCTTATATTGATAATTCAGTTGAGGATCATAAGCAAAATAACCCGATTCAGAAATTCCCCAAGGGGTTCCCTTTTCCGCGCCATAAAGGCGCTGAATTTCGATAACAGAACGATAAGTCTCATCTAATAAAGTGCCTGGATAATTTCTCATCAGCAAGAGCGGCATCATGAATTCAAACATAGTCCCACTCCACGAAACTAAGCTTCTTCGCCCTTTAACCTGAGTTAAAGCACGCCCCAGCCGAAACCAGTGTGATTGCGGAACATCTCCTTTGGCAATCGCAATGAAACTTGCTTGCCGAGCTTCAGAAGCTAATAAATCATAATACGATTTATCAATTGTTCCTTCCTCTACGTTATAGCCAATTGAAAAGAGTTGTTGTTTCCGATCGTATAGTGGCCGAAAATCTGTTTCGAGAGCAAGCGTTCTTATCTCCTTGCTCAAACTCGCTATTCTGAGCATAACTCCTTTTATTTTTTCAATTTGCTGATTAATAATAGTCCTTTCTTCGCTTTTGTCACCAAACTCTGCAGCCTTTTGATCATAAAATTCGAGGAGTTCTCTGAGACTTAAATATTCAGATTTATCCTTCGTAAAGTCGTTAACATTTGTTTGGGTAAAAAAAGCTTCTTGCCCAAGTGGATAAAAAAATGCAATTTCTTGAGAAAAGGAACTTAGCATTTTCCTAAACCGATCGATCCAATACTTTCCTTCTTCTTTACTCCCTACCTCAAGAGGCTCTTTTTCCCATTTAATTAATAGGTCGTATAAGGATTTAATACTATACGTAACTCCACATAAAGATTCCCAATCTTTTTCCCAAGCGTCCCGGTGTTCGCTCCGTTCCTGATCCATATATTCTTGAACTAAACGATACGTATCCGTTAAACCTGATTTTATCGGTTCAAAAAGGGATTTCTTTTCTAGTGTGCGTAATCCCTGGCTTAAGGTTAAAAGATAGACGGCCAAATTTCCGCTGTCTACGGTTGAAATATATTGAGGATGCAGAGGTTTAAGTGTCAAAGTGTCATACCAGTTATAAAAATGCCCCTTCCATTTATCCATTTTGGCTAACGTTTTCAAAGACTCTTCGATTCCAGTTAATGCTGAATCTAAAGTCTGATATCCCAATTCCAATGCCGCTAAATTTGAAAGCATTGCCAGTCCGATATTGGTAGGTGAAGTGCGATGAGCAATACCATTGGGAGGGTCAATTTGAACATTATCAGGAGGAAGCCAGCTCTCTTCACGTGTTACAAAGTCTTCAAAGAATGCCCAAATTTTCCGTGCCCAAATCCGCAATTCTTGGGTGTTTTCTTCCGAAATTTTGTCTGTCCTAAAGTTCATGGGTACACTTAAAGTATAAGCCAGAAATGGCGAAATACCCCAGATAAAGCATAGAGAAAGAATAGCAGGAGTTTGATTAGGATTGACGAAAATAATTCCGCCTAAAATCAAAACGAGCCCCACAAAAACTGACCACATTTTATAGACCGTTGTTTTTAAACTGAAGTTTGAACGTTGTTCGGCATCAGCTGCAGTTTCCCATTCCAAAAGATTTTGATGGGATAAGAATTGACGAAAAAGGCTTCGCACAATTGCATCCAATTGAATTATGGCTTGATACAGTAGTGTGGAAACTTGAAAAATCCAAGGATAAATCATTTCTCGAAAACTAACTGCAGAAGAAACCCTGCTTTTGTTTCGATTAAGCAGCCGATTAAGTAATGATAGCAAATTGGGTAAAAAAAGGCTGAAGCCAACAAATCCCAGCCAAAAATAAGGCAGTGTATTCAAAGAAAAACAGCCCAGAAGAATTAATAAAACCTGACTAGGGGCTTCAAGACTCCGGCGTAAATTATCGAAAATCTTCCATTTCGCTATAAATGGAAGCTCTTTAAACAGCCAGGGTAAAATCTGCCAGTCCCCGCGCACCCAGCGGTGCAATCGCTTAATATAGGTTTGATATTTACTCGGATAACCATCAATTAATTCTATATCTGTGACAAGACCTGCTCTGGCATAAAGCCCTTCAAGAAGATCATGGCTTAATACTTGGTTTTCAGGAAAAACATTACCCGTTACCCTATGGAAGATTTCAACATCATAAATTCCTTTACCCGTAAAAATTCCTTCATGAAAAACATCTTGATAAACATCTGATATCGCTGTTGTGTAAGGATCAATTCCCGTCTGCCCTGAAAACATGGAGGAAAAAGCCGAAGCTCGCGCACAAAAAATGGAGACTCCAACACGAGGCTGCAATACCCCATACCCCTCAACAACACGAGTTCTTTCTTCATTTAAATGGGGGAGCTGTAAAGGGTGTGCTAACGTGCCAATCAGTTTTTTAGCAATTCCTCGAGGCAGTTCCGTATCTGCATCTAAAGTAATCACATACTTTATTTGATGTAGTTTTCCAAGATCACCTACTTTAACATCATAGCTGGTCGGTCCTTCTTGAAGTAACAATTGATTAAATTCAACAAGCTTTCCTCTTTTCCGCTCCCACCCCATCCAGACCTTTTCTGCATCATTCCAAAGTCTTTTACGATTAAGAAAAAAGAATCCATCAGCTCGATATTTTCGATTCAGTTGTTCAATCCCCTGAACTGCAGTTTCTATTATTTGAAGATCATCAGCAAGATTTTGTTCAGATGCATCCTTAAAATCGCCAAGAAGTCCAAAATGTAAATTTGAATCTTGATTGGCTAAATAGTATATCTCCAGTTGTCCTATAAGTTCCTTTACTCGTTCGGCACTTGTTAAAAGTGCCGGCACTACAATTGCCGTGCGCAGTTCTTCCGGAACCCCTGCTCTTAATTCCAGTTTTGGAAAGAAAGTAGGAGTAACGGAGCGAGCAACTATCCAATTTATAACTGGAATACTTACTGCTGAAATTGGAATTAAAAGAATCAAAACAGCATATATCCAATTTCCGATATGCATTTGTTGACCCAAAAACAGAAGAGGAGCTAAAAAATAGATCATAATCACTGAAAGCAAAATTATACCCGTAAAATAGCTGACATGACTGTTATCACGCAACCAACGTTTAATTAAACTTCCTGCACGTTTAAATCCGTTCCATTCTTGCTCGAACTCTTTTTTAAAATCGTCCTTACCTTCTCCTAACAGATCAAATCCAATATGACTTTTCTGTATCTCGCCAGTATCCGCTCGATTTTTTGCCCGTTCCAAAAGCCTTTGAGCGATAATCATTTCTGGGACCTTGTAAGAGCGTGCGAGTTTTTCAATCTGATGACGATATTCATCCCGAGAACCAAAATCCATTTTAATAAATATTCCGCTTGGGTCTTCTTCTAATATCTTCTCGACCGGGCTTATTTCTTCAAAAAAGCGCGGCCAATCTTCTTTAATAAGAAAACGGATGCTGGTAATTAAATGCCCCATAGAAACTTGGCACATTGCCTGTTTTTGATGTTCGAGTTTTGCAAGACTTTCTATTGACGCATTTTCTTTAGTCAAAAGGTCGTTAAATCTACGAAGCAAGGGCGTGGCATCAACCCCAAGTTCACGAATACGGGTAAGTAACCGTTCCGCGTATGCCGAGGATTCAATCCGCGGTTGATCTGTCAAATTAAAAGGGTTTTCCCAATCTTTAGATGAGTGATCAATCTTAAGGAAAGGAGCAATCCAGTGTTCTGCCTCCTCTCGATCGTGTTGTGTCAAAATAATCTGCTTCACTAAATTATGAATATTTTCTAATAAAATGATTCTGAGCATGATTGGAATGGCCCATAATTCAGCACTTGATAAAGGTGAAACTGTCTGATAGGCATTTGTAAAATCACGGAGGAGTTCTCTCGAGATCTGACAATCCGTATGAATTACCAGCTCGTCCATTAATAGATAGATGCGCGGAATATTCTTAGATTTGTTTTCTGTTATACAGGGTAATTCACGTTCATATTTTCGAGGTAAATTTTGTTTAATATCTTGCCGCAAATCTTTAAGAAGGTAGTAGTTATCAAGAAACCATTCAGCCGCCGGCACTCTATCCGATGTTTTTTGAATATAATCATTAATCTCTTCATATGCCTTTTGGAGATACATGGTATTTTCTTTAACTTTCAAAAACAGCCTGCTTTTACCTTTCTCAATATCGGCTTGGAGATGAGTTTGAGCAATATTTTTAGCATAATCCAGCAATTCTTCGTGATTTAGAATCGTTTTAACCACATAGATCCACTCCACAGTCTAGCAATGTATTTCAATTTTAAATAAGCAGTCTTTATGAATTATACCCATTTCTTTATTTATCATGCTTTATAGCCATAGGGTTTTGCCTTAAACATAAAAAGAGGATGCCATCCGGCACCCTCTAAAAGTAATTCGTTCATTAATTAAATTAGCTGAAACGTTCCTCAAATTCTTCCATAGTCATCAATATTTGTCGAGGTTTACTTCCTTCATATCCTCCAACAACGCCATTCTCTTCCAATAGGTCTATCAATCGAGCTGCCCGTGCATAGCCTAATTTTAATTTTCGTTGAAGAAAGGATACCGAAGCCATGCCTGTATTCATAATCAACCGACCTGCATCGATAAATAATTCATCTTCAAAGCCGGAACTTTCAACCTTCGTTTCTGTTTCAGCTAAAAATCCTTCAGGATCAAGATACTCTGGTTTGCCCTGAGACTTCCAATAGCTGATTACTCTTTGAACCTCATCATCAGAAACGAAACAGCCTTGAACACGCACCGGCTTATTTAAACCTTGGGGTGAATAAAGCATATCTCCCTTCCCTAGAAGTTTTTCAGCCCCGGTTGCATCAAGGATAGTTCGAGAATCAATTTGTGAGCTTACCGCAAAAGAAACTCGGCTTGGAATGTTTGCCTTAATAACACCGGTTATAACATCAACAGAGGGACGCTGTGTAGCAATCACTAAGTGGATACCTGCTGCTCTAGCCATTTGAGCTAAACGGCAAATAGCTTCCTCAACTTCATTTGCTGCAACCATCATTAAATCCGCTAACTCATCAATGATTACAACGATCCACGGAAGGATGGATGACTTATGATCCGTCTCTGCATTTTTTTGACGATTATATCGTTCAATATCTCGTACTCCCGCTGCTGCAAATAATTCGTAACGGGTCTCCATTTCTTTGACAATCCATTTAAGTGCTGCCGCCGCTTTTTTAGGATCCGTAACAACAGGGGCTAACAGATGAGGAATTCCATTATAGATACTAAGTTCAACCATTTTAGGATCGACCATAAGAAACTTTACTTCTTCAGGACGTGCATTAAATAATATCGAATTGATTAACGACGTAATACAGACACTTTTGCCTGATCCTGTTGCCCCGGCAATGAGAATATGCGGCATTTTTTTAAGATCTGCAATTACAGGCTGATTGGAAATATCCTTTCCAAGTGCCGTCTTCAGTTTCGATGGATTCTCTTGAAAAGGCTGTGTCTCTAACACTTCACGGAAAGGAACGGGTCGTGGATGTTTATTAGGCACTTCTATCCCGATTGCTGCTTTACCTGGGATCGGTGCCTCAATTCTAACATCTCGAGCTGCCAAACCCAGTGCAATATCGTCCGCTAAATGAACGATTCTGCTTATTTTAACCCCAGGAGCCGGAGCCAATTCAAATCGTGTGATAACAGGCCCACGTGTAACACGAACAACTTTCGCCTGAACTCCGAAGTCTGCTAGAACTTGTTCGAGCTTTTTTTGAGTATCCGTATCATGGACTACTGGAATATCAGGGATTGGATCAAGAAGTTCAAAATTAGGCAAAACCCATGTTTTGGGTTGATCCGATAAAGGAACCTTAAAACCTTCTTCTTGGGTTTCTGTTACTATTTCAGAGGATGTTTGTTCCGGGTCCAGTTCTTGCGCTTTTGACTCAAACTTCATTTCCTGAAGTTTTATATCTGTTTTTTCAATGTTATTTCCGTCTATTTCCTTTTCAAGGGAGATTGACTCTTTGATTATATCATCTTTATTCTCTTTATCGTCGTTCACCTTAACTTCGTTGCGTTCTATATTATTAAGACTCAGGTTATCCGAATTATCATTAACTCGATTTAGAGAAACTTGATTTAGTGAAGTCCTTTCCTCCTCGTTTTTCAAAGGAACAGTTGCCTCTAGCGAACTAATCTCGTGCATGCTACCCGGATCGGGAATTGATTGAGGCTGAACTAAATGAGCAAGTTGACCTGGAATAAGTGTTTCAGTCTCTTTCTTCAGTGCACTAAGCCATTCCCTTTTTTCAGGAAGTTTTGCTTGAAAATGTAATGTTTCTTTAAGATTTTCTTTAAGTTCATCTTTAACTTCTTCTTTAAGCTCTTTTTCACATTCTGTTTGAACACTATCAAAGTAACTATTAAAGCCTTTAAGCGTTACAATCTTTGTTTCTAACGGCTTAAATGAAAATTTATGCCCTTCTTGGAAATATGTAGAGAAATCATTACCCAGTTCACTGAGATCCTCAGCCGCAGCAGGTTCGGCCGTTTTAATCTCAGGTCCCTCAGTTGAAGCAAAGTATTCTTCAAAGCCTTGAAGACCCACTAATTTCCCTTTTGGAAGCGGAATTCCAGTTTTTACTTGGTCATGCGTATGAGTAAGCTTATTTGTTTTTTGATCCTGAGTTTTCCCTTTTATTCTTTGATCATTTTTACGTGAATACTTCTTTCTGCCCTTAGACCGTGATCTTTTAGATTGTGTATGAGACGCAAGAATATATATTCTTATCTCAATACCAATCGCTAAAAACAAACAGAACAAAGGAATAACCCAAGCCAAACTACCAAAAATGTTTTTGAGGAAAGCATAGATGAGACGACCAATCACAGTCATTTCAAGCTCACCCAATAGTCCTAAAAAGCCTAAAATTCCTGCTAAAATCGCTAAGACATGCCATCTTCCGTGAGAGTTTGTCCGTTTTTTGGGCACAATTCCACCTCCATGTTGATCACAAAAACAGTCCGGATAACAGAAATAGAACCTCTGGTTGTTTTTCACAGAGGTTCTGACCTTAAACTAAGAATTTCAAAAGCTAGTATTCAAGAACAATTCCCGTTGAATTCCTGCTACGGAAGGGATAAAAAGTTTCTTCCCCAATTTGGCCATCGGGAAGCATCAGGACCTCACCCGTATATAGAAAATCTTCTTTATCCCAATAACGAAGGTCGAGAAATTCAACCTTTTGTTGAGATCCATCCTCTTTGAGTAAAACGTGGCAATATGGCGTAAATTGATTAAAAATCTCAGCCAATTCTCCTTCCATTGCATTTGCAATTAATGGAGCATCTGGATCATAGCAGGGCAAAGTCTTAAGAATTTTTGGATTTTCCCCGAGAACTATACCAAATCGCACTTCAGTTTCTTGAAAAAGTAAGAATGACCAATTAAATGGCCTGTACATTGCTGGCAGAACCTTAATACATGTCTGATCCGTGATTTTATACTTTTGCATAAGTTTTTTACGTGTCTTCCTTCGATCGATTTCACGATACGAAAGATAGCAAATACTAAAGATAAGTGCAGCTAAAGTTGAATCCGTGGAAAAGTCGGGATAGATCATAGATACTACAAGTGAGAATAAAAATAGTCCAAAGACAACAGGATCCGTTACAATAACCATATCTACAGTAATTTTCTTACGATAAACAGGCCAGAGTAATTCCGCCCCATAAGAGTTTAATACATCGCTTAAGCCATGAGATAGAGTTCCAATCAAAGTCCAAAAAACAATTACTGCCCATGACGTCGTTGGATAAATAAAATAAAGAAAACTTCCAAGACCCAAAGCCATTCCACTTAATGCAAATAAAGAATGACTTACACCACGATGTTTCATTAGATAATTTATTTTTCCTTTAAAGTAAGTCACGATATCTAGGTCGGGCAACATTGCTCCAAGTGTACATCCTAAAAAGACAGGATCACTCATCTGAATCGGGTGTCCTGATAAAGTAGATAAAGTTGCTCCGATTAAGCCATGAGTTATTGGATCCGTACCGATCACCCCCACGAAATTTACACCGCATTTATTATAACATATCAGCTTTATCATTGTTTGATAATTTTTTGTTAAAAGAAAAGTCTTATGTCAGTCAATTATATGATAATAATCCAAATTGTCGGTAATTTTACAGACAAATATAAGCTCAACCTTAAAAATAAGTTGAGCTCAATATCTATCTGTTTATTGTTAGACAGCTATTTAATACTATGTGCTGCAACTTTGATTGAACTATTAATTCCATGGATTCCGGCTACATGATGAATCATTGATTCAGCCCAGCGTCTGTCTTCGTCAGAATAAACCTCTCCGCTTAAAAAGGCAATTCCCTCTTTAACAAAAGCCCTGACATGTTGACTCGTCATACCATGCTGTCCCAGTTTTCTTACCAATTGTTCTGTTAAATTTAAATCTTCACCTTGTGAACGATGTCTTGCAAAAAGTTCGCTTATAACTGCTTTGACCCCAGGAACCTGATATGCCGTCTCTACGGCCCATTCTATTGCCTCCTGAGTATCTACCATACCTGTTAGGGTAATCAATCCATTTCTGGCTGTTGTCTTTATCTCATGCGCATCGACCCAGGGTGATGCCACAAACGCATTTTCTACCCTATTCACTAAAGTAGCATCATCAACCGCTTTCTCAAGAAATTGAATCTCACTGCGAATCTCTTTAACTCCACGAACCTGTGATGCAATTCTTTTCGCTAAACGCTCAGTACTTTGTGTTTCAACATGGCCTAATAATGTCACAATTCCTTGGCTCACTCTACACCCTAAGTGAGTGATATCTTCATAGTTTGCTTGGCTAAATCTTTCAACAACTTGTTTTTCAATATCCTTATCAGAAATATTCCCGTCATTAGAAATCGTCAACGAGTTGTCGAGTTCCCGAACACCATCAATCCGTGAAATTCTTTGAGCAATAAATTCCTTTTCTGATAAAGCATCTACTGTTCCCCAAAGAGAAACTTTATCTCCTTTAACTTCAATATGAATACCTTGACCCGTTTCTCCAAAGTGAGTTTGGATTAATTGTTTTATGTCTTGAAAAACTTCCTTTTCAGATCGTATTTTTTGCATATTTGTCCCTCCACATAAAAAACTAATCTTAGTTTTTCTCTGAAGGAGCGATTTTATCCTACTTTCAATGAAGTGAACTAAAGGGATAAGTCTAACTTGAACTTAAGATCATCAAAACAATAGTTTGGTACATTAATTTGACCCAATTGGACGAGACTATATGGACCATGAAAATCGCTTCCGCCTGTTGTCAAAATTGCCTTTTCACGACCTAAAGCTTCATATTTTGCAATAAGATCAGCACGTTTTTCCCAGTATCCATAATATACCTCTAAACCGATCGGACGATATTCCAGAAGCTGATTCACAAGTTGGGGATCTTTAAGTAAACCGGGATGTGCAAGGACAGGAATTCCATGACAAGAATAAATTAAATCAACCGCATCTTCAAAGGCATGTTCTAAAAAAGGGATATATGCTGCTCCACCGGGTTGAAAGAAAGCAGCTATGACAGACCAGGGGACATCATTTTTATTTAACTGGTCATGAAGCACATACATAATATGTCCCTTACTTACAGTCCCTTCAGGGTTAGCAACTCCCTCTACTTCGCTCCATTTTAAAGATAAACCTTCACTTTGCAGACGCTTTACCATATCGAAAGCTAATGATGTGCGCTTATACCGCAATTCCTTTAGTCGTGCTTGAAGCGATAAATTTTCCAAACAACTGTCATTAAAATAGCCTAACAAATGAACCTCATGCCCCTGAAAAGCTGTTACGAGTTCTACCCCAGGAATTATTTTTAGTTTAAAGTTATCTTTATATTTCCGCGCTATTTCAACACCATGAGTTGTCTCATGATCTGTTAGTGAGAGAGCTTGTATTCCTTTTTTCGATGCCAGTTCCAGAACTTCATTAACCGAAAGTGAACCATCAGATTCTTTAGTATGTACATGCAAATCGATAAACACTAGGCTTCCCTCCCACTCTAAAAATATTTTAACATAATATATGCCTATCCTTTCTCTCTCTATAAAATCTTTTTAAAAAAATTATTTTAGAAATAAATATATACTCGTCATATTGTTGACATAATTCTAATGCTCTAGTATAATTTGCACTGTCGCTATTTTATTCATCTTCATAGGGGATTAGTTTAATGGTAGAACAGCGGTCTCCAAAACCGTTAGTGTGGGTTCAACTCCTGCATCCCCTGCCAGTAAAAAAGCTCAACCACGCATGTTTGCGTGGTTTTTTGTTTTCTTATAGTACTACTCTTTCGGATAGCCTTTTGGGGATTATTTGGGGACTAACGTAATTAAAAGTTATATTAAACTACAACAAATCAATTATCAAATAACGGCCATCTGCAAAAAGAAACTATATACAAAAAGGCAAACACAAAAAGAAGGTAATATCTTGTAAAAATAGAATCCTTATCTAACATTAATGAAATCAGGTGATTTTATGGGTTCACGTTTTAGAAAGCAGATCGGTCCAAAAGGATTTAAGCTAAACATTGGAAAGAAAGGCATAACTTCTACCAGCGTTAAGATCGCAAAAGGCATTACCTATAATAGTAAACGAGGGCTAACACTGGGTATCCCTGGTACAGGTTTCAGCTACAATTTTGGGAGAAAGAAGGATAATAAAAACTATTTAGGAACTCATAGTGAAAGGCAAATAGCCAATCAAGTAAATTTATTTTCCTCAGAATACACCAAAGGGTGGAGAGAATTTACTGGTGGCTATAATAAAAAAGCGCTAATTGCTTCCGGAATTTGTATAGCACTTTGTTTCACTCCACTATTGCCCCTCGGCTTAGTATTATCAATTCCGTCTCTTTTATGGTTAGCAATTGATACTCTAATTAAGGTGATTAAATATAATAAACATCTAAAAACAAGTCCAATACTGTCTGAAGTTTCATACCCTCCAATAGAAACTCCATCAGTCGTTAATTCGATACAGAAGGTTAATCAAGTTTCGGAAACCAAACAACCAAAAACAGAATCGTTTACATTTAGGGTGGCCGGAATATCTGATGATAAGATTCAAAGGGCAATAAAACATAATTTAGTCGAGGAATATCTGGAAAACAACGAAGCTTATGACGGAATGACAAATAAGGAAATTCTTGAAGATTATGCAGATGAAACCTATCAAGTCGACGTTTATGGTGATTCCGAAATAACTCTGATCCCAGAACCGGAAAATACATATAACCACAAGGCCATTAGAATCGAGCATGAAGATATAGGTAAAGTTGGATATGTACCAGATAAGAACTTAAGCAAAGTACATGAGATACTAGACAGAAATAACTATAATCTCGAATGGAGGTTGATTGGAGGAAAGTTTAAGCAAATAGAGTACAACGATGAAAAGGATAAAGATGTTGTCGTCGTCAAAGAGCACACTTATGGGATTGAGATTACACTGACAGAGAAAATGCCATAATAGATACAAAAAACCCCTCGGGTTTCATTCCCGAGGGATTTCTTACATCTTCCAGAGAATCCATTTCATCATCTGCAGCTCATACTTCAGTTCGAACTTCTTCAGCTCACCATCAATCTCAATTGGCAAACAAAAACCTTCATTCTATTTCTGGTCAGCTTCTCTTCTGTCGCGGAGCAGATCTGCTCCACATCAATCACCTTTCAATTGTAGGCAAAACGTGATGGCCTAGGATTGCCGTTTAGATCGAACCTCGCAACCATTTCGATTAGTGATGCTATAACCTAATTTTAATCACTTAAATTTAGTTATTTTTCTAAAAAAATTCACAAAACCCAAGTAATCTTTTGCCCCTGTATTTCTTGTTGCTGTATATTTAGTATATCTTTTTAAATACTTATTCTTAATATGATCTATTGAAGGTTTAGTATTTACAACAGCTAAAGCAAATTTATACAATCTATTTGGAACAGCGATAACCTCATAACCATTCATTTCAAGGAAAACAATCATTGCCATTAAGGCAGTCCTTTTGTTTCCATTATAGAAAGCGTGATTAAGAGCAAGTGATCTAAGATATACTGCTCCCTTAGATAAAACATCAGGATAAAGTTCAATTTTATCAAAGGTCTGCTTAGGCTCATGAAGAGCAGATTGAAACAGAGAGACATCTTTAATGCCTCTCTGTTCTAATTCATCATCTTTAAATTCACTAAAGTAATCATCTATCACCACAAAATGAATAGCCAGCAAATCTGACTCATTTAAGTACTGAATCCTAATGTCTAGAAAGCCTCCTTAGAGCGCTTTTATATTTTTCAGCTGTTTTAATTACCGTCGACATTACCTCAGGAGAGATGTTGTTCTGCCAGTTTTTATCTAGACCCAATTGTTTCAGTACATGTGGTGGTATCTGAATACTATTAAGCTTTTGGGTCATTTCTGTCATATTTTGACCCTCCTTTCCGTGTACATCCCCATTACCTCTCGCCTCAGTTATAGTATATTTTAATTTCCATCTTTGGACAACCCCTTTATGCCTCTTAAGAATAACTTTTTTAGGCACGCAACCACGTCCTAATCAATATTTCTGGTAATAATATGCCCAAAAATAAGTAATTAGGACTCATTCAACAAGACAAATTCACTCTATTCCTAAGAAAACTTTAATTTTATACAAAAAATAACTCCCTGCCGAAGCAGAGAGTGTTGGTCATTGCTTTGCGATTCGCAGATATTCATTGAGCAATCTTTTAAAACGTTGATTTAATTCCACGACATCCGGATCACCAGGCGGTTTGCACTTTCCTAATTTGATAAGATTCCGATGCACTTCTACAATATCTTGGCATAAATGTTCAATTCCAGATTTCACTATAACTTAGACACCCTTTCATGCTCGCAATACATCTATTAAGCTATACGAAAAGAGTGATTTTTTTTATGGGGTAATCTGAATTTCATAAGAACAGTTAGGCATATAGAAAAGCCCTCTCTACACTAGAGCAAGAGAGGGCGTTGTTGTATCTAGGAAGCTTGAGCTTGTGCTTGTGAGTTAGTCGTTGCTGGCTGTTCAGGGGGAATGGATTGTGCATTAACTTGAGAAGTAGCACTTAATTCAGAAGTCACTACAGTAAAAGTAAGTTTCCCAAGTTCTTGTTTAAAAATAGGAGTTAGCGCATCATTTCCTTTTAATACTTCTCTTACGGACTCTGGGTATATCTCCGGATTTATAGGTGAAATAAGTATGGTAGCCATAATTCAAGCCAGTTAATAAATTGGCTATTCCTTCAACCTTTCCACTCCACAAAAAATTATATTTAATAATATCTTGTTCTTGATTAAATCTAATTACACTGGTGCCATTTACAAGGTATACCAATGGCGTATCTCCTTCATAGCCGCACAGGTGCAAAATAAATGACTTTGAAGGTATACTCTCATTTAACTGTTGCATCAACTTAATGCCTATTGTTTCGATGTTATCGTCTGAAGTACCAACATTTTTTTGACGTACGCAAACTGCATCACCTTCATTCTTCCATATTGTGGCAAAATATCTAGACAAAGCATAAACTGTAGTATCTTCAAGAAAAGGAGGAGTTCAGATGGCTTTTGGTGGTGTTGATGGAGCCTGTGGATGTGGACCTAATTTCTTACCAGGCATTGCAATCGTAGTTGTCATTATTCTTCTGCTTATCGCAATGGGAATCGTCTTCTAAGCTTAATTAAAAAATTGATAAGGAGGTAATGTCATGTACGGTATGGGATTCGGCGGTGCTTGCTGTCCACCAGTTGCAGCCCCCTTTGGCACTGGCGCTGGTGTAGGCGTTGGTGTAGGAATTATCGCTATTGCAATTCTTATTCTTATCGCATTAGGCGTAATCTTCTAAACGAGAAAGGAAATAAGCTTATGTTTGGGTTTGGATTTGGATTTAGGCGTTTTGGATTCTTCCCGTTTTTTAATCCATTCTTTTTTCCGTTCTTCCCGTTTTGGTGGTAAACGTAAAGCCGGGCTATGTACCCGGCTTTTTCTATTGTCAAAAATAATAAAAGAACAAGGTGTCACATTTGCGATTGTTGTCGTTAAAAGCCATGTGCTTAACAGTTCTCATAGTGCCGATGAAGCACGTCGTTCCTTTCAATATTTATTTCCCGGAATACCAGCTGTTGGACGAGAATTACTGGAAAGTAATCCATGTAAACATGTTCGCCCTATGTTGGTTAAATTATTCTATTCTAATTCTGGAGCCTTTGCGTGGAGTGCTGCGAGCAAGATCTTCAGCTCGTCTCGTTCCTCTCTGGCCAGGGCTAATTCATCCTTAATCATAGCCAGCTCATCCATAACTGTATCATGCGTTTCGTTTAATATACGTTCTTGGTTCTCTCCGGCCTTTCGCGAAACATAACCAAGTACCGGGAGGGCTGCACCTTGGAAGAAGCTCTGAATAAGAAATTGAACCCATCCGATTAGCCCTTCGGGACGTTGCCAGAACAAAGGGATCAAAACAAAGGCGCAGACAATCCAAAACATCGCCATCGTCGATAACCAAAAGGAAATCTTGTCTCCAATCCAATCGTTAAATCGTTTCATCTCGAACCCTCCACAAATGTTATGCTATCATTCTAACGCATTTCATTTCCCGTTCAAAGATCATCCACCACCTTTCTCACCTGTCAGCTCATCAATGCGCTTATGAGCTGACTTATTTGACTCTTCTACTCGCGTTACACGCTCGGCGAGAGCATTCATGCTTATATTGGTGTCTTTTTGTTCACCATCAACCTCCCCCTCTTGGTGCGATTCTTTTTTGGCCCCCTTTGAATAACCGACATATTCAAAAACAACTTCGCTGGCAACTCCAACAGATGAAATTAAGGATATGACTGATACTTAATCCACTAGGTCATCCCCTCCATCTCCTTTTTTACGTATAAAAATAATGCCTTGAAATCAAGGCGTTTAAAAACAAATTAAATTATTTATTAACATAACTAAACAACGAAAGTCCGATTCTTGCAATCACCACAAAACCTAAAACACTAATAATCCCCAGCATATCGATTCCTCTTTTCTTTTTGAATGGAATTATTCTATTCCGGACGGATTATTATATGCATAGGTGTGTGAACAATATGGGTCTATTGTTACACTAAGCGAGAGATGGATTTACTTTTAAAACTGAAAATATCCCCAAAATTATTCCTGTTTCTATGTGAAAAATGTTCCAATATAAATAGAAAAAGCCTCGCCATTTCTGACGAGGTATAGTAAAGGGGATTAAATTGAAAAAGAAACAAGATTGCCGTACTCAACTATTCTTAAAATAAACTGAAGAGCGCGTGAAATCTCTGTGAAACAAATCCTTGAAGGCCTATATTTCTCAACTCAATGTGTTACTTTAGCAAGATGTGGAAGCCAGCCCCGATGAATCATTAGCTGCAAAAGCCGATAATTCCAATCTAGCCCAGCATCAAGAAATTTACGGAACATCATACCTACTTCTAGCTGATATGATTGATGAAGTGCCCCTAACAAAGCCATCTGAGCTGCTTTTGCCATTGTTCCAATTCCAGCTGCAATTTCATTGTCTGTTAAGCGAGCATCACTCGGAATGTCAATGCTATTGTGTAATTTATGCTCACTAAATCCGAAATGCGGTACTTGCGCCTCGCTCATGCTCAAATGTCTTTCACATTGTTCAATAAGTGGATTAACCAAATCATCAATAGCAATTTTAATTAAATCTTTTAGCTCAGGGTCTAAGGCGTGATTATACATAATTTCTAGCATAGAACGAGTATGCAGTCCTTGAGCGATTATACCGTACAAACTGCCTCCTTCAAGATAGTTGACAGGTTCTTTATCAAAAATAGCCTGTACCGCCGCACGTGTACTTGATTCTACCTTTTCAAGAATTGTCATCGAATCGGCCTCCTTAAACAATATTGAATTTAGTATGTACCGTAATTTGTTTTTCTAACAATAAAAAATAGCCCTCTGCCAAGGGATTTCTTTTATCTTCCATAATTCCCAGAACAAAAAGTAACATTATGGGTCAAGCCTTTATAATCTAGATCAAGAAACAGAAAAACCCTTCTCAATCTCATCTTTTGAGGCCTGTGCAAGAGGCCTCAAAAAAAATTAGAGAGGGGTTAAACTATATCCTATTAGCTCAACTTCGATCACACCGTTAAATTTAAACTTAGCGACCATCTCTACCGGTTTACAAATTATTTTCATCCTGACAAGCTTCCTTATTTTGCAGCCTGTATAAGTAATCACTTGTTAAAGTTTCATATTCATTAAGTAATCGATCCAATTGCTGGCTAAGTCTTACAACCTCAGGATCAGTAAGCGTTTTACTGTTTCCCAATGAGAGTAACTCCCTACGAGTTTCTTCGATTAAAATTCGTTTAAGCGCAATTTTGCGAACCACTGTATTCTGACACCTTTCTTCGGAACTCACGAATCCGATTGTAATGCAAAGATGTAAGGATTACCCATGAATATAGCTAAGCACTTGATTTTTGCGGTGATATGCTATGCGCCGGCTGAGAAAAGGGGTACGGTTGAGCATGGAATTGTGCTCCTTGCGATAGTTTTATTTTCTTATCGTCTTCGCGATTTACTACCTGGAAAAATTATTATAACAACCGTAACTGCTACCAATACCCATAACCACCATGGAACACTAAAAAAAAACATAATAGCTCCTTTAAACATACTATCCAATAAAGAATTGCGTATTACATTTAGATCAACTGAGACTTCGATTCTCTTCTGCTTTACTCATTATTACATACACTTATTGGCGAATTCGCGTGAAACTTGTCTATAAAGAAAAAATAGCCTCATTCATATAATGAAGTGCCTTTTCTTTTTAAACTACATTCCAACATCGGTACTTCGATTGATGGTATCCGTCCCGTTGTGCGTATCCCTTTACGCGCTATCACTTTCGTTAGCCCATAATAGTTTTGGGCGGCATTCTAGCCGCCCTTCTTTATATTTAGCGAATCCACTTATGTATCCACCTCATAATCCAGTTCAAACATCTTAAATTCTTCATCAATCTTATTCTGGGTACGTAAATACCTTCAAAGCAGATTTTCCGACAGTTTCTCTGCTGCTAGGCTTCCTTTTGCTGCAGCATATATGTGTAATCACGTCTCAGAATTTCATATTCATTAAGAAGTTCATCCAACTGCTGACTAAGTCTTACAACATCAGGATCTGTAAGTGTTTTAAAGTTACCTAATAAGAATAACTTTCTTCGAGTTTTTTCGATTGAAATTCTTTTAAGTGCAATTTGACGTACCATAGTCTTTCGATACCTTTCTTTAATAAACAACTCACGAATCTTATTTTAGTACAAGTATGTAAGGATTATCCATAGAATTTATTGTCGAATACAGTTAATATGGCATACTTATTTTAAATGGAAATAATAACAACTGCTTATTATGCCTATTACATAATTATTAAGGACAACCGTAACATTCACAAAAAAATTACCCCATCTTTGATGGGGCAGAGAAGAAGGAACAAACACTAATTTTGTAAATAATAGTGCAAAGTATTGTATTTCAAAGTCTGATGAATTAAAATACAGCTTATATTGCAAAAGTAACGTGAATATTGTTACAAGTTTGACAATTTCGGAAAGAGATGCATTTGTGATATGTCTATACATCTAGCAACAATAAGCGGGGCTGTAATTTCTTTAATTCTATCTATAGTCGGTGCCATGGCGGCTGAGAAAAAAATTGTTCAAGGGCTCAAAAGTGTTGAATCCATTGATCATTCAATGTTTAACCTTACATTTATAGGAATTGCTCTCATTGAACTTCTCCCTGTTCTTATGCTCGTTTTTACCATTATTCTTATTATCGATTAGAATCCTTAGGCCCATTGCAAGAAGAGACTTTTCTATGAAAAACACTGGACTTTTACAGTGTTCTTTTTTCTATTCGAAGGCTTACCTTTACAGGACATTTTCTAATGCCTTACTTTCAGTATAGTTTTAAACAAAAAAAACCTGTCATCGCTGACAGGTTGCAGTAAGGGGTTAAAATATTGAAAAAGAAAATCTCAAGATGAATTATAATCCACTTTTCCCATTATTCCCTGAAAATTACCTGAAACTAATGTGAACTATTTGTGAAAAAATATCCTGAACATTATATGGACAACCTGAATATAATGAAATAAATAAAGGACGACTTAATCCCCATCATTCCAAGTTCTTAGTTAAGAATCTTATAGGACCTTGAGTCCTAATATTAAAGGAAGAGGGGATAATATGTTTCCGGATTATCAAGATTTTGGTGAATCTGCTTCTACAGCAATTGATCCTCAGCCTCAACAATTAACTCTGGGATCTCAACCTGAAAACCAACCACTCCAGCAATCTCCTTCGTCACCAGAAACAGTACTCCAAGCACTATACCGCTGGGTAGTGTCATTAATTTCCTAGACCTTTTGAAATCGACTCTCCAAGCGGAATATATTTAATCGTGCGTTTTCCTTCCCTTAGTGGCGGCGGTTCAGCAAGCGACTTAAACGATAATTAAATAATCAGTGCAGTTGAAAAAAATCGCAGCCTTTACTCACGAGTAAGAGCTGCGATTTACATTTTAGTCTCTAATTACTACTTGTTTAACCAATAAGTTAAAGCAAACTTATTGGTTTCTTTATTCAAATCAGCAATACTTGTTGTCAGAGGAATTTGTTTAGGACAAGCTCTTATGCAGTTTTGTGCATTACCGCAATCCGAAATTCCTCCCTCGTCAAGAAGTGCCTTAAGCCGTTCATGCTTATACATTTCTCCTGAAGGATGGGCATTAAACAGTCTAACCTGTGAAATTGCAGCTGGTCCAATAAACTTGGAACGTGGATTTACTTGTGGACAAGCCTGCATACAACACCCACACGTCATACACTTAGAAAGTTCATAGGCCCATTGTCTTTTTACTTCAGCCATGCGCGGGCCTGAACCTAAATCATAGGTTCCGTCAATATCGATCCAAGCATGAACTTTTTTCAAATTCTCAAACATCAATGCACGGTCCACCATTAAATCGCGGATGAGTGGGAATTTTGTGAGTGGCTCAAGAACAATCGGCTGCTGGAGTTGATCTACGAGTGCCGAGCAAGATTGACGGGCTTGACCGTTAATGATCATTGTACATGCACCGCATACTTCTTCTAAACAATTGCATTCCCATACCACTGGATTTGTTTTTTCCCCCTGAGCGTTAACAGGATTTTTTTGAATATCCATTAAACAAGAAATAACATTCATATTTGGACGATAAGATATTTCAAACTCTTCCCACCGTGATAGCTTGTTGGGGCCATCTTGGCGACGAATTTTTAATTGAATCGTTTTTTGAGTCGACAACTCTTTCCCCTCCTCTTTTAACCTTTTATTTATCTACTGCGTAATTCCGTAAACGAGGTGAAATCAGGGAAACATCTACTGGTTCATAACTAAATTCAGGGCCATTCGGAGTCCATGCAGCCAATGTAGTCTTCAACCAATTTTCATCATCGCGATCCGGGAACTCGGGTTTATAATGTGCTCCACGACTTTCATTCCGTCTTAATGCGCCTAAAGTAATGACCCTGGCAAGCTCTAACATATTCCATAAATGCCGAATCAACATGGCCGTTTGGTTGCTCCAAACGACATCATCAATTAAGCTGACGTTATGCCAGCGTTTCATCAGTTCCTGTATTTTAACATCTGTTTCTGCTAATTTATCATTGTAACGGACAACCGTAACATTTGCAGTCATGAGATTCCCGAGCTCCTTATGTAACAGGTAAGGATTCTCTGTTCCTTTCATGGAAAGGATCTGCACCCACTTATGCTCTTGGCGCTTTTTCTCTTGAATAAAGGAAGGTTCGTCTGCATTAGGAGCTTTTATTTTATTTTTTTTGATATACTCCATGGCCTTCGGACCTGCTACCATGCCTCCATAAATCGCTGAAAGCAAAGAGTTAGCCCCTAAGCGATTTGCTCCATGATACTGATAATCACATTCCCCAGCAGCAAAAAGTCCAGGGATATTTGTCATTTGATCATAATCCACCCAGAGTCCACCCATGGAGTAATGCACGCCAGGGAATATTTTCATAGGGACTTTTTTCGGATCATCACCGACGAATTTTTGATAAATCTCAATAATTCCCCCAAGCTTGACTTCTAATTCATGAGGGCCAACATGTGAAAGATCAAGATAAACTTTATTTTCCCCGTCAACACCCAGCCCTAAATCAAAAACAACATGGTAAATGGCCCGTGTAGCAATATCTCTTGGCACTAGGTTCCCATAAGCCGGGTACATCTCTTCAAGGAAGTACCAGGGTCTTCCATCTTTATAAGTCCAAACCCGACCTCCTTCGCCGCGAGCTGACTCAGACATTAGGCGAAGTTTATCCTCAGCCGGAATAGTTGTAGGATGAATTTGCACAAATTCTCCATTTGCATATTTAACCCCTTGTTGGTAAAGGACTGAAGCCGCGGAGCCTGTATTAATGGTCGAGTTCGTGCTTTTGCCAAAAATCATTCCCGAACCGCCCGTACAAACAATAACCGCATCCGCCGCAAAAGCTTTAACCGACATATCCTTCATATTCTGTGCTACAATCCCTTTGCAAACACCGTCTTCAAGAACTGCCGAAAGGAATTCCCATCCCTCATACTTTTGAACAAGTCCTGTAACTTCAAAATGCCGAACTTGCTCATCCAATGCGTATAGGAGTTGTTGCCCCGTCGTTGCGCCTGCAAAAGCTGTGCGATGATGTTTAGTACCGCCAAAACGTCTGAAATCCAATAGGCCTTCAGGGGTTCGATTAAACATGACTCCCATTCGGTCCATTAAATGAATAATTCCAGGTGCTGCTTCACACATGGCCTTAACAGGAGGTTGATTGGCTAAGAAGTCCCCTCCATAAACACTGTCGTCAAAATGAATCCATGGAGAATCTCCTTCACCTTTCGTATTTACAGCTCCATTAATGCCCCCTTGTGCACAGACGGAATGAGACCTTTTAACTGGAACAAGGGAAAAAAGATCAACATGAGTTCCATTTTCGGCCATTTTAATAGTTGCCATAAGTCCGGCAAGCCCACCGCCGACAACAATCACTTTGCTCATCTCTGATCGCCTTCCTTATCTCAAAAATGCCGACAAATCGCTCAAGCCGACTATCGTTAAAATGACGAATATCACTGCACATACATAGCTCCATTTTCGCTGAGCATTAGGTCCCACAGTTATCCCCCAAGTGATGGCAAAAGCCCAAAGTCCGTTTGTAAAATGGAAAACGGCTAAAACAATTCCAAGAGCGTAGAAAATCAGACCCAAAGGATTGCTGATAATATGTTGAAGCGCAGCAAAATTAGCCTCGCCAAAGCGAAACATCCAGACATGGGCTAAAACAAAAATAACGGTATAAATTCCGGAAACTCTTTGGATAACATAGAACCAGTTACGTACATACTTATTACGCAAAAGATTACTTTGACCTGTATAAACGACCCAGGCTCCGTAAATCGCATGAAAAGCAATGGGAATAAAAATAACAATGAGTTCAATAACAAAAATTCCAGGAAAGCTCCGCATGGCTCCAATCACTTGATCGTATTGAATTGATCCAAATCGAGCAGAAAGATTTAGGGTTAAGTGGAACATTAAAAAGATGCCAATGGGCAAAAGTCCTAAAAGAGAATGGACCCGCCGTATTAGAAAATGATAAGGTCTTTGTAAAGCGGACATGTAATAATATCTCTCCTCTCTCCATCTATTTACTCTGTTTTCATTCTTCTAATCTTCCTCTAAATCTCATCTCTGTTTTAGGTCTTTGGTAACATATGTTTATCTAAATAACTTCAGGCTTTTATTTTAAGATGCAAAAAACATGCCATTGATATATGGTCAATAAAACGTAAAGTTTAGAATTAATATATAGTCATAAAAATCCGAATTTTCAAGTGAAAATTCGGATTTTAAATGTAACCTCTTCTAAATTTTATAAGAACTCAATTTTCTATTTTCTATAATTTATTTACGCAATATTAGAAATTTCCGTCTTAATAATTATGGATCTTGATTATTAAATTGTTTTTAGTTTGTTATAGAGTGTCGCCAAAGAAATATTTAAAGTTTGAGCTGCTTTCTTTTTTCCTTCAACAGAATCACCATACCGATGTAAAGCCAAGCGAATCATCTTCTTTTCAAGCTCGTCAAGCGGCATAAGTTCCCCAAATTCCTTTTCCGGCATCTCTCTCATCTCCACCAGTGTGATGAGTTGTTTAGCCGTTATAATGTCTCCTTCAACAGAAACCATGGCACGCTCAACAACATTCTGAAGTTCTCTCACATTTCCGGGCCAGTGATAACTAAGTAAAAGTTGTTCAGCTTGAGCATTCATTCCTACAACGTGTTTTCCAAATTTGCGGTTAAATTTCATGATATAGGATTGAGCATAAGCTAAAATATCCTCTTTATGCTTTCGCAAAGGAGGCAATCGCAATTCCACAACATTTAGGCGATAAAAGAGATCCTCGCGAAAATCTCCCTGTTTAACCATTTGCCTTAAGTTTCGGTTTGTAGCCGCAATAACCCGGACATCGACTTTAATAGTTTGTGTCCCTCCCACGCGTTCAAATTCCATATCTTGAAGGACCCTTAAAAGCTTAGACTGTAAATAAGGATTCATATCGCCTATTTCATCAAGAAAAATAGTTCCGCCGTTAGCTAATTCCATTTTTCCCATTTTAGTTTTGAAGGCCCCTGTAAAAGCGCCTTTTTCATGTCCAAAAAACTCACTTTCAAGAAGAGTCTCAGGAATTGCAGCACAGTTAACTTTAATAAAGGGTTTCTCTCTTCTTTCACCTGCACTATGAATGGCATGGGCGAAGAGCTCTTTTCCAGTACCGCTTTCTCCTAAAATTAAGACCATTGAATTGCTTTTCGCAGCCTTTTTGGCCAGATATACAGATCGTTCAAAATCAGGATGGCTTCCTAAAATATCATCAAATGTAAAAGAACTTGTAGAGATTTGACTTATACGGCTTTGTAAATCCGTGATGACTTGATTAGATTCTTGAAGTTGTTCCATTGTTTTATAAATATCAGTGAGAGGTTGAAAAACAACGACACCTGCATCAATCTTACCGTCTACTATAATTGGGGATGCATTTGAAACCACTTCTACCTCACAGCCGCCTACCTTGGAACGATGTGCGAAAATAGGCTCATGTGTCCTGAGAACGCGAGCCAAAGCCCCATCGGGGGATACATCAAAAATATTTTGGCCAATTCTCTCATGGGCAGAAATCCCTGTCACACGGCTGAATGAGGGGTTAACGTACTTAATAATCCCGTCTGATCCAGCAACTTCAATTGCCTCCTGTACAGAATTTAAAATTGTATCAAGTCTGCCTTGAAGTCGCTTTAACTCAGAAAGTTTTTCCTTCTCTTCAATAATGTACATCATGAGATTTGCGCCTTCAGCCTCCATTACAGAGGTTTGAGTTGATTTCAACTGTTCTATTTGTTGCTGCACTTCAGGTAGCCCTGTAGCTTCAATAATAATCTCCATTTCATTTTTACAAAATTGCTCAATAGATTGGGAAGTTAGAATTCCATCACGTCGTGCCATTAGAATTCCAGGGGCAGTTTCTAAAATGTCGCAAACATTAACAACTTCAAAATGATCGATTGTTTTTAACGTCTTGTATACTGAAGAACCTCCCTTCCCGGCGCCAATAATCCCCACACGGACTTTTTGAGACACATTATCCTCTCCTCGTATATTCAAATAATTAAAATTATCTTTATCTAATTTTTTGAATATTCGCCATTAATATATTTTTTCCTTTTCTTAACAATATAACTTTTAATATTTTTTAAGTAATTATATTTACTTTCTAAAAAATTTTATAAAACAAAGAACTCCTGTTCATAATTGAACAAGAGTTCTTTTCTAGACTTATTAAATTTTAAATAGGATTATGTTTATCCATGTTGAGCTGTTTTAAGTTGACTAATAATGGTTTCAGCAATTTTCGGCGGAACATCCTCATATTTCAGAAATTCCATATCAAAGCTGCCTCGTCCTTGAGTTAGTGATTTCAGGTCTATGGCATAGCGCATCATTTCTGACTGGGGAACATGAGATCGTATAATTTGAAATTTTCCATCTGCTTCCATACCAAGAACTTTTCCTCTTTTACTGTTCAGATCCCCGATTACATCACCCATAAAAATCTCAGGAACTCGTACCGTGACCTCAACAACGGGTTCCAGAAGAACAGGTTTCGCTAATTCCGTTCCTTTTCTAAACGCGATAATTGCAGCTAATTTAAAAGCCATTTCAGAAGAATCAACGCTATGATACGAACCATCATAAAGAACAGCTTTTATTCCTGTCACGGGAAAACCAGCCAAAATTCCTTCGGTCATAGCCTCCCTTATTCCTTTTTCAACAGCGGGAAAATATTGTTTAGGGACTGCACCTCCGAATACTTCTTCCGAAAATTTAAATTCGCCCTCATATAAAGGTTCAATATTTAACCAAACATGACCGTATTGTCCGTGTCCGCCGCTTTGTTTTTTATGTTTTCCTTCAACTTTAACACTTTTGCGTATCGTTTCCCGATAAGGGACTCTTGGTACTGTTGTATTTACTGCCACTCCAAACTTACGATGTAATTTTTCAATGAGAATCTCCAGATGCATCTCACCCATTCCAAAAAGCAGTAATTCCTTAGTTTCGGTATTTTTTTGGGTTCGTAAGGTCGGATCCTCTTCAACCAAGCGTGCAAGTGCACCGCCAAGTTTATCTTCGTCACCTTTACTCTTAGGAGAAATCGTTACTGGAAGTCGTGGTTCGGGAAAGTCGATTCCTGTTAACTTAACAGGATTTTCTTTGGAACAAAGGGTATCCCCTGTTCCGACATCCTGAAGTTTTGCTACAACGGCAATATCGCCCGCTGTTATCATGGCTATATGTTCTTGATTTTTTCCTTTAAGCAAAAAAAGATTTCCTAATTTTTCTTCTGTATTTCGATTAGAGTTGTATACAATTTGATCCGGCTGGAACTTTCCGCCATAAACACGAAGAAAGTTCATTTTACCGACAAAGGGATCGGCAAGGGTTTTAAAAACAAGTGCACATCTATCATCCTGCACTTTTGGCGTAGGGCAATTGCCGACTATAAAATTTAAAAGATTAGCAGTTCCAATGTTTTTATAAGCTGAGCCTGCTAAAATCGGAACTACTAAATTTTGGGCAAAGCCGGCTTTTAAAGCGTTTTGAAGTTCTTCATCGGTTAGAGTCTGACCATCAAGATATTTAGATAAAATATCATCGTCGGTTTCCGCGACAGCTTCCGAAAGGAGATCACGCAATTGATCAATTTCATTCTGGTACTCCGGAGGAGCATCTTTTACCGTATATTTACCGCTTCCATTATTTTCGTAATAGTAAGCCTTCCGATCAATTATATCAATAACTCCCTGAAACTGCGATTCTTGACCAATAGGTATATGTAAGGGGGTGAAATGCATCTGAGGAAAACCTTGTTTGAGTTGGTCAAAAACTTTCTGATAATTAGAATTTTCACGATCAAGCTTATTAATAAAAACAATGCGGGGTAACTTTTGTTCTTCCATTAAGTCCAGGATAATTTCAGTTTGCACCTCAATTCCTGCAACACCGCAAAGAACCAGTACCCCGCTCTCAACGACCCGAAGGGCAGATTTTACTTCACCAAAAAAATCAGAGTAACCAGGAGTGTCCAGAACGTTAATTTTTACCCCATTCCATTCTACTGGAATATGACTTGTGCTGATGGAAACTTTATGTTTGATTTCTTCAGGTAAGGAATCCGAAATGGTATTTCCCTCCTGAATTTTCCCCATGCGGGTAATAGCACCAGAATTGAACAGAAAAGCTTCCGACAGAGATGTCTTTCCTGCACCACCGTGTCCAACCAGACAAACATTCCTTAAATTTAGGGTTTCATAATTCTTCAAGACAATCACCCTCCTTGATGTTTTATAATGAAAAGGTTACCCTTTTACTTACTGATCCTCGGAGTTTATTCAGCCTGAAGACAACGTTGTTATTCCTTGATTCCCATTAAATTTAGTGTTAGCCGACTTCGATATTTTGATAGTTTTTACTGAGTGCTTTTTCATATTGGCCAAAAACAATGGGTACAGCATCATAAACCATAAGCTTTCCCTTTGCCCATACATGTTTAATCTCAAGATTATCGTCCAATGTAATCAAGTCTGCATCAAATCCAGGTTGTATTCTTCCTTTTTGATGAAGCCCGAGCACATGTGCTGGACTCGAGGTAATCACTCTTAAGGCATCTTCGAGAGATAGATTGTATTTCTGTACAGCGCTGCGAATATCTCTCCATAAAACGCGGACTGATCCAATTCCCATTCCCACGAGTTCACCTTGGCTGTTATACCTCGGCATGCTCCCATTTCCGTCCGAGGTAACAGTTACTCTGTTATTTAATAATTTTTTATCCGCCAGAAAATGTAAGATGTAAGGAACACGGAGATCCTCCGTGTAATCATCACATCCAGCCGTCAGATCAATATTGCCGCCAGACTCAAGGAATTTAATGCCTTGCTCAAATAATGAATGCGTTCGATTCATATGTGTCGGCATAAATTGAGTAATTGGGATCTCCGTATTATCCAGGATTTGATAGATGGGTTCGATTCCGCGTTTTCCATCCCCAAGATGAAGATGGACTATACCTGCCTTCCCGCCTAACATTCCTCCAACTCTCGCCTCTGCAGCGAGATGTTCAAGTTCAGCAATCTGGGGTTGTGCAGAACGATGATCAGAAATTGCAATCTCACCTGCACCAATTACTTTATCAATAAGTACTAAATCTTGACGCAAATTCGCCATTAGATTACGGTTTGCTTGATATGCACCACTATAAATATATGTTGTCAAGCCTTCGTCTTCGATTGCCCGAGCCTTAACTAAAAGCTCTTCCATCGAACGAGATATGGCATCAGTACCTAAACAACCTACAACAGTCGTGATTCCTGCCTGTGTTAATTGAGAAAGTTGAATTTCTGGTGTTCGTGAACTCGGGCCAGCTTCTCCCCCTCCTCCACAAATGTGAACATGAGCATCAATAAACCCCGGCACTAGAAATTTCCCTTCCAGGTCAAAGATTTTGCCCTGGACATAAGGCGGAAGAGTAAGATCATTTCCAATAGCTGCGATCTTCCCTTCAACAATGAGAAGATCATGCTCCTCAATTCGTTCGGGCATATATATTTGAGCATTTCGGATAAGCTGCCACATTTTACATCCCTCCAATTCAGGCTTAGAATCCCCTCCATTTTATCTAAATATTCTTTGAAGGAAAAACTAACTCTACGTAAATCTTAATTAAATCTTAATAAAAGTATATTTCTCCATTTAAATCTTAAATCCTGTTGCCCCTTCATTCTCCTAAGAAATTTATATTGTCATGGATTTTTTACAATAGGCATAAAGTTATACATAAGATAGGAGAACAAGCATGGAGGGAAAACATGGCCAAACGCACTTTTGTCTATGGTGCAACCATTCTTTTCGCAGCAAATTTTCTTAATCGTATTTTGGGATTTATCTATCAATATCTAATTATGACACATATTGGCGGCGAAGCTTATGGCTTGTTTAATATGGTTTTCCCCGTTTATATGATGGCACTGGTTCTAACCACTGCCGGGATTCCGCTTGCGGTATCAAAGATGGTTTCAGAAGCACTTTCCTTAGATAACTTGGCACGCATGCAAAACATATTTAGATTATCCCTCACCTTTCTATCGTTTTCCGGAGGGTTTGTAGCAATATCGCTTTTTTTTCTCTCTCCATACCTAGCTGACCATATCTTCCCTGACCCACGTGTTTTAAGGGTCTTTCTTGTATGTACTCCAGCCATCCTTATTGTTTCTATTTCTTCTGCTTTCCGCGGTTATTTTCAAGGACTTCAAAATATGGTTCCTACAGCACTTAGCCAAATTAGCGAACAAATTTTACGCGTTCTCATTGGTTTTTCTGCTGCCATATATCTAGCTCCTCGTGGTGCTGAATGGGCTGCAACAGGCTTGGCTCTAGGGATGTTAGCTGGGGAAGTTATGGGATTGATCGTTATCTCCATACATTATCAATTAAAGAAAATAAAGTCTTATAAAGATGAACCCATTCCCTCCGTATTTCAAGTCTATAAAGAACTTTTCACCTTATCCTCGCCAGTTACTGCAGGACGACTTATATCAACAGGTTTATCTTCGCTCGATGCCATGCTTATTCCTCAACGCTTGCAAATTGCAGGTTACACGGCACGTGAGGCAACAACTTTATTTGGCCAATTGGGAGGTTCTGCTTTTACCTTGCTCACCTTCCCCAGTGTTTTTACATTTGCCCTCGCAACTTCTCTTGTTCCTGCCATCTCTGAAGCTTCAGCTCGAAATCAGCATTACGTCGTAAAGGCGCGCAGTTCGGAGGCCATTCGTTTAACCATCCTGCTGGGACTTCCTTGTTTACTTATTCTTTTTTATTTTGCCAATCCTTTAACAGCCTTTTTTAAAAGCCAAAATATCGCTCCCATCCTCAGGATACTTACTCTAGGCGGTATCTTTTCTTATCTTCAGCAAACAACAACCGGAATTCTTCAAGGACTTGGGAAAGTATATATTCCGGTTATTCACTCCATTATCTCAGCACTTTTACGAATCCCTATTCTTTATGTCTTAACTGCCCAACCAACCTGGGGATTAACGGGTACTGCCCTTGCCTATGTTTTTGGATTTTTTATTATGGCGCTATTAAATATTGGAGCGCTTATTCGATATACAGGAATGCCCCTTGACCTTCAGCGTTTTTTCCTCCAACCTATAAGCGCTGGAATAGGAATGATGCTTCTTTTTAAACTTACAATTACAATAGCTGAAAGCCGCAGCTGGTTTGTTCTAATTCAAATCATAATCGGCTTAATTTGTTATTTTGCTATTCTTATATTGAATGGAGGAATAACATTAAATGATCTTCGGAAGTTACCCTGGCTTGGCAAATATATTCCCGTTTAATCAACATTTTCCTATTTTCTCCACCACTGCCGCATTTGATCGCCCCATTGCCAATAGCTTAAGAGAAAAGTAAAACCAAAAAACAAGAGAATAAATAATTTATAAATGAAATAGACTTTAAGTACTGTTAATAAAACCATAATTAACGCAATGGCTGCAGGTACGGCGAAAAGCTGTTTTAATCGCTTATCTTTTTGCTTCCATTTTTCTGGAGTAGAAAAAATAAATATAAAGAGTAGGAAGTAAAACAAAAAAACTCCAAATATCATGATATCTTCCTCCAATAACAGTTCAACTTATATCCTCCAGATTTTTTACACTATAAACAAATTTCATTTGGTTAAAATAAAAATGTTCCAAAAAAACAGATGAAAGGAAGTGCTCCATATGAGCCGTGGAAATCGAAGCGCAGGCATTTTACCCCAATCTGTTTTGGACGAGTTTAAATATGAGGTAGCCTCCGAATTAGGGCTAACCGACAAAATCCAATCTCAAGGCTGGGCAAATATGACTTCACGTGAATGCGGTCATGTTGGCGGTCGAATTGGGGGAAGTATGGTTAAAGCCATGATTCGAAGAGCTGAAGAAAGTCTCAAGAATGGCGGTTTATAAAATACTGCTCATCACTTGAAATAAGGAGTACAGCTATTTAATTGCTGTACTCCTTTCAAATTATAGCATCAGCTTTAATTTATCAAAATCAGTCAAATTTGAATGCATCGGCGTAATGGAAATAAAATCCTCTTGAATTGCATATAAATCTGTTTCAGGATCGGTTTCAAGTGCTAAGGTACCGGATTGCCAATAGTATTCCCGCCCTCTTGGATCTACTCGATGTTCAAAAACGTTTTGATAAACTGCCTTTCCTAATTTCGCATATTTTATTCCTCTCCATTCGCTGGATGGAATAGGAGGTATATTTATATTAAGCAGTCCTTTTGCGCAGGTTTGTTTTTTAAAAAAATCGTAAATAAAGCGGGCTGCATCATCAAAATCAAATTTATCAAACCCGGCCAGTGATACGGCAATAGAAGGAATGCCCAATAAAACGGCTTCCATTGCAGCCGAAACCGTTCCCGAATAGAAAACATCGGTTCCAAGATTAGGGCCATTATTTATTCCCGAAATTACAAGGTCAGGCTTAGGGACAATTTCACCTTGTATGGCAAGTTTAACACAATCCGCAGGATTACCACGAACCGCATACCCTTTAAACCCTTTTGTTAAATTATGTTCTGTGATCATAAGAGGTTCGGCAAGCGTAATAGAATGCCCTGTTGCCGATTTTTGGCTCTCTGGTGCAACAACTGAAACAGATAAAAAGGGATCTTCCTCAAGTATTCCTAAAAGGGTTTGCAGTCCCTTAGCGAAATAACCATCATCATTTGTCAATAAAATATTCATCTTTGTCGCATTATTCAACTTCATAGATTGAAATTACCATACTCTCATCTTTTTTTGTTAAACCGAACATTAAATGATAATTTTTTAAGCTTTTATTAAGGAAATCAACGACCTTATACATTTCGGAGTTCGCGTTAACACGTTGTGTCGCAATTAACTCCAGTTTTCCCTTATCCCGTTCCATTATGTTACCTCTTCTCTGGTAAAGCTATAATTAATAATACTATATGCTTAATGATGTTCAATTAAAGAGAATGCCTCTGATCGGGTAGACTGACTTGTTTTAAAAATTCCTCGAACTGCTGAAGTTATCGTTTTTGATCCGGGTTTTTTTACTCCCCGCATCGTCATGCACATATGCTCTGCTTCAATAACTACGAGAACCCCTTGAGGATTTAATTCTTTCATAATTGAATCAGCAGTCTGAGATGTTAAGCGTTCTTGAAGCTGAGGTCTTTTGGCGTACCCTTCGACCACTCTGGCTAGCTTTGAAAGCCCGGTAACTTTCCCCTTTCTTGGGATATAAGCTACATGTGCTTTTCCATAAAAAGGTACGAGATGATGCTCACACATCGAATAGACAGGTATATCCTTAACAATCACCATCTCTTCGTGTTCTTCTGAAAATTGTACTTTTAAATGAGAACTGGGATCTTCATGTAATCCTGAAAATACTTCTTTGTACATACGAGCTACCCGTTTGGGCGTATCACGCAATCCTTCTCTTTCCGGATCTTCGCCAATTGCCTCAAGGATCATATAAACTGCTTGTTCTATTTTATCTGTATCGACACCCAAGTTTCTCTTTCCCCCTCATACTCTTATCAAACGTGTTACCTGATCTTTATCTTCACTCTTAGTTCAGTCTAAGTTCTAAATCACAGCATTACTTTATCTATTTTAGCATTATCGTCATAAAGTTCGCAACTTTTAAGAAAAGCGCCTTTCCTCGATATAACTTTTTCGAAGAAAAGCGCTGATTTTGTTATGCTAATTTTAAAGCTCGGTTAAAACAATCAATAGCACGATCATGCTCCTCAAGTTCATCATATATATTTCCTAACAATGCCCAGCCTTCTGAATGATCTGGCTGAATACGAAGTAAACGTTCTATGGAATCAATCCCCGCTTCCCAATTTCCCTTTTGAACATGACATACAGCCAAATTATATAAAATCAATGGATGCCCCTGGGCAAGTTTTAAGGCTTCTTGATAGTATTCTGTGGCTTTTCGGGATCTTCCGAGTTGAACTAGTGTATAGGCCATATTATTAAGCAATATTGGATCATTCTTACACAAAGAAAACGCTCTTTCTTGTAAATTCAATGCTTCTAAGGATCGTCCCATATTTTGATACACTGCCGCCAAATTACATAATGCATCATAATGATCCGGCTCATGCTTTAGGACCATTTTAAAATAGTGAACTCCTTTTTTAAATTCATTAAGTTGAACATAACAATAGGCTAACCGGGCGACATTATCTGGATTGACTCCATAACGAAGCGCACGATCAAAACTAACTGCTGCCTGCCGAATTTGCTGCAGCTGTAAATGGCTTTCAGCTTTCATTTCCCAATAGACAGCATTATGGGGTTTAATTTCACAGCACCCTTGATAACAACGTAAGGCTTCAAGATGATCACCATGATAAGTATAAATTGTTCCAAGCCGAAAAAGTATTTCAAAATTTTTAGGGTTAGTTAGAATGGCTTTATTTAAAATATCAATTGCAGCTTGATGATCTCCAAGCTCTAACTTAATATCTGCTTGAAGCTCGAGATAAACTGGATTTTGGGGTTCCTGATCCAATGCCTTACCAATTGCCTCAGAAGATTCGCGGAGCAGACCTTGAGCAATACAGCAACGAGCCATAAGATAATAGATCTCACCGTCTAGTGTAACATCCTGCCCCAAACATTTTTCTAAATAATCCTTAGATTCCTGATATACTTCGTGTTCAATTAGAAGTCGAACAATTTTAAGCTGAGGCTGGCTCGTTTCTTTCTCTAGGAGCTGAAGCCAATTCTCAATTGATTTTTCCAATGTCCCAGATAATATCCAGTTCCAATTTTGTAGCCAATCTTTCCAGGAAGTCTTCCTTTGCCACTGAACTTTACGACCGGTTGTCAATGGAAACATAGGGCGTCGCTCCTTTTACCATATTTTACTAAATTATTTCGCCCTATGGTATCCTTTTCCTCCTGTTATTTTCGTTCTTATTCCGTCAAAAAAGCACGTTTATTCTAACGTGCTTTGACATTTCTGGCAATATCCAAGGAATTTAAGATCATGGTCGACGACTTTAAATCGATTTCGTTTAAATATTACAGTTTCTAACGATTCTAACAAATCATCATCAAATTCTGAAACTTCGCCGCAGTTTAAACAAATAAGATGGTGATGATGATGTTCATCCTTCCGAGTAAATTCATAACGACTGCGGCCATCACCAAAATCGTTTTTTTGTAAAATCCCCAGCTCAGCCAATAAGTCCAAGGTTCGATATACAGTTGCTAATCCCATATCCGGGTACTCGTTTTTCACGAGCGAATAAACATCTTCCGCACTTAAATGCCGAGCGGAATTCTCAAGAAACGTCCTTAATATGGTTTGACGCTGAGGAGTTAATTTATAGGAATTATTACGCAGCCGATCACAAATGGTTTTATAATCTTCGTGTTCACCTTCCACCATATTCCCTCCTCATTTCCCTTCTTCTATTATATGCTTCACTTTCTTTTTTGCAAAGATGTTCCTATGAAAGTAACTAAGAACGGTCAAATACCTCGAAAATCGCAAATTTTAAATAATTGGTCTCTGGGCTTCCCAGTAAAATTGGATGATCTTTGCCTGCTCTCCGAAATTCAATAAGGCGTAAAATCTTTTTCGCGTCGGCGGCAGCTTTTAATATCGTCTCCAAAAATTCTTCCTCACTTACATGATATGAACAGGAAGCACTCACTAAAATGCCACCCGTCTTCACGAGTTTTAGTCCTTGAAGATTAATCTCTTTATAGCCTCTCAAGGCACTTTGTATCGTTTTGCGGCTCTTGGCAAATGCCGGCGGATCAAGAATGACAATGTCCCATGTTTTTTCTTCCTTAACTTTCTCACGTAAGAAATCAAACACATTGGCCTCGACAAAATCCGTCCGGTGTAAAAATCCATTTTGCAAGGCATTATGTTGAGCCATTTCAATCGCCCGCTGCGATATGTCAACACATGTAACCTTTTTAGCCCCATATTTGCATGCATTTAACATGAAGGAACCTGTATGGGAAAAACAATCAAGAACCTCCGCACCGTCCCAAAACGGATTTTTAATCTCTTTGCCCTTTGAGTCGTATGGGATCCCTTCCCGGAGTTGTATTCCTCTTCGTTCTCCCCAACCCGTCATTAAAGGTTTTAAAGAAGCTCTATTTTCCCTTTGGTCAAAGAAGTATCCTGTCTTTTGACCTTCTGCTACATCAACCGTAATCCTAATTCCATTTTCTTCAACAGTAACCACTGTATCAAAAGCTTGTCCAACAAAGCCTGTTCTTTGCTCCAATCCTTCAAGTTCACGAACAGGAACATCACTGCGTTCATAGATCCCTCGAGGTTTAAATACCTCTTGAAGTGCTTGGAATAGCATTTCTCTTCGACGATCCATACCGCGAAATAAAATTTGTACAACCAAAATATCTTCATATTTATCGACAATTATTCCCGGTAAAAAATCCGCTTCTCCGTAGATTACTCGACATGAGGAAGCCTCTGGAAGCAGCCATTCTCTCCGTTGCCATGCTTGTCTTACTCTATCATAAAACCACTCGTTGGTAATCTTTTCAGGATGATAAGAAAGTATTCTTACGGCAATTTGCGAATTTGAGTTATATAATCCCTGCGCCAAAAAATGTCCCGCATGATTGACGATATCTACCAAATCCTCTTCATCGCTTTGCTCTCCTTCTATTTTAGCGATTTCACTTTTATAAATCCAAGGATGACCTTGTTCTAGCCGTTTACGCCGATTTTGAGTTAAAAAAACCTTTATATTGCTCAAATTCATTTCCTCACTTTCGCCTGTTGCTTCTCTTATTCAGCATTTTGTCCATTTATTAATTCCTTTATAAAATAATACCCAAAACCATAAAAAAAGGAAAGCATCAGCTTCCCTTTCTTTACTTTAACATATTTCAGTTTAATATGGCCAGGGATATTGGTACGGATACGGACCGTAAGGATGATACCCATACCCGTAATATCCTGGATAGGCTGGAGCCGTTAGTGCACCAAGTCCAAATCCTAAGCCTAAGCCAAGCCCGAAAGGAATTAACCCGAACATTTTCAGCTCTCCTTTCATAAGACAACATGTTGAGAATGATAGAAAAATTCACTTAATCAGTAAAATTACACTACCATATTATGGTAGTTCAGGGCCATTTGTTACGATCATCTCGATTACACATAAATGGACTGTCTCAATTATATTATTTTCTAATTGAGACAGTCCGTCATTACATAATTGCCTAATTAACAACTTAAGATAGGCGGTCTCTTAACACTTCGACAACTTCCTCGGCACTTCGTCCTGAAGCATGAATGACCGGTACCCTAAGATTAGCCGGAGAAGCTAAAATATCCGTTCCATCTCCTTTGACAACAACCGCACGGACATTAAAAAGATCATCTCCCTCAAGGGAGGTAGTATGAAAACCTGAAGCATGCAAAGCTTGGACAACATTTGTAAGTCCTTCTTCAACCGCAATTTTCTTGTACATTTTTTCGACCCCCTTATTATTAATTTTTTCTTTACGGCCTCTATATATACCGTTGAATATTTTCCAATTAAAATTGAAATTCAGAGCGATAAATTTCTAAATAGTCTACAGACAAATTCGATTTTTCCAAAGTCAGATTTGGCTTTAAATCAGGGAAACTGATTTCGGTAGTCACTTGGACTGTACTTTCACCTTCGATAGTCCATTGTAAAACCGGTTTCTGAGGAGGAGTTCGTTCAAGAATAAGCTCATACTGTCCTTTCCTTTCTTTACCTTCTAATTTGACCTTACGGGGAAGTTTATTTATCGGCAGGAAGTCATCCATCTGTGTAATATAAAAAGGTTTAGAACTTGTCAATTTTATCTGAACACGATAAGGTTCACGAACATAATTCATCTTTAAGCTTAAATTAAACGATCTGCTTCCTTTATCAACAACTACTCCTTCTAAACTCATAGGAGGCTTATCTGCTTGTGCTGAAAGGTAAATATTTTTGCTTGGCCTTTGATTAAACCCTTTGGAGATATCTTTAGGAATAAAATCGTGCGAAACAATATGATATTGAGCCGTTTGATTACCTGCCCATTCTTTTTGAACGCGAATGGTTTGAGGGTAAGCACGCGTATAGCTTGGAATAAAGCCAATAAGGATTAGGCTTAAAATAATCGTGACAAATGCAGGTACTTTGGTTATCTTTAAAATCAGTTTTATATGTTTGGGTCTTCTGAATACGACATACATCCCCGAGAAAAGAATAGGCATTAAAAGGCCGGAATAAACAAGCGTAGATAGAATTGGATAAAGATGAAGAATTTCATAAAAACTGCTCCATTGATGTGAATTAAGCAGTTCCCAATGGATATGATAAATAAAATAAGGTGCAATTAAAACTAATAGCAGATTTGGCCAAAAATAAAGCAAATCTATACATAATAACCAGAATAAAAAGGGATACGCAATATCAAGGCGATACAGAGCTAGAAAGGTTGTAATCAGCAACAATGATCCGGTTGCAGCTAACCAATAGAAATTCTCAGAACGGGGCAAAGGGATTTTTTTTAAAATCCTCATAGCTAATAGAATAAGACTTAAACCCAGGAGAAACCGTATAACCAAGAATAAACCTGGATAAGCAAACCAAAGGATTTCAGTTTCCTTGATCTTTTGATATAGAATCTCTCCTGCACCGCTTAATGAAACTACTCCCACAGCAAGTCCGGCAAGAGATAAAATCCCAAGCAAATAATATCCAATATTCTTCGCATTAACTCTTTTCTTATTTATAAATACACGTACCAAAAGATATCCGGTAAAAAATAGAATAATTACAAAAAGAAGGCGAAGCCCCATAGTCGGTAATATAAAGACATGCGACCCGAGTTGAAATGTGAGATAGGAAGAATCCCAGTTTTGCGGACCGGCAGACGGCAATTGGACCGATTTTATGAGTTCTAAAATGAGAGGTCCGATTCGATCAATATCCTGAAGGGGCAATTTATCAATCTGATCCTCCGGTCGGTGAAAATATCCTTCGGGTCGGCCCGAAATGCCAAAGCCAATAGAAGGAATACCATGATCCAAAAACGAGCTGAAATCACTGTTACCGCCTTGGGTTCCACCTCTGGTCATAACTAAGAAATCTCGGCTCAGATGAAAAGGTACACCTTCCTGATTGACAACCTTAACAACCTGTCGGACAAGTTCTGGAGGTGAAGAAGTTTTTCCCGCAATATCAACTTCAAGCGGAGTTCCTACCATATCCAAATTGATCATCCAGCGAACTGCTGAAAGATCAGCTTGAGAGACATAATACTCAGAACCTACTAAACCGGCTTCCTCAGCTCCAAAAAATATAAGTTGATAGGTTTCTCGATGAGGTTTATTTCCTAAGATTTTCGCGAGCTCGAGCAGAACACCAACTCCAGAGGCATTATCTACAGCTCCAGGTGCTGACGAGTCAGCGGAATCATAATGAGCCCCTAAAAGCACGGTTTCCGAAATTTGACCCGGTAATTCGGCAATGATATTTTGACTATTAATGATTGTGATTCGATTCTCCGGATTTAGCGGATCATTTTGCACAATTACTTTGCTAAAAGGTTGTTCTTTTACCTTCCACCCTGCCTGTTCCAAAATATAACGAATATATTGAGCGGCTTTTTGTTCTCCCTTACTTCCTGCAGGCCGTGGACCGATTTTTTCAGATAGATATCGTGCATGTTCGTAAGCATTTCCAGCATTAAATTCAACCTCCTTCGTTTGAGGTTGAGCCTGAGTCATGGATGGACCAGCGAACAGAAAAAAAAGCATGACTTGAAAAATTGTGAAGATTTTTAGTCCCTTCATCGATATCGGTCTCCTTTTTCCTTTCTGTGCTTGCCAATTTTTATGAAGAGGAACCGATGAATAGACCAATTTTTTAATATGAAAGATTTATGCTATAATTATTTGCGATATATGCGATATAACCGAAGAAAAAGTAAAGGATAAATGTCCATGTTCAAGAAATTTTTTCTCATATTTATATCGATCTCCATCTTACTCTCTGGCTGCTCTTTAAATTTACAAAAGTATATGAAGAAGAAAGAGCTTGCCAGTTCGAATTTGCCAGCGGAATCCATCTTGTTAACACAGGATGAAATCTATAATCAAACCGTTCAATTAATAAATTCTGCTCAAAAATCAATTTACGTCGAGCAGGGAGTATTTGCTGACGATAGATTATCGCAGCTGCTTATTTCAAAATCAAAAAGCGGCTTAGATGTTCGTGTTTTATTGGATCAATTTCAAACCGCCAATCGCACGACTTTAAATGAACTTAAAAATAATCAAGTTTCTGCTCAGTTTTATCCAGCACGCAAAGGACAGTACGACCATGTAAAACTTCTTGTCGTTGATTACAGTCAGGCTATCGTCTATTCCTCTAACTGGTCCAGTGACGGCTGGAATGCGGCAAATATGGCTGTACTTTTAAAGGATAAAACCGCCTGGAAATTAGCTAATATTGTTTACAGCCGAGACTGGGAGTTTACTACAACTTTATCTCTTAATGTGCCAAAAACGACTTCACTTACCGAAGATAATATTACCCCAGCTACAACTGCTAATATTAGGCAGCAAATTACTGAACAAATATCCTCCAGTTCTCGAAGCATCTGGATCGAGGCTACAGAAGTATCAGATAAGGATACCATTCTAACATTAACAAATGCTGCTTCTAAGGGCCGTGATGTTCGTATTTTGCTCGATGCCAATAAAGCTAAATCAACGCCTGTGATTTTAGAACAATTGAAATCGGCTGGCGTACAAGTCCGATTTTATAAAGAAAAAAACAATCAGCCGCTTGGATTCAATCTTGGAATTTTTGACGGAAACACTTTTATTTTTAGCAGTTCTGGCTGGTCATATCTTACTTTCTTTAATAACCATGAATTATCGCTTACCGTCCCTTCTCCTGCTGCAACAACTAAATTAATTCAGACTTTTGACACTGACTGGCAAAATGGCAGCTCAACTTAAAATTTGAAAATAGATGTTGCACAAAAGCAGGTATAGACTCAAAAGTTTATACCTGCTTTTGTTTGTGATTATTTTTTTACGATTTAATTTAGGCTTCGGTTTCATTAATTTTTTACAATTTCCAAATGCCTGTGATCTGCAATCAAAATCGGATTTACTTTACCATCATTCGATAGATCTAAAATATTAACGGCTGTATTATACTGCCAAGGTACATTCGTCCAATCCTCAAGGGATAAACCCAACGCCTTTTTTATAAGAAGTTGTAAAGTCATTCCATGCGTCACAAGGCATAAAGTTTGTCCAGGATATTTAACAGGTAAGCTAAGCAAGAAGTTCCAGCTGCGCTCTGTAACTGAACTCATACTTTCTCCCCCTGGAATCTTAACTTGATGCGGACCTTGATCCCAAAGTACAAAACGCTCTGGATCAGTTTGGCGTAACTCCCGCCAAGCTTGACCTTCCCATTCCCCAAAGGATATCTCCCTGAGCTCAGATGAAATTAATACTTCTGGAAGTTCCAAAATTTTACGGATTTCTTGTGCCGTTGCAATAGCCCGAGATAAATCACTTGAAATAATCGTACTTATTCCTTCACTTTTTAAACGTTGACCTAAAACTCGAGCTTGATGAATACCTCTTTCTGTTAAAGGAGAATCCTTAGCTCCTTGCACTCGTCCCTCAAGATTCCAAAGTGTTTCCCCATGTCGAGTTAATATGATTCTCGTCATAACCTCATTCCTCTTCAATACTTTTATAATATTATATATTATTTCATTAATTATAAAAAAGGTAGGGCACATGTCCCTACCCTCCCCGCCTTGCCGTAAAACCCCAGGTTTCTGACCCTGCTCTCGCAGGTGGGCACCTAGATCAAACTTTCCATCTTCCCAATAAAGGGCTTGACGTACAGGAAGGATCATTCCAGTTCCCTAAACATAAATAGGATCAAAACCAAAGAAAGTTTTACGCACAACGCAGGGTACAATGTATTATATCACGATTATTTTTAAATTTCTTGATGAAAGGACTGGTAAATTTACCTTTTTAAAAGTTTATCTTCAACTTCTGCTAAACGTTCCTGGAGTAAGGCAATTGCCATTTCCTGAGTCCGGATTCTTCTTCTTAAAGCATCTATTTGATTTGTAAAATCTTCAATAATACTTTGTGTGTTAACACTTTCCTTTGACGGGGCTTCCTCTTCTAGAGTTTGTTGTTCTGCTTCGGAAATTGAGAGAACACGAAAACGAGCATAGCGACTATTTCGGCCAGGTTTAATCTCTAACCAACCGTCCGCTTCAAGAGACTGAAGAGCCCTTTTAAGGGTTACACTAGCAGTCCCCGTTTCATACTGAATTTCTGAAAAAGCTAACTCAAACTCTCTTCCCTTATTCTTCCTGGCTATATCTTCGAAAAATGCAACAAATTTTGCATGAGTTTTCTCTCTCAATTTCAAAGGGCTCATCTCCTAGGATAAAATATCTCAGAGGATAGCTACTTTGAATATTATATTCAATTTTGAGTCGAATCATCCATTATTTAATCTTTACCATACAGTTTTTCTACAATTTCATCAGATAATTTAAATTCATGTTCTTTGGCAGGAAAGTTTTGCTGTTTAACTTCAGTAATATATTCACGAATTCCTTGAACTGCAAGTGCCTTAACATCACCATAGGATTTAACAAATTTCGGTTTAAAACGGTCGAACATACCTAATAAATCATGAATTACGAGGACTTGTCCATCACAATCCTTACCTGCTCCGATACCAATGCTAGGGACTGTTATTTCCCGGGTAATCCTTTTAGCCACTTCTGCAGGAATCGCTTCTAAAACAATACTCATTACTCCGGCCTCTTCCAGTGCACGGGCATCTCTCATAAGTTGCTTTGCACTCTCAAGATCACGTCCTTGAACCTTAAAGCCGCCAAGTTGGGTTGCCGTTTGAGGAGTTAATCCAATATGACCGACAACAGGAATCCCTACTTGAGTTAATGTCTTAATAATCGGCGCAAAACTTTCTCCGCCCTCTAATTTAACTGCATCCGCGCCTCCTTCTTGAATCAGCCGGCCTGCATTTAACAGAGCCGAATCAATTGTCGCGTAACTCATAAACGGCATGTCAACAACGACAAAAGTCTGAGGAGCACCACGACGTACAGCTTTCGCATGGTGAATCATATCATCCATTGTGACCGGAACAGTCGAATCATATCCTAGTACAACCATTCCCAATGAATCACCCACTAAAATCATGTCTAAGCCTGCTTCTTCAACCCAATGCGCTCCTGGATAATCATAAGCCGTAAGCATTGTAATTTTTTCGTGCTCTGCTTTCATTTTGAAAAAATCTGGTACCATTTTTTTCATGGCCATATCTCCTCCTCCGCCTGTGATTATTCACCTTGTTTTATTATACCACGAATAAAATAAGGTAGATTAAGAATACTCATTTCTTCTTTAGCATAAATTCTATTAGCCAAAGGAGGAATGCAAGTATGCCAACGTCCTTTAAATTTAGCCTTGTTGCAAAGGGAATTCTTATTTCTGTTCTTTTTGCCCTTATTCTTTCCCTGTTTTTTAGCCTTTTACTCGCTTTTACTAGTATACCCGAATCTGAATTATTGTTTAAATTTATTTTCGGAATCAGCGTCTTTTTAGGTGCTGCCTTTGCTTCATATCAAGCTGGTGCTAAAGGACTTTATTATGGTCTAGCCATAGGGATTGGCTTCATTCTTTTCTTACTGTTGGTCTTTGCCGTTTTAGCTCCGAGTTCACCGTCATGGTTAAACTTTGGTGAAAAATCGATTATTTCCCTGGTCTGCAGCTCATTAGGCGGTATAATAGGAGCAATTCTCAAACGCTAGATTCAATAATCTAAATTTAACATTAACAAGACATAATCGCTTCCATTTTCAGAGTATACGCTATAAAATAAAAGAAAAAAGCTATCTAGCGGAGGAAATGAGATGTGCACTGAAAAAACCCCTTGG
The DNA here is from genome assembly GCF_049860565.1 of Desulfitobacterium nosdiversum. Classification (GTDB taxonomy): domain Bacteria; phylum Bacillota; class Desulfitobacteriia; order Desulfitobacteriales; family Desulfitobacteriaceae; genus Desulfitobacterium_A; species Desulfitobacterium_A nosdiversum. Next base: position 3,031,671 of record NZ_CP172056.1, read on the forward strand.
GAACAAGTCATTGACTTTCATGGTCATACTTGCCCCGGTATTGCTTTAGGCTATCGTGTCGCCGTTATCGCTCAAAAAGAGTTGGGTTTACGTCCAACTCCAGATTCTGAACTCTTAGTTAAAGCTTCAACACACTCTTGCGCTTTGGATGCATTGCAAATTATCAATAAAGCAACCGTTGGCCGTGGAGCCCTAATAATCGAGGAAACCCATGAACACATTTACCAGTTTTATTTTACGGGAACTCAAGCCATTCTAAAGATTACATTAGATCCAAGCCTTATTGATCAACTCGCTTCAATTAAGCAATTAAACCTAAATCCTCGTGAAAAACAAAATAAAAATCTGGAAGCCATTCAGCAAATCCTGAGTCTTGAAGAAACAGATTTTTGCACGATTGAACAAGTGCCAGGAGAACTTACTAAAATTGGATAGAATATTTAAAACGTACTTCATTTAAGTAAACCTCTTTGAAGTACGTTTTTATTATCTAACTGTATTTATTCTTTTTCGGCTGTTTGTTTCGAAAGCGTTACCTTCTGACGATGAAAACGCCATACGACTAGAAGAAGCGCTAGAACCACAGCAATTATACTGCTCCATTGAGCCGCAGTCCAATTGAAAAGATAACGAGAGCTGTCTCCCCTGAAATTCTCTAGGAAAAAGCGAACAGCATTGTAGCCAGCTACATAAACTAGGAAAATCACTCCAGAAGGCCACTTTCTGGTTTTTAATATAACCAGCAAAGCAAAAAGAATGATATCAAACTGACCTTCCCACACTTCTGCAGGCCAAAGAGGCTGTGTTCCAAACGTAGCACGGGCAATTGTGCCTTCCGGAAAGATAAGCCCGAAATCACCTCCGGTGGGTCCACCAAAAGCATCTCCATTCATTAAATTGGCATCCCGACCAATACTTTGCGCTAAAATAAGCCCCGGGGCAGCCAGATCAGCTAATTCCCAAAATGGAAGCTTCTTTTTCCATATATACCAACCACCTAAAAGTAAGGCCCCGACTACTCCGCCTTGAATGGACAATCCTCCATGCCAAACTGCCAAAATTTCTTGTGGATTTTCCCGATAGTAGGGCCACTCGAAAAAAAACACCTGCCAAAATCGAGCACCAATTAAGCCCCCTATTAACAGAAGGGGAGCTAAATCTAAAAAAGGCTCAACCCATTCTTGTTTTCCTTCAGCCTTGATAAAATAAACTGTGACTCCAATGCCTAAAATAAAGGCCAAAGCAAATAATGTTCCGTACGCACGTACCGGGAAATTCCCAATAAAAAACCAATATTGATGCATAATAACCCCCTAATTATTAGTTAATCTGCCCTTAAAACACTGCCGGTAAACGTATACTAAAATTAAATTGCCATATTTTATATGGCTTATGTATTACAGCAATACTAAAGGCTTGATGCTATCATCAAGCCTTTAGTATTTTTTTCACATTTTACTGCGCATTCAAATGAGAGAAAAATGGATCATATTCAGAAGGATCGGGAATATTTGCTTCACGAAGATCTTTTCCTGCAGGTGTTTGAACTTTTTGGAAATAGGTAGAAGATTTAGATTTTCCACTCAGAGAATCTGCAAAACCTGTAACAATAAATGTAGCAATTGCAATAAGACCGACAATCCAACTTAATAACATCATGTACACCTCCAAATTTATTTTAGGTTCTAATTGAATTTTGTCAAGATATCAAAATCAACCATCAACTGTAAGAATAACATTATATTTTATTTTCTATAATACCATATTCAAATTTATTTCTTTAAACACTCCTCTCCTTAATAAGATTATTCCATGAGATTTCAATACGATCTCCATTACGAAGAGAAGTTGTAAACTCTCCCGGAAGGCCATTTACAAAAATTTTAAGAGTTTCTCCCGTACCCATCGGTTCAGGTAATTTTACATAGGGAAGTATATCTGACAGAATAGGCATATCACCATAGCCTTCCAGTCGAATCTCCATGCCGTCGGTCACTAAATCCTCAAGTGTCAGATGCTGTCCCCGCGAAAAAATTTTCAATATCTGAGACGGATAAACTATTTCCTCCCCATTAATGTGGAAATGCATAGGGGATGCTTGTAAATTTAAATCAGATAACTTTACTTTAGGCTCTCTGATCTCAATTTTATCTTGATTATTAATTTTACTGTCTAACTTGGTCTGCTGACCATTAATTAATATCTCACGAAGCAATTCATATTCCTGCGGTTTTCCATCAATTTTAAAGTGGAGAAGCTGTCTATTTTCTAAAGGTAAATGCATTTGCAGTAAGAGATCACGCAATGTCTGATTGGCAACATATTCTATTTTCCACCCATCCATTATCTCCGAATTACGATCAAGTCGCTCACCCTCCTTAAAAAATAGCGGTTCAAACAAGAAGAATTCTCCATTAACAGTTATATTTTTATCCGCTAAATCGGGAAATATCTCATGGGTGCGAATTTGAGCAGAGTCTCCAGAAATTCCTGGTATAAATTCAATTTGATCACCTGGAGCTAATACATAATCAAGACTTACGCGCTGACCATTAACAAAATATGCCGCGGGTTGACCTAAGCTTCCTTTAACCAGTTTGACTTCGCCATTCATCTCGAAGGTTAATGCCCTCCCTGGTCTTCCTAATAATGATTTTGGGGAAATTCCCGCAGATAACAGCGCATCTGTGACCGTCGTTTTCTGAAGCTCCAGAATGGATACCGGCGTCGAATTAACCTCTACTTCATAATAGCGTAATCCTAAACCCTCTAAGGCTGAAATTCCTATTCCGATGGGTGTAATGACTTCCGGGCCTTTAATTCCCGGTTCACCGAAAATCCCGTCAATTCTTTCCCGGATCTGAATTCCAACCCGATTAGCCGGCAAATCGATAATTTCAGTAATCATTTCACGAAGCAACGGTGTTAAACTTCCTCCCCCGATCAGAATTATAGCATGGGGAGCTTCTTCGTTTAACCTTATAATTTCCGCAACAATTTTTTGAGCTAATTCCATAGCAACCGGCGTAATACATTCCAGAACCTCATTCTTAGAAAGTGAATTCTTCTCTCCCAGAAAATTTTTAAAGCTTAAACGTGTTTTTGTTCTAATGCTCCGTTTTAATTTTTCCCCAGTTTGAAAATCGAGTAAATAGGTTTGACAGAGCTGTTCTGTTATTTCATCCCCTGCCATTGGAACCATTCCATAGGCAAAAAAAGTTCCCTGCTTCGTTAATGCAATATCAGCTGTACCCGCACCGATATCAACCAAGGCGAGATTCATACGGCGCATATCCCGGGGAATAGCTGCCAATCCCGCTGCGATCGGTTCCAACGTTAAACTTTCCATTATAAGTCCTGCTCGCTGAACCACTGCTATTAAACCATCTACGACAGTTCTAGGCAAAAATGTAGTGATAACCTTAATTTGAGCATCCTTACCGCGTTGTCCTATGAGATTAGAAATTTTTTGTCCTTCAAGACATCTTTCAATGGTCGAATAACCGACACAATGGTATGCACTGCTTTCCTCATCCCCATCTATTTCACGGAGTGCCTGCTGAACAGCCTCCATTTCCAGGCTGACAACATTTTCTCGTTCCCAGATGATCGGAAAAGCTTCGTGCCTTTCATAGGAAGTAATTACAGTTTTTAAAGCACGGCCTGCTGCCGCAACAGCTGCAGATTGTAAAGGCTGATTAATTTTTTGTTCCAGCTCCGTTTTAACTCTTAATACAGCCTGAGCTACTTCTTCAATATCATGAACCTGTCCATCATACATTGCTCTTTGGCGATGCTCAGTCTGAGCGCTGGCAAGAATCGTATATCTTTCCTCTTCTTTAACCATAACTAAGCCCATGACCATTCTTGTACCTATATCTAGAGCAAAAATCCGCCCCACGCGTCTCACCTCTTAAAAAGAAGAATTCGACTCATATCATCGAAATTCCTTCCGGCTTAAGCAGAGGAAAATAAATAGCGTACTTCCATTCGAAGTGCGCTATCTACAGTTATAAAACCGTTAAATTGAAAGCTGATTTGCCAGCTCATATAAGTCATAGTTAAACGGTTTACGGGGTCCATAGGCGACCTCCATAGGCAGCCCGATCACCTCTTGGCTGACTCGGGCTGTCATTTGATCGCTCTGACCGGAGCGAAGCAATTCAACGGCCTTCGCCCCCATTTCTGAAGCAATAACCACATCTAAAGCACTTGGATTACCCCCGCGCTGGATATGGCCTAAAATCGTGACTCGGGTATCAAATCCGGTTTCTAAGCGAAGATCCTCAGCTATTTTCCATGCACTGCCGGCACCCTCAGCAACTATAATAATGCTATGATTTTTGCCTCTCTGATGGCCGCGTAGGAGCTTTGAACTGACTTCCTTTAAGTCAACGGAGATCTCTGGTACAATAATTGATTCAGCCCCGCAGGCCAGCCCAGCATGCAAAGCGATGCTCCCAGATTCTCTTCCCATAACCTCTACGATAAATGTTCGTTCATGAGAAGTTGCCGTATCCCGAATTTTACTGACGGATTCTATGACAGTATTTAGGGCAGTATCGAACCCAATTGTAAAATCTGTCCCAGGGATATCATTATCAATCGTCGCCGGGATTCCTATAATCGGAATCCCTTGTGATGAAAGAGTTTGCGCTCCTCGGAATGATCCGTCTCCTCCAATAACGACTAATGCATCAATCCCCTGCTTACGCAGTTGATCAGCTGCTTTGCGCTGACCGTCAGAAGTCATCATTTCCTGGGAACGTGCAGTCATCAGCATTGTACCGCCGCGATGAACAATATCTGCGACTGTACCCAAACTCATCTCCCTGAAAATACCATTAATGAGTCCTTCATACCCTCTTTCAATACCGTACACTTTTAGTCCATGATAAATACCTTTTCGTACTACCGCCCGAATAGCGGCATTCATTCCAGGGGCATCTCCCCCGCTCGTTAGGACTCCGATGCTTTGAACTTTATGATTCAAAAAATCACCCCTCACCCTTATCAAAATAGGCCTTTAGAATTTCGAATTTTTGTCTCCATTCTGGGTTTTCTTTCTGCATATCCTCAAATTGCTGATATGACTTCATCATTACACTATGTGCCCGTTGAAAATATACTCCTAATTGAGGATATGACAAGGCGCATAGTTTTCGAATCGCGTATACCGCAAACTTTCGAGCAGCTGCTGTTGAAGGAACACGAGAACTTCCTTTAATCTCCTCCGCTAGTATTCCTGTCATCTCACTTATCTTTTGAATCACGTTATCAGGTATTAACTTTAAGCTATTCTTTTCCCTATATAACATTAAATATTCTTCCCAACATTCATAGGACGATGCCTTAAGATCATTTTCTGTAAACTTAACGAATTCATTTAAAAGCTTCTGAACATCCGTTAAATTTTCAGCTTGGGCTGCAAGCTTCGAAAGAATATCCTTTTGAATGATTAAGGATCGAGATCGTGCATAGAATCTGGCATATTCCACTAACTCAAGAGTAGTTGGAGTGAGTACGGGTAATGTTAATCCCCCAAACAATCGTGAATATAATCTTTTGGTTAGGAAAGCTGCCCTCTGAGGTTCTCCTTGAAAACTGGCAATGATCTTTGCACCATTATTTGTTAATGAATCTAGAGTATGAAGGAGTTCCTCAAGTGAATTTTTCTTACCTTCAAGTCTTTCGAGTTGGTCCAAAATCAATAATTTATGATTTCTTATCCGCGTACGAAACTCACTAAGGCAGTGATTTTGAGCCGCAAGAACATATCTTTGACTAAAGATCTGAGCATCCATCAACAAGACTTGAGGGCTTTTATTCTGATGATAAACCATTCTGAGCAATTCAGTTTTACCAACACCGCAAGGTCCATAAATTAATGTAATCGGGTAAACTGTTTCCAAATTATATTCATGTAAAGCATCAAAGGCCAATTGATTAAAGCGGGAGACAAACCATTCCAATAATAGGCTCCCCCTCTCAAGTTTAATTGATAATGTATTTTTCAACCCTATAGCTATCTAAAAAATCATAGCAAAGCCGTGCTGGTTTCGTTAACAGTTTATTGCGGCGGGTTAATAGATAAAAACCTCGATTAATTTCTAAGCCATCGACATCCCGTACGATCAAACCACTGTCATAGGGTTGCAACGCGCTAATCGATATAAAAGCATAACCGAGACCGGACCTAATTGCATTTTTAACCGCTTCTGTGCTGCCAGCTTCCAGACTGATCTGAAAGTCATCAAGGCGCAAGTTTAATTTTAAAAAAGCATCTTCAATAGCACTTCTATGACCAGATCCATATTCACGGATAACCATCGGATAATCTCTAAGATCCTTGGCGTATATGACATCTAATCCATTTAACGGATGATCCTCTGGAAAAACGAGTTTAATCTGATCAGTCATCCATAAGACGGAATTTAACTTATCCGTATTAAAATTAGACCCAATGACAGCGAAATCAACTTCTTGCGAACGAACTTTATCCGCAATTTCTAAACTATCACCAACCGTTAATTTAAAACTGATTTTAGGATAATTTTTCTGAAAGGGTCCTAACGTATTGGGTAGCAAATATTCTCCCGGAATATTTGAAGCGCCAATATGTACTTTTCCCCTTATTTCATCACAACTCACGTCCAGATTTTCTTTAAGCCGGCTCCACTCCTCCAGAATACGTTGAGAATGATGATAAAATATCTCACCCTCTCGAGTCAGAACAAAACCTTTACCATGCCGCTGAAAAAGCTTTACCCCCATTTTCTCCTCAAGAGTGCGCATATGATTAGAAATAGCAGGCTGACTGACTCCAAGACGACGTGCAACCAGGGTATAACTCTCTTCTTCAACGACCTGAACAAAAATACGCATAAGATCCAGCATATCATTCCTCCAGGCAATTTATTTAATATCACCTGATTTGCCATCAGATGCTAAAAAGAAGGGGTCAAAGCCCTTCTTTTCTTAATGCTCTTAATTTTATAACCTATTCATCAACTGTAACTTTGCTCATGTGCTGATCTTCATAAGGTTTATCACGATAATCTCGTTTTACATTTACAATTCGATCGATTTCTTCCATACCGTCAATCACACGGCCAAAAGAAGCATATTGTCCGTCAAGGTGAGGAGAATTTGCAACCATTAAAAAGAATTGAGAACCTGCCGAATTCGGATTAGCTGTGCGGGCCATTGAAATAACCCCTCTTTCATGCTTGAGGTTATTCTCAAAACCGTTTGCTGTAAATTCCCCTTTAATACTGTATCCTGGCCCGCCAGTTCCATTTCCATCCGGATCTCCGCCCTGAATCATGAACCCAGGAATAACGCGGTGAAAAATAACTCCATCATAAAATCCCTTTTTTACTAAAGAGATGAAGTTAGCAACAGTCTCTGGAGCAACTTCCGGATAAAGTTCAACCTTAATTTTTTGTTCATTCTCCATTTCAATAGTGACAACTGGGTTTTTCTTGCTTACATCCTGAGTAGTCAAAGCTTTTCCCTCCAATTTCAGATTCCTTTTGATTATAACCATTTTTCGCCTAAATTACCACATAACTATAATTAGGTTTTAAAATCAATTTTACTCCTGATAATTCTTAGATTTATTCCAATTTGTACTGATCAGATAAGCAAGTATAATTATTAAAGCAAGAATAAGTCCTCCACGCGATAAATAACGATGGAGTAAAGGAACTATTTCTTGCCAATGTTTTCCGAGAAGTCTCCCCAGCGTTATAAACGTGCTTGTCCAAAGCAATGCACCTATTCCAGATAAAACGGTATAGCGTCGATAATCCACCTCGCTCATACCTGAAAAGTAAGCAACGAAGTGTCGAAAACCCGGGAAAAAGTACCCAATGACGATAAGCCGTTCTCCATACTTTTGGAACCAGATCTCTGCTTTCTTTATCTTTTTTTCATTCATATGCAAAAATGGAGCAATCTTATGAAGAAATGGGATACCCAAACGCCGTCCAATCCAATAACTCAAATTAATACCCAGAAAACTGCCTACGGATGCAAGCAATAATGTCTTCATAAAATCCATATGACCTACGGACGTTTGAAAACCGCTGAAAGCCATGATGAATTCATCAGGTACGGGCATTCCAATCATACCAAAAGAAAGAACCGTAAAAAGTCCAATATATCGATAATGGAAAATAAAACTCAGCAAATAATGCTCCAAGCCGCTCATAATTTAATTTCCCCTTATGAATCATCAATCCAAAGATAAATAGAAGGAGTTAGACTATCTTCTGCTATTATTTCGGTGCATAAACCAATAACCTAGACCGAATACAATTAAGATTCCGACAATAAGGTCAAGACGATGAAACAGTGGCTTTAGAGTATTCCAATTTTTCCCGAGCTTTTCACCGACGATAATCAAAAACATACACCAGGGGAATGCACCAATTACCGTATATACCGCCATTTTAACAGGATTCATTCTTGCAATCCCTGCAGGCAGGGATATAAAAGTACGAACAACCGGCAAAATCCGGCCGAGGAGAACCGTAACTTCACCGTGACGGTTGAATAAGCGATCTGTCCAGGCAAGCTCCCGTTCCTTAATAAAGATGTAATGTCCATAGCGTTTAATAAAAGGCCGACCGCCCCAGAACCCGACATAATAGGCTACAAGCCCTCCAAAAAGATTTCCTGCAGTAGCTGCTATTGTAGCCGGCCAAAATTGGAAATGATCCAAATATACCATATACCCGGTAAAAGGTAAAATGATTTCACTTGGTAAAGGAATACACGCACTTTCTATCGCCATGGCAAGAAAAACGCCAAAATACCCCATGCTCGAGATCAAATGAATCACGAATTGACCTAATTGTGATAATATCGCTTCCAATTTTCTCCCCCTTAAAATAAATCCACTTAACAAATCAGCATGGTAAAAAATATACCATGCTGATTTTACCACAGTGAAGTATAACTTGCCAGAAGCCCGACTAAAATAATCCTTCTTACCTTTCGCCTTCTGTTTGTCGGGTGATCTGTTTACGGGATACAGCACCATTTTGGCATTCAAATAAAATCTTTTTGCCATCTACAATTGTCTCAAGGGCAACTGCTCTCCCCCACAAACTTTGCACTAAAATTAATGTCTTTTCCAGATAAACAACATCAAGATCTTGCCCCTCATGGGCATGCCTGAGATATAGTGTCCGCTTCCCTTCATAATCTCCATCAACAACGTTTATTCTTGGATGGCCTCCATTGACTAATTGTTGAACTAAGCTATTACGAACTTTTTCCCATTCAGTATCTGTTACTTGCCAATTCGCTCCTACTTTGCGGTAATTAAATAGATTTAATTTATCAACGAGTTCCCGATCTAAATAATTGCGAATAAAGGAAACATCGTTTTCAACTTCTCGAACCTCAAATAAATACTCTAAATCCTTTTTCTCAGCAAGCGATTCCCATATTTTCACCCCCAGGTAATAGGGGTTTAAGGATAAGCGTGACGGTTGAACCACTTGACTATGCATTACTGCAAAATCCATAACTTCCTCATCCGTTAAATCCAGCTCACGCATAATTCGGGAATGCCAAAATGTAGCCCATCCTTCATTCATAATCTTTGTTTCAATTTGAGGAAAGAAATAGAGTGACTCCTCTCTGATCATGCTCAGAATATCACGCTGCCACTCCTCTAAAGTTGGAGAATTCTCTAAAATGTAGAGTACTAAATCTTCATACTCTCGCTTCTCTTGTAGATCTTCATCCGTTTTTTCCTCTTCCCATAGATCTTCGTAAGGAGAACTGCTCTTTTTAGAGTGAGCTTTTGTCTTTTCGTTTTCAATTTTAGCACCTAAATGAGCCCTAAAGTCGACGTGCTCTTGAATAGCCAAGACAGCATCCAGGGTTTGCTCAACTTTTTCTCGTCCGTGAATAAGCTCATACTTTCGAATTTGTTCCGAATGGGCGGCCATCCTCTCAACCATATCACGGGGTGTACGTTTGAAATAGTGATTGTTTTTAAAAAAGTCAACATGGGCGTAGACATGCCCCATAACAAGCTTATTTTGGATCAAACGATTCCCTTCAAGCAAAAATCCGTAAGACGGGTTTGAATTGATCACCAGTTCATAAATTCGACTTAAATTCAGGTCGTATTGCATTTTTAAGCGATAAAAAGCTTTACCAAAACTCCAATGCGTAAATCTTACCGGCATTCCATAAGCTCCAAATGTATAGAGCGCCTCAGCTGGACATACTTCGAAGTGAACTGGATAAAAATCCAATCCCAATTTTCGGGCAATAGCGGCAATCTCCTGGGCATATTTTCCCAATAAGGTAATTTCATTTTCCATGATCCACCACCCCCAGGTTTAGACCCCAACATAGACCTTATCATCCATTTATGATTGACCTTCTGAGAAAACAGCTTTTAGAGCACTATAGACTTCATTTCGATCACGAATCGTTACGAGTCTAAGTTTAGGGTCTGTGATTCGTTTAAGTGTAGACATTAAGGTACTGGAATAGTGCGTCCGAAGTATTTCCCCGTACCCTACGACTTGGCTCACATCGACAAGCCTTTGCATGAGTGTCAATGCTTTTGAATTATCGGAACCAATGTTATCTCCATCTGTAAAATGGACGGGATAGATATTATAATGTTCAGGAGGATATTCACGCTCAATTAAATCCAATGCAAGTTGATAAACTGAAGAGCAACGTGTTCCTCCGCTTTCCCCGCGAGTAAAAAATTCTTCCTCATTGACTTCTTTAGCTTCGGTATGATGGGCAAGAAAACGCATTTCTACATTTTCGTACTTTTGACGCAGAAAACGCACCATCCAAAAAAAGAACGTACGCGAAATATATTTTTCAAACTGCCCCATTGATCCCGAAGTATCCATCATTGCAAAAATGACAGCATTAGTTTCAAAATTCGGATGAGTCTCCCAGGTTTTATAACGCAAATCATCCGGGCTAATTCTTAGATTCTCCTTTTTCCCTTTAATCGCTTGACGTTTGATACTTTCTATAAGCGTTCGCTTTTTATCAATATTGGACATTAAACCTTTTTTGCGAATATCATTGAATTCAGGTTTATCATGGGCAATTAAGGGGCGCTTTTTATCATCGAGATTAGGCAGCTCTAGTTCTTCAAAAAGAATTGACGCTAAATCATCATACGTGATTTCTGCCTCGTAGATATCTACTCCTGGTTCTTCACCTGCCCCCGGACCATTCCCTGCTCCGGATTTTTTTGAACTCTCCCGAGCTAATATATCTCCTTGAGCCATTTTTTTATTTGCCTGACCTGTATGATTTTTCTTATTAAAGTCATATCGAAATCGAAACTCCTCAAGAGAGCGCATGGGTATTTTCATGGTCTTTTTCCCATCACTTAAGATAATACTCTCATCAATAATGAGATCTCCCAACTGCTTTTTAATGGCCTCTTTAACTTTTTCTTTATGGCGGCTTTGATCAAAATATCCTTTGCGATGCAGGCTCCAGTCATCCTGGTTAACAATGATTTCGTCACTCATGACACCCAGCTCCTTCCCTTTTAGCGGTTGAGAAGTGAGCCAACATATTTTACAATCTCATTAGCGCAGACGGGGCAATAACCATGTTGTTGGACAAGACGATCAGTAACATCATTGATTCGACGTAGCTGTTCTTGGTCAGGGTGAGTAACCGATGTCGTAACCTTAATAATATCTTTCAAATCAGCAAACAGCTTTTTCTCGATAGCTTCTCTTAACCGTTCATGAGAAGTATATTGGAATGTTCTACCTTTCCTGGCATTGATGGAAATACGGATTAAGATTTCCTCTCTGAACGCTTTCTTAGCATTCTCAGATACCCCAATTTGCTCCTCAATACTCCGCATGAGCTGCTCATCTGGATCAAGCTCCTCACCCGTAATGGAGTCATATAATTTACTTGAATTGCAAAAGGCTTCCACATTATCCAGATAATTATTCAAAAGCGATTTTGCGGATTCCTCATACGCATAGACAAAGGCTTTTTGTACTTCTTTCTTCGCGACTTCATCATACTCTTTGCGCGCTTGAGCGATAATGTTTACAAGATTTTCCCGCTCTTCTTTAGTAATTGAAGTATGCTGAGACAATCCGTCTTTTAGAGCCCTTAAAATATCTAAAGCGTTAATACACGATTTATGATCACGAATCAATGCTGTTGAGATCCGATTGATGACATAGCGGGGATCGACTCCGCTCATGCCTTCCCCTTGTTCTTCACCCTCACTCGTCAAATCTTTAATATCTTTTTGGTTGAAACCCTCAACATCTTCTCCGTCATAAAGTCTCATTTTCTTAACTAAATCCATACCTTGCTTCTTTGAAGGTTTCAAACGCGAGAGAATGCTAAAAACTGAAGCCGTCCACAAGCTATGCGGCGCAAGATGCACTTCATGCAAATCACTTTGGCGAATAAGCTTTTCATAAATTTTAACTTCAGAACTTACTTTTAAGTTATATGGGACGGGAATTACGATAATCCGTGATTGCAGAGCCTCATTCTTTTTGTTGCTGATAAACGTTTTATACTCGTTCTCATTAGTGTGAGCAATGATAAGCTCATCCGCAGAAATCAAGGCAAATCGACCCGCCTTAAAATTTCCCTCTTGAGATAAACTGAGGAGATTCCAAAGGAACTTTTCATCGCTTTTAAGCATTTCCTGGAATTCCATAAGTCCGCGATTTGCTTTATTTAATTCACCATCAAATCGATAGGCTCTTGGGTCCGATTCAGATCCGAACTCTGTAATGGTCGAAAAATCGATACTTCCGGTTAAGTCTGCAATATCCTGTGATTTTGGATCAGAAGGAGTGAAGGTTCCGATCCCTACCCGTTCTTCTTCTGAAAAAACAATTCGTTTAACCGGTACATTTTCAACTTGCCCTTTAAACTCTTCCTCAACTCTTAGACGACATACCGGGCAAAGGTTTCCTTCGATTTTGAGTCCATACTGCTGATTAAATTCCTCACGCAAGGAAAGCGGTAAAAGATGTAGAGGATCCTCATGCATGGGGCAGCCATCAATAGCATAGACAGCTCCATCCTCTGTTCGTGTATACTCCTCTAAACCTCTTTTAAGCAAGGTCACAATTGTTGACTTACCTCCACTTACAGGACCCATTAAAAGGAGTATTCTTTTTCGAACATCCATTCTTTTCGCTGCAGTATGAAAATACTCTTCAACCAGTCGTTCAAGAGTTTTATCCATACCGTAAAGCTCTTTGTTAAAAAAGGAATAACTCTTTTGACCATTACCTTCCTCAATACCCGCGCTAGAAATCATCTCATAAATTCGTGCGTGGGAATGCAGTCCTAACTGTGGCTTCTTTGTCACCATCTCCAAATAGTCAGCAAATGTACCATTCCACGTTAGCGCTGCTTCTTTATCCCTATAATTTTTTAACCACTCTACAACTTCCATTGTCGCCCTCCCTTTCTAAGCACCCCTCAATCAGCGGCTTAATTAAGTATATGCCCAGTCTAAAAAGATGAGACACAGTTCGTTCCGGACTTTATATGATTTGAAATCATGGTCCAGAGTTACTTACCCCATTTGGAATGAACCTCCTTTGGAAGTAAGTTTCCTTTTATTCATATGAAAAGCAAAAAACCTTTTAGAATCACTCCAAAAGGTTTTTTGCTTTTCATATTGCACTATTTTTTATTCTATCATAATTTTAATTAACTTTTTCTAAATCACAAGCATCATAAGCGTAATCCCCGGAACAAACATCAAGATGAACAACAATATATTCGCCTAATTCATCCCTATCCAAGCGGACAACAGTGCCTAAACGACAGTTGTTCGTAACTACACGATCACCGATTTGATATTTGGGAATTACTTTTTTAAAGGAATACGACTTTTGTTCATTTCTCATAGCTAACATTGCCTCACCACCTTATGTGAAAGTGATTTCTAGTTCGATATTATAATAACATATTGAATATATAAAATCCAGTAGAAATTTCTCACAATTCAAAATCTTTTTGGCTTAGATTAAAAATGGGTCTGTCAACGACAGACCCTAAAATAACAAAAGGCATTTAATACATTTGTAAATATTCATCAATTTCCCACGGATGGACCGCAACATTATAACGATGCCATTCGTTCTTTTTTGTCTCTATAAATCGGCTAAATATGTGTGGGCCAAGGGCTTCACGAATTATTTCATCGTGAGATAACTCGTTGATTGCTTCCAGAAGACTCTCCGGAAGAGATTGAATTCCCTGAATCTTACGTTCCTCGGCACTCATTTCATAAATATTAAGATCAACGGGTACAGGAGGAGTTAACTGATTTTTAATTCCATCAAGTCCAGCTTTAAGCTGAACTGCTAAAGCTAAATAAGGATTGCTCGATGGGTCGGGGCTTCTTAATTCAACCCGTGTCGAAGATCCTCTTTTCGCAGGAATTCGAATGAGAGGACTTCTGTTTCTTCCCGACCAAGCGATATAACAAGGAGCCTCATAGCCGGCGACGAGTCTCTTATACGAATTAATCGTTGGATTTGTAATTGCAGCAAAAGAACGAGCATGTTTCAGTAAACCGGCGATATATTGAAAAGCAACCTTAGATAACTGCATATCTCCTTCTGAATCATAAAATGCATTGCGACCCGCTTTAAAAAGCGATTGATTTGTGTGCATTCCTGAACCGGCTATTCCATAAATAGGTTTTGGCATAAAGGTCGCATGCAAGCCGTGCCTTTGCGCAATAGTCCTTACGACAAAACGAAAGGTTGCAATCTTATCGGCAATATCTAAGGCATCAGAATATTTAAAGTCAATTTCGTGTTGTCCCGGAGCAACTTCATGATGCGAAGCCTCAATTTCAAATCCCATTTTTTCCAGGGCTAGAACCATATCCCGTCTAGCATCTTCCCCAAGATCAACAGGCGTTAAATCAAAATACCCTGCCTTATCTTGAGTTATAGTTGTAGGTCGTCCTTCTGAATCCGTTTGAAATAAGAAAAACTCCAATTCCGGTCCAACATTCCATATATAGCCCATATCCTGAGCTTCAGAGATAACCCTTTTCAAGGTACTCCTCGGGCAGCCCTGAAAAGGAGTTCCATCTGGATTATAGACATCACAAATTAGTCGTGCTACTGATCCGTCTGTAGGACGCCAAGGAAAAACAACAAAGGTATTGGGATCCGGGTGCAAATACATATCTGATTCTTCAATACGAGCAAATCCTTCAATAGAGGATCCGTCAAACATGAGCTCACCATGTAAAGCTTTTTCAAGCTGCTCAATAGTAATAGCAACATTTTTTAATACTCCGAAAATATCCGTGAATTGAAGACGAATAAATTTTACTCCTTTTTCCCGCGCTTCTTTTAAAACATCTTCTTCAGTAAACATAGCCTTTGCTCCTTATCACATTTTAAACTATTTAATACTCTATCCCTTTGCGTGCATTTATCCCGAGTTCATAAGGATGTTTAACTTGTACCATTTCCGTTACAAGTTGAGCTTTTTCAATTAAACGTTGAGATGCATTTCTTCCCGTTAGAACTAATTCCACCTGACGCGGTTTTTCGTCCAAAAGTTGAAGAACTATGCTCTCCTGAATCAGATCAAACCAAACCGCATTAATAATTTCATCCAAAATAATAATATCCCATTGCCCGGAAAGCATAACTTCGCGAGTGCGCACCAACGCTTTTTCAGCTTCTTCAATATCCTCTGAGCTAGGAGAGCCTTTATGTACCCAATGACCGCTTCCAAAATGCTCCAAGCGGCATTCAGGAGCTAAACGCTGAATTCCAGTCAGTTCTCCGGCGTTATTTTGTCCCTTCATAAATTGAATAATGTATACTTTAAAACCGTGTCCGACTGCACGAACCGCTAACCCTAAGGCTGCCGTTGTCTTACCTTTGCTTGAGCCGGTATAAACTTGAATTAATCCTTGGTCAAGCTTGTTCAATTATTCCACCTTCTTCAGCCATTTTTCAAGCTGTGGATGAATATAGGCAATATTCGGCATAATGAGTAAATCTTGATATTTTTCTACTACCTGCCGACTGAAAGCAATAGAAAAAGAAAGTTTAACTCCTGATTTTTCGTCCATAGCCCTTAATTCAACTTTATCGGGATACAAATAGTAGGAGTAATCTCCGTCTCTCCAAGTGACTTCTAATTCTCCTAACTTTATCTTGATTATACCAAATTGTTCAACTTTTATCCCTCGAATACTTGAAAAGCCTTGATTTATTTGGCCTGTCTCTAAAGCAACTTGACCTGCTACGAGTTGACTGCTCATCAATTGTTCAACAATAAATCGTGCTGGTAAAGAAATCTCTTCTAATATTCTCCTGTGGTTGCGAATCGATTCAGCCCAGTTTTCCAGTTGAACCCGATGAATTGATTTTACGTGCTGAATCTTTTTAAGTGACTTCTCCAGAGTAAGGTAAATATCATCCAAACATTCTAATATTAGAAGATCCTCTGTATTCACATGTAACTCTCCTCTCTTTAATCACTCTATAACAATCACAAATCTGTTAATATAGGGACGGCATATTAAAGCATTTTTAATCTAAGCTAGTCCAATTTATGTACAAATAAAACAAATGAGAATCGTTAAATCCTATCAATATATTCATATTTTACATGAAATTTATGCGTATTCCTAGCATTTTCAAAAAATATCATTCCATTTTTTTCTATTTACTATTTATTTTATTTTTTTCGAACTTTTTTGGATACCCGTTGAATGGCTTGTTCAAGTTCTAATGTATCCATTCCTATTTCCCGTGCAATTCGTAGACATTCCCAATAATACTGAAGCGCATATAAATAGCTGCGTTGGTTTTCAAAATAATGGGCCAGGCGTTGTGACATATTTAAGGATAATAGTTGATGGCTTTCTAAATACTTCCTTGATTCCGTATGGTATATTAGGGCTTCCTCCGTTTCACCCAAACGCTCAGAATAGAGTGCAATTTTTTCATAGGCTTCCCCGAGTTTCTGGTTCTCCTCATTTTGTTCTAGAATTTCTGCAGCCTTTTTTAAATAGTCTCGTGCGGAAGGATAATCAGGCTTTAATTCTAAAAGTTGAGCCAGAGTTTCATAGCGTAAGGCCAAGCCTAAATCTTTACCCGGGTAATTATCAATGGATAACTCTAAATAATATATAGCATTCGATATATCCTTTAAATCGTGTAAAATTTTAGCCAGGAAATACATGCTCTCCGAAAGTTCTTCTTTTTGCTGAAGCCTAAGGTGTAAGGCAATTACACGATGCCAGGACTCGCGTGCCTTTTCTAAATTTCCCAGTTCAAAATCGATAAATGCCCAATATTGAATAGCATTTACGAATGATTCCTCATCTTGAATCTCTGAAAATATCTTACCTGCATGAATTAAATTTTTGCGGGCCAAATCGACATCTTTTTGTCGATACGCAACTTCTCCAAGGAGAATACTTAATTCCCCTTCTCCTTTTTTAAATCCATAACTATGACAAAGTTCCCTTGCCTTTAAAAAAGAGCTTTTAGCTTTGGCCCAGTTCTCGGCAGCCATGTAAACTTGGCCCAAGTCACTATAAAGCATGCTTAAACGCAAACGCGGCGAACTTCCCGGATAAATTTTAATAGCCTGCTCATACCAAGAAACTGCTTCCTTAAAATTTTCCCGGGCAACTGCAACACTAGCTAAACCTGCCATCGCCTCAGACATTCCTTTATAATTGTCAATTTGCTTACATATTTCAAGGGCTTCCTGAAAACCTATTTCACTTAAATCAACTTTTCCTTGCTTAATTCTTGATGTTGAAAGCAAACGAATGTTAAAAGCGGATATTTCAGAAACAGATAGTTGTTCCGTTAATTTTAAACTGCGAAGATAAATTTTTTCGGCAGACGCGTAATTACCTTCTCCAAGAAACGCGGTGCCTTTCTCCATAAGAGAGCGCCATTCCATTAAAACATCTTCATCCATAACATCCCCTCCGCTTTTATCCATCATATGCAGAATTGGGGATTTTGGCGCGAAAACAAGCTTGTACTCGATTTTCTTTATAATCTAGACACTTAAGTCGAAATATGCTAATCTGATATCGAAGGGGGTGTTGGTAATTGAATTCATATCGTCCCGCTCCGTCTTCTAATATTTGGTTGACAACACTAAAGATTGTTATTTTAATTTTAGCACTTTATTTTTCAGCGATAATCCTCGGCCGCATTTTTACCTGGATCTTTGCTATTACATTTTTCTTGATCAAAATAGCGGTCTTTATTATTGTTGGATTTTTTCTGTTGCATCTTTTTCTCAAACTTTTGTTTCGTTTTGATCTATGGAAATTTATTTTTGGTTCACGCTTTAGTCACTAAAATAGTAGGAGCACCGATTTACGGTGCTTTTATTTTATGCTAATCATGTTAATCATCCCTCCTGAATATCTTTTAGCGAAGGAGGGATGAGAAAATGCATTTTGTCGTCTTTAAAAAGCCATCCTGGAGAAATATAATCCTCTGGGCCATTTTTTTTATTGTTTTAATTACTTACCGAGATAATGTTGTATCCGTATTCTCTGGAAAATTAAAACCAATCTATTCTGCCCAAGTCACCAATCAACAAATAGGTCTTACTTTTGATATCAGCTGGGGGGAACAAACGGCAGAACCTATTCTTGATATTCTTAAACAAAAAGGAATTCATGCCACCTTCTTTTTATCAAGTCCCTGGGCAAGCAAGCATGAAGCACTTATTAAAAGAATGGTTGCAGATGGACACGAAATTGCTTCTCATGGAAATCGCCACGTTGATTTAAACACTTTAAGTCCTAGCGAATTAGAAAAAGAAATTCTTACAGCGCAAGGAGTTTTAGAAAATATCTCCGGTCAAAAAATCTCCTTGCTTAGACCGCCAAATGGAGCATATGACAATAAAGTGATTACTGTCTCGCAAAAACTCGGCTATCGAGTCATTCAATGGAGTGTAGATTCATTGGATTGGAAACGTCCAGGGCCAGATGCCGTAATAAATAATGTATTAAACGGTATTCGTAATGGTCATGGTGCACGCCCCGGCGATATTATTCTATTCCATGCTTCTGATTCAGCCCCTGATACGATCAAAGCGCTTCCCGTTGTCATTGATAATTTAAGGAATAAAAAATATGAGCTTGTTCCAGTCAGTGAATTATTAAAAAATGCTTCCAGTACATGGCCTCCTGAAAGCAATCTTAATGCTATGGAAAAAGCTCCTGCAGGACGTTAATACTTCTGAAGTTGTGCCTCCGCATTTAACCGTTCGTTAACCTGTTCTAAAGCTTTATTTGCATCTTGGCGAACTGCAGCTGAAATCTGACCCGTTAAAGCCTCTTTAAATTTTACCTGAGATGTTTTCCAGTCCCCAGCTTGATATAGTTTTATACCTAAAAGATAGGACTGATAAGGTTTTCCTTCAGGTGTTTCATTAAGATTTTGAAGGATATCTTCCCATTGTGTGGTTTTTCCTAAAGCTAAACATAGAAGTGCTTTTTTAGTTTGAAAATTTAAATTACTTGCGTTTCCTGGTAATAATTCCAATTGCGAGACGAGCTGTTCAGCTTTTTGCCAATCCGTATGGATTAATGCTAAGTCAAATTCCTCTTCAAGCACTAAAGGATGTTGGGGAGCCATGTTATGCGCTTTATCCCATTCTTTTAGGGCTTCTGCCTCATTACCTTGACTCAGGCAGCAATGGCTTAAAGCTAACGCTTTTAAAATTTTCTCCTCTTTAGAAAGCTTTAAATCTGAAACCGCATTTAACTTTTGATAAGATACATCATATTTCTCTTGAACTAAGTCAATCAATCCTTGACCCAGATTTTGTATCGAAGCAGAACTAACTCCGGCTAAGACTTGGCTCGCCTCATCAATCTTATTTTTTTGAAGCTTTACTTGCATAAGCCAGAAGCGATGCTTATCATCTTGCTGAATTAAAATATCCTGATCTGATAAATCCTTTCCTTGATTTAAGTCAAGCCAAATAGCGCTGTCTCGAATCAAGGGTATTTTATTTAACCAGGGGGACTTAAGTTTAAGCCACGTCAGTTCAGTATTAACTTGAGATAAATCAAAACGATCCTGGGCAGAACGAAGCTGAAATATATGCCAAGCAGGTTGTGCAAAGAGAATTGCTAAAATAAAAATTAACAGGAAGACAATTTTTCTGGATTTTCTCTTACGTCTTACCAATTTTCCGTTCTCCTTTATTAAATATTAATGGCCTTTCCATGAAGAAAACCCTTCACCCACTACCTCAGGTATCTCCGAGATGGCCACAAATGCCTGAGCATCACAGTTATGTATAATCTCTTTAATTTGAGATAATTGTGTTCTGGAAATAACGCAATAGACCACGCGCTTTGTTTCACCCGAGTAGGCCCCTGACGCATTAAAATAGGTTACCCCTCGATCTAATTTTGCCATAATATCTACTGCGATTTCCTGAGGCTGCGAGGTTATTATCATAACACTTTTATAATGGCTCATACCCTCTTGGACCAAATCAATAACTTTTGTCGCGATAAACATATATATTGCGGCATACATAGCCATTTCCGGGCGAAAAAGTATTGCCGCCATTAAAAAAATAAGCGCATCTATTCCAAGGAGAATTTGTCCTACGCTAAAAGGAGTTGTTCGGCTTAGCAAAACAGCTAAAATATCTGTTCCGCCAAGTGAACCGCGTGAACGGAAAATCACTCCCATTCCAATTCCTGAAATAACCCCGCCAAAAATTGAAGCCAGAAGAGAGTCTGTTGTTAGCTGCAGTACACCTGCTGTTAAATCTAAGGCTAAGGAAAGCGCACTTACACCTAAAATACTGTAAACAAGAAAAGATCTTCCAACCATTTTCCAACCCAAAATGAATAAGGGAATATTTAAAAAGAGAATAGTTAAACTTATAGGCCAGTTAACCAGATAATGAAGGATGATTGCAATCCCTGTAACTCCGCCATCAGCAATTTTATTAGGGATGATTAATGAATTTATGCTTAACGCTACAATTATCGCACCAATAAAAATACCAAGAATTCGCTTTGCCATCAGCCACGAAGATCGACTCCATATGAGTTTAAGCTTATTAAGCATCATAAGCACCCATCCTCCCTCAAAAGAGTAACCTTTAGGTAAACGTTGACCTTCTAGGAATATTGACGGAAACACGTAAGAATTTTAAACATACCAATTATACAATAAAAAAACCCTGCGTCAAATGCAGGGTAATCCTTTCAATGGTGCGCCCGGCAGGATTTGAACCTGCGACCTCCGGCCTCGGAAACCGTCACTCTATCCACTGAGCTACGAGCGCCTAAATTAGAACCGCTTTATTATTTTATTTGAACAGGGCATGTTTGTCAAGAATAACATAATTTAAGCCCTTAATAAGGGCTTTACCAAAGCATAAACTTCCTGGTGAATCTCCTCTACGGATTTTATGGTTTGATCATCTCTAATACAATTAATTCTTGCCCAGTTTTCTGTTTGAGCAATTTTTAACGCATTTTCATACGAGGTTCGTAAATAATCCGGTGCATTTTCATGAATATCTTTCGTAATTGAAGCTGCTTCACTACGAAGCTCAATGAGCTTTAGACTATATTCTGGCGGCATATCTAAAAAAATAACTAAATCCGGTTCTGGTAATTTAAACATTTTATATTCAAATTCTTTAAGCCAATTTAAATATTGGCTTCGCTCGTCTATATTTTTAATTTTCGCGGCCTGGTGAACCATGTTCGAGGTTGTATAGCGATCGGCAAGAATAATTCCGCCTTCCCTATAAAACGTTTCCCACTCCGTTTTAAAAGATGCAAAGCGATCGACGGTATAAAATGTTGAAGCAACATAAGGATTGACATCATTCGGATTTTGGCCGAAGCTTCCCCCTAAATACATTTTGACAAGTGCTGAAGAAGGGCTGCCATAGTTAGGAAATTCCACTTTTTTCACAGGAAGTCCCTCTTGATTCAGTTTTCCATATAGTTTCTGAGTTTGTGTCGCTTTACCGCTCCCATCACCTGCTTCAATAATGATCAACTTTCCCTGGTTTTTCTTCTGACCATTCATTCGTCTCCACCTTCTCACCCGTAATCCGCAGTATATATCTTGAATAGCATAACATATTTATAATGCTTATTCCTAGCGAATTGAACAAAAAAAGATCCCCTTTGCCTAAGAGGATCCTTTCTAGTATTATTAACCATCAACTCACCTTACTCATTACTCTCAGTTTATCTGCAAGAAGAGCTACAAATTCCGAATTTGTCGGTTTTTGACGTTCAATATTCATCGAATATCCAAAGATTCGTTTAAGTGTTTCTGTATGCCCGCGTTCCCAAGCCAATTCTATCGCATGACGAATTCCGCGTTCAACTCTGCTTGGCGCAGTGTCATATTTTTTAGCAATCGCAGGATAAAGTTCTTTGGTTACGGCACCGAGTAAAGATACATCTTCAACCACCATTAAAATTGCATCGCGTATGTATTGATATCCTTTGACATGGGCAGGAATCCCAATTTGGTGCATCATTGATGTAACCTCTGCTCCTAAATTCACGCGGCTTCCTGCTGAGGTAACCGGTGAAACTGAGGAAGGAATAGAAGTTGATGATACCGCAGTATCTTGCGTAAGGCTTTTAATTCGTTTACCTAGAACTTCTAAATCAAAAGGTTTAAGGATAAAATAATCCACGCCCAACATCATAGCCTGGTGGGTTAATGATTCTTGTCCGAATGCAGTTAACATTATGATTTTTGGCCGTGGTGTTGTGCTCCGCGCATTGATTCTTTCGAGAACGCCCAATCCGTCTAAGCTAGGCATAACTAAATCTAAGATAACTAAATCTGGTTCCTGAGCCTGAATCATGTCCCAAGCTTCGACCCCATTATACGCTAAACCAATAACCTGGAGATCCTCAAGACTGTGAAGATAATCCTGCAACATTTGGCATAAATTTCGATTATCATCTGCGACAACAATTTTAATCTTCTTACCCATTTTACCATCATCCCGTCCTTAGTTAATTTTCCGGACATAAATAACTGAATTATCGTCAATGACCTCTCATCTTTCCGGTGTCCTCATTATAAGTTATCTGGGATGTCGAAATCGTAAAAAATAAGTAAGACAGTGTTCTCGATGATAATTCGAATTTCTCTAGGAAAATACGCATTTATGGTAATTATCATTAAAAAATTTAGTTCATAAAATTATACCATTTTTATCCATTTATTTTATCAAGTTTGGTATCTTAAGGAAATTCCATGAATTAACTCAAGATTAAGAAAAAATTAATGACTTATCGCTTATGCAAATATCTTTTGAACCACTACGACATCAAGAATTTTACCGAATTTTTGTCCAATTTCTTGATATCGACCAGCTTCCTTAAATCCCAGCTTCTCGGCTACTGATAGACTTGGTGCATTTGTTCCCGTTATAAGTCCTAAAAGAGTATGATATCCCAATTGTTGAGCTGTATCACAAAGAGTTGCCAAAAATCTCTTACCGAGACCCTGTTTCTGAAATTCCGGTGCAATGTAGATTGAGAACTCTCCACTGGCTTTATATGCTGGGCGCGGATGAAATGGTGAAATACTCGCCCAGCCTATGATTTCGTTGTGTATTTCTGCAATAAACAACGGATAGTAAGGATCCTGATGAAGCGAGAACCACTCTTGAGCCTTTTCTTCCGTTCGATTTTCCAAATCAAACGTCGCAACGGTATTCTGCACAGCCCAATTATATATCTCTGTGATTCTGTTTAAATCATTTTCATTTGCCTTACGGATTTGGTAGTTTAAATCATTCATCTTCTTCATTACTCCTTTAAAAGACATTTAAAATACTTCTTACTCTTATTTTTATCACATATTTCATCAGATGGGTATATCCTTTTCAGGCTCGGATAGACTAAAGCATGATTATAATTAAGGAGGTTTGCTGAATGAAGGCTTCTGTCGATAAGGACACCTGTATCGGGTGCGGGGCTTGTTCCTCAATCTGTCCTGAAGTTTTTCAAATGGAGGATGATGGACTAGCTGCTGCTTATGTAAATCCCGTACCCAGTGAAGTCGAAGCTACTGCTCAAGAAGCTGCAGATTCTTGTCCAGTCGATGCTATTCATGTAGGATAATCAGCATACAAAAAGCAGGGGTTTCCCCCTGCTTTTTGTATGCCTTAGACATTAAGTGCTCGATTTGCGTGTTCCCGTAAATTTTCTAGGCCAATACGGTCAATAAGCCGCCCTAACCTTTCATTTTGTTTAGCCGTTTTTTTGTAATATTCAACGACAGCATCAATAACTGGAATAAGTTGATCTTTTTGCAAATTTTCCAACAGAAGGTTTCCCTGTCGCGGTTTCACTCCGCCGTTACCACCAACATAAAGATGATAACCCTTACTTGTACCCATCAATCCCAAGTCAACATTCGCAGAATCAGTGCATTTATTAGGGCAGCCCGCTACCCCAATCTTAAATTTTGAAGGCATCGCCATTCCATGATAACGTTTATCTAATTCCATTCCAATCCCTAAAGTTTCTTGCAAGCCGCGCTTACAAAACGTACTTCCAGGACATACTTTTACGCTTCGAACACAAAGTCCTATAGCATAGCCCGGATCCATCCCCAGATCCTCCCACGCTTTTGGAATGTCTTCCGGCTTTAAGCCCACAATTGCAATCCTTTGTGCAGATGTAACCTTAATAGCTGGTGCATTATATTTTTCGGCGACATCTGCTATCTTGCGAAGTATTTCCGGTGTGGCAACGCCAGCAGGGATATGTGGTGCAATAGCATAGGTCTGTTTATCTGCTTGTAAAATCGCCCCTACAGGTTGTGCATTTGCTGCAGCCTGAGCTGACATCTCACCCTGTTCAACAGAATTTATCTTTTCAAGCAGTTCTCCCGCATCAAGGTTATGCATTTGTGCAGCGTTTTGTAAGGTTTCATTGATCGAAAACGGACAGCCTAAGCAATGAAGCCCCATATCCTGCATCACATCCACGGTTTTCGGATTGGCTGCCATAATATCCTTTAATTTCGTATCTAATGTAAAATTCATCTAGTTCACCTCTTAGCCATGAATAAGCGTAGGAAGACAGTGCGTGCAAATATGTCTTTCTTCACCTTGATATACATAGGTAATTATTGGTGTGAGTTCACTCGTTGTTCCGCATTGTTCACATTCGTATTCAATATTTTCTTTTGATGGGTCAGCCATATGTCAACCTCCCTTTTTCATTTTTACTAAGTTTAGCATACTCTATCGCATACAAATGTGACCTGTAACACATTGTTCTGTGTTTTTTTTCATTGTGGTCAAAACACACTTCAAATATTCATAACTTAAAAACAAAGAAAAAACGCGCTTAGCGCGTTTAATGGATTAAGGTAAATTGACCATAGATTGTGGAGAAAATTTTTGAATCTGGCTGATCTTCCATCCGGAGGATGTTGATTGGGTTTCCATAGCATACGTTGCCGTAACATTTTCCTTCAGCGGCGAAGTCCATGAGACACGGATGAGAATAGATTGTGGAGATGAAGAACTCAAAAACTCAAGTTTTTGCAGCGAAAGCAAGGGATTCTTTTCTACAAGACTCTTCCAGTTTTCAATTTCGTGTTTTCCCGTTGGACTCATTTCTTTGCCGGAAAGAAACTGATCAACCAAGCCCAATTGCCGAGTATCAAGACAATCCCAAAAACGTTGAACTACAACTCGCGGTGAATCAGCAAACTGGGGTTGGGCCATTGCACTGACAACATTCTGCGGAGATTTCCAGGCAATAATGGTGACCAAACAACTCATGATAATCATGACGAACCAGAGATATCGACTATGACGCATACTTACCCTCCTTGCTTGTCTTTATTATATTTATAGGAGGAAAAGCTGATTTCATGTCATCTCTAAGTAAAAAATTTTTTCAAATAGAATTAATTAAAAACCTTACGCAAAAAGTTTAAAACAAACTCGGGCAGCTTTACATAATAAACTTTCATTTTGCTCACCTCTTTTCCCTATTGCCATCCTAGTTTATGCTGGGGAAGAAGGTAATGCGTTATGAAATGCTCTGGTAATTCTTAACAGCTTCTTCAAGTTGAGCTACCAATTGTTTTTCTTCTTCCGTACTCGCCGTAAAATATAGACGGCCAATAATAGAACTGATAATTTTAAGAACATCTTCGACAACAAGGACTTCCTTTAACGCTAGCTGTGCACTCGTTTCAATTAACGCAATACCGAATTGATGTCCGACTCCGTCTTTCATCATTTTAGTACAGGTTTTACCTAATAACCGCATGACTAATGATGCTTCCTGAGCATCAAGCTGACGAACAGCATCAATCGTTGTTGTTAACCCCTGCACCATTCGTAATCCAATGTTTGCCCAATTGACGTTTTGATTATCCATTGAACAATCCCCCTAAGCTTACAACTACTTTCGTGCCATACTATATGCCCTAAATCCTGAAGGGGTGAAAAAACAATCGTTCAAAATAGTGTATAAAATGATGTATAAAAAAGCGAACCCCGTACATTCTTTGATACGGGGTTCGCCTGATTTATAGGAGGTTATTTTACAATTTACTTACTCAATTTAGGAACTTTAAATGTAGAAACCATTAGGAATGCGAGAATTATCATACAAACAGCATAAACAGGCCAAGGTATTATATGTTGAAATAATTGAATTAAGGCCATAAAACCGCCTGCAAAGGTAATAGGTACACCCACAAAATACGTATTGATATTCAGGACATTAAAGCGTGCTAAACGTATGGCACCACAGAGAGCAAATATGGAAGCCAGAATTATACCCCAATATCCCAATTGGGCTTGCAACATTGATTGGTAGGTTAAAATTGCCGGAGCTACCCCAAAAGAGACTAAATCACTTAAAGAATCCAATTCTTTTCCAAAGTCTGAACTCACGGATAATTTTCTAGCAACCTTTCCGTCCATGCTGTCCATTAAAGCAGATAAAATAATAAGGCCTGCTGCCAACTTAAACTTGCCATCCATAGTCAATAAAAGCGAAATAAATCCAAATAAAAGATTAGATAAGGTAAAAAGGCTTGGAATAATACGAACATTAATAGGGTTATTATTATTCAACAGAAATCACTCTCCCAACGATAGTCTCTCCGCCACAAAATTTATCTCCAGCACTAACTAAAATAACAATTCTTGTACTCTCACCTTTAAAGAACTATTCTTCAAAAACTCTTTCTATATCCTTGGCCATACTTTTAGCCGGAGAAACTAAGGTCTAAGTATCAACTAGTATTTCTCATTCAGGTTTTTTTAATATAAATAATAAATTAAAGCAAGAAGATATAGCTCCCCTAACGAGAAGCAGGAAATTTTATGTAAAATATGACCTCCCTTTATGCATTTCCTTTAGTTTATCACCTTTAATAGATTTAGAAAAGCTCTTCTCTCGGCTCTTAAGTTGCTAGCCAACGATCAAGCCTTGTTAAAATCCGATCATGATTGTCACGAACATGTGTAGAAAGCGGCAAAGAACTCAAAAAAACTTTTCCGTATTTTTTAGCAATAACCCTTGAATCTAATAGAATTACAACTCCTCGATCGGATTTAGAGCGGATAAGACGTCCAAACCCTTGTTTAAAGCGAATGACAGCTTCAGGCAATAAAAAATCTTGAAAGGGATTCTTTCCTTGCTGTTCCATATACTCAGATCGAGCTGCAATGAGGGGCATATTAGGAGGCCAAAAAGGAAGCTTTACTAAAATAACACACGATAATCCTTCTCCCGGAATATCTATACCTTCCCAGAAGCTGTTAGCACCTAATAAAACCGCTTTAGGATTTTCTTGAAATTCAGCAAGGATTGCCGCTCTGCTTTTACTTTTTCCTTGTGCTAAGACCTCAATGCCCGCTGGCTCAAGCAAATTTCTCAGGGGTTCTTCCATTTGCCTTAAGCTCAGGTGAGAAGTCAGTAAAACTAAAGTACGACCCTTCATACGAATCCCAACTTCTGAAATAAATCGTATTACTTCATCCATTCTAAAAAGCCCCGATTTTTGTTGATCCATTAAATCTTTCACAATCAAAAGCTGCATTTGCTCAGCATAATTAAAGGGCGATTGAACATTCAAAGTCATCGTCTGAGGTGGTAGTCCTACTTCTGCTAAATAATGAGCAAAAGAACCCGCAATGCCAATTGTCGCTGATGTTAATATTGCGGCTTCCAAAGTGTCAAATAATTTTTCACGAAGAAGATGGCTTACATCTACAGGTGAAGTTTTGATATATATTCTTTGACCACTTATCTCTATCCAATTCACGCGTGCCGGATCCTCGATTTGAAGAAATAATTCAAAACACTGCTGAAGAAGTTCATTATCGCGAATTCGAGCAGAAATTTCGTAACCTAAATCAGTTAATTCATCAATTTCTTGATTACTTATTGCTTGAAGCATTCCACTTAAGAACTGCTTCAGTGTTTTTAAGCGACTGATTAAATTTTCTACTTGAGTTGCAAAAAATGGCCACCATGTCTCCTCCGCAGAACTTAGAGTAATCCGTACGGATTGATTTAAACCAAGGATTTGTTTTAAACTTGCAAAAAGTTCTTCAGCTTGTTCCGTGATAGCATTGCATGCAGCCGGCATTTCTGTCCAATAAACCTGAAAGCTTTCCCAGACTCCAAGCGGCATTAACTGTACCCAATAGGCTTGCCGCCCTTTTATACTTCCGTAAAGACTTGAACCTATCGGACGATAAACTTGTTCAAGGGCTCTGACAATCTGCTCTTGGCATACTTCTTGGCCAAGCTGTTCCAAAGCCGCCTGGTGAAGATGATGAGCTTCATCGATAATTAACTCATGATATTCTGGGATAACATTGTGATCGGCTTTTACATCTGCAAGTAATAAAGAATGGTTAACTACGATAATATCGGCCTCTTCAGCTTTATGCCGTGCTCTGAGCATAAAGCAATTCCCCGATTCCGGACATTTCTGAGGTATACAGCTTTCATTTTCGGCACTAATATTTGGCCAGATTCGAGAAACGCCATAAATTTGAGCTATTTCCTGCAAATCTCCGGTATAGGTTTCGCTTATCCAAACCATGATGCTTGCAGCAGCGAGCCGTTCCTGTTCAGATAATTCTTGTGGATAGGACTGCAGTGATAACCATTTTTTTAAACAAAGATAGTTGCCCTTTCCTTTAAGCAGTGCACCATGAAAAGAAAATGGCAAAATATTATTTAAAACGGGTAAATCCTTCTGATAAAGCTGTTCTTGCAGAGGAATTGTATGTGTCGCTACGACAACCTTTTTCCCGGTTTTTCGCGCCCACCATAAAGCGGGAATTAAATAAGCATATGATTTTCCTGTTCCCGTACCTGCTTCAACAACAAGATTCTGGCCCGCTTGAAAAGCAGAAGAAACCCCTTGAGCCATTTGAACTTGGCCCGGTCGACTTTCATAACCCATAAGTTTACGCTCTAAAAGGCCTCCTGAAGCGAAGCAATCTCTAATCCAATCTTCCGAGTCAGGAACCCCCTCAGTCGTCTGTTCTTGATGAAAAATCCCCTCTTCTCTAGAAGCAAGAATCAGGTCTGTACGGATTGAGCGTTCCGGGAACTTTCGACTGATTTCCTTTTCCAGAGCTTTAAAAAAGCTCTGTTCATTTGTGCCTTCCAACAAAGGGATAGCATGTTTATAAAATCCAAGATCTAATTCTATTCCCTTCAACCAACATGCTTGAAATAGTTTCCACGTTGCCCAGGAATCTGCTTGAGCTCTATGGAAAGGTTCGTTCAACCCTAAGTCTAGCTTCTTTACCAAATCTGATAACCGGAATTGCCGCATGCTGGGGAAAAAAATTTGAGCTAATTTTAATGTATCCCAACGCATTTGTCGAAACTTAATTCCTAGTAATCGTTCCAAAAAATGAAGGTCAAATCGAAGGTTATGACCAACAAGAGTTGCTCCGTCCAAGAATTGAATGATTTCCTCCCGGTGCTCGAGCAAAGGTGCTGCATTTTGAAGTTCGGACTCATCTATCCCTGTTAATTTCAGAACTTTAGGAGGTATCGTACGAGTAGGCTTAACTAAGAAATTTTGGACTACAGGATCTTTATTATTATCAATGCACCATGCAGCATATTCAATGATTTCATCATATTCTGTATCAAGACCAGTTGTCTCCAGATCTAAGACTACAATCTTTTCGGTGAACATAACCCACCCCTTTTCCTTCTGTCATTGTACACAGTTTCCTTTTCGGAATCAACGGACGCATGAATTCATGCATTCGAAAAGAAAATGCAATAAATTTTATTTTATCCAGGAGGATTTAGTGTTTAGAACACGAATTAATATTATTTGTGTTTACACGTTTAAGGAAGAAGGGTAATCCTTTGAAAACTAAACATAAAGTTTTACACTGGGCTGTACTTACGCTGATTATACTCCTTTTAATACCGGGTTGTTCTGCAAAAACTGGACTAAAACAAGATGATAGCTATTCTATCGTTGTTATTTCTCCCAAAGGGGAAAGTCAAAACTTCCCTGTAAAACTCAGTTGGAATTCCAATATGGTAGTTATGCAAAAACTGCTTATGGAAGCTACTTTTGTTCTTAGTGACCTGCATACCTCAGAAAATCCTCCTAAGGCCTCTGCACTTCCACAATCTACGGTTATGCTTCGAGCCTCATTTCCCCAAAGTAGAATTTTTACGCTAACCATAGATAATCAATCGCGCGACCTCGATCTTAATTCAATAGAAATTGAGGTAGAAGGCCCTCACCAAGGACGTGTTATTCTTAATGATACGCTTATTCTGCAAGGAATACCTGATCCAAGTTTAAAGCCTGCTTTTGATGAATTCTTAAATATGCTCCGGATTGCAGCATTTGAATAGGTAAAGAATGAAAGAGACTGTCGAATGACAGCCTCTTTCATATACTCTTAATTGGCATTTTCATCTGAATTCTCCAATGTTACAATGTGCAATCCGCACCGGGCATGAAAGATTTCAATAAGCTCATTACTATTTTAAATTTTCTAAATATTTTTTATTATCAAAGAGTATATGTAAAAGTATTTTCTAAAAATATATAATCTATATAATAAAAGGAAGATTCACCAAAACGAATCTCCCTTCTCCGTTCAATTCTCTTAATACTTCTCTTCCAAAACTTCAAACATTTGGGGGGTTGACTGTTTAAACGCTTTATTTTCTCCGATAGATTGCACCCAGTTATTAAATGAACTGCTATCTTTCCATTTCGAAAAAACTAAAATATCATCCGTATTCGTTTGCTGATTAATGGATGCAAATTTAAATCCATCCACATGTTCAACTGTGTTAAGACCCGTGCGAATATCCGCTAAAAGTCGATCTTGATCCGGTCCGTTAAATGTGTGTATAACAGTGAGCATGCTTATGCCTCCCTACATTAAATTCCATCTTATTTTATCCTTAAGATACTATTTTATTCTTTTCTAATAACTTCTTTGAATTTAGAGCATATGCTATGTTATCAAAAGAGATCAGTTTGAAATAGAATCGTCTTTTTCATTATTGCATGCTATACTTATATCGCTAGTGAACTTACGAGTATGACTAAAGGAGGATTGTGATGAAGCTAATTTATAATCGAACTGATTTTCCGAGTGGTCGGACGCATATCCTCATGCGCGACGCAGACTCTCCAAGTCCGGAACTAATCCATTTTGTTCTGGTTTTAAGTAATAAAGGTACACTTTGGGTGGATGTATACTGGCCTTTTGACGAGGAATCGGAACGTTATACCCGACGAATATCAGAACAGCAATTTTGGCAAACTTTTCGTGAATGGCGACTCAATGGACTGACCCTAGGAAATAGTGAGCGTGTAGCTGAAACGTTGGCACGAAAGCAGCTTTCACTTAAAAATTCAAAAATACTTAATGCTTAAAAGCGAAGTACTTAATAAAATTTAAATCTTTTAAATAAAAAGGCTAAAACGTAGTTAAAAACGTTTTAGTCTTTTATTTACGACGATGTTTCGGATCTAATTCTTTTTGCAGAGCACGCAACGCTTGCCGGGTATTCAAGTTTAAAAGTTGTCCCAAGTTTGCAGGGTTTATATTTCCTGATTGCAGATCGTTTTCCTGCCAGCTCATATAACGATCGAATGAATGTTGGCTTGATTTTTTTGTTGTTCCGTTTTTCTTTGCTTTTGCTTGTAATTCACTTGTATTTTCTCGACGAGGGTGCTGTTGCTCACTTTTCACTAAAACCGGAAAACGATGCTCAACCCACTTTTTTACACTATCCGGATTCTTTGTTACGACAAAAGCTTCCTGGATCGAACCGTTGCTTTTAATGAGCAATTTACAGCCCGTCTGGGTTTGATATTTATATACAATACCCTTTTCAGGAGAACGACTCACTTCAATTACGCCGGGTATTATATCCGATACGTCCGCGCATTGACCTAACTCCTCCAACCATGTCAATGCATCATGGATGATTCCATGTTCTCTTTTGACTTTATTTCGTCGATATTTCATAGCTTCGCTCTCAATACTGTTTTAAAAAAATATATGTTCAGCCATAATTTTTGAACTTTCAATTTTAAGCAAACCCATGGAATATTTAAGTTCACGCCGTTTATCTGTAGCCGAGCCCGGGTTAAACAAAAGAATCCCCTCTCTCCACTCTAAAAAAGGAGAATGACTATGTCCAAAAACAATTGCATCAACTGTCCCCTTTTCAAAAGCCAAAAAAGCTCTCTCCGGCGTATTCTTGCCTTTCCCATAGGCACCATGAGTTAAACCGATTCTTTTTCCTTCACATTCAAGGATCTTTTTTTCAGGGAGGCCGTTAAGTTCCCAACCATCACAATTTCCTTGCACTGCCTCAACCTTTGCTAAAGATGATAAATCATCCAAGAGATTTTGATTAGTAATATCCCCAGCATGTAATATGAGATCAACTTTAGATAATTCTTCCCACGCCTTAGCCGGGAGAGTCTGTCCGCGACGAAGATGAGTATCAGAAATTATGCCGATCAACATATCGACCACTCCTTCGGCATTTTATTAAAGCAATAATTCCTAAAAGAAAGATTACAGATAAAATCCCACTAAAAATGAATGTTGCCCTTGCGCCCCAAAGATGAGCTAAACTTCCTGCATAGAAGCTTCCGATCGGGCTTATTCCACCAAAGACCAGAGAATAAACACTCATGACCCTGCCTCTAAACCCGTTGGCCACTGTCAATTGAATAAGGGAGTTAACCGAGGCCGAAAATGTGATCATGGACCACCCCATAAAGGCAAGCATAACGGCTGCCGCCCAATATTTTGACTGCAAACCTAATAAAATTGAAAATACGGCAAGACCAATTGCTCCCGTAAACAGCGTCCTCCATTGGGGTTTGCTTGCGCCTCGCATGGCAACGGTTAAAGCTCCAATCAGAGCTCCAAAACCCATGGAACTCATTAGCACACCATAACCCAATGCTTGCTGATTGAGTTCCATTTTGGCAAGAACCGGGACTAGAACATTAAAGTTCATGGCAACTGCGCTCAAAAATCCCAGCATTATAATACTTAATAAAATTGCCGGTGTCTTTCGAATATATGCTAAGCCTTCTTTAATTTCCGGCCATACTTTTCCTTGCCTGGAAGCAGATATGCTTCCTTGAGGAATAACCGGCAAAAAAATTAATATTGCGATTACACCTAAAAAACTTAAGCCATTAATCAGAAAACACCAGGTAGGTCCCCATGCTCCCATAATAATTCCAGCAATTGCCGGACCAACGATTCGTGCTCCATTAAAGACTGCAGAATTCAAGGCAATTGCATTGGATAAGTCTTTCCTGCCCGCTAACTCAATAACAAATGATTGGCGTGCCGGTACATCAACTGTATTCACTACTCCCAGACAAAATGCTAAAATGAGCAGCATCCAGTATTGAATTAAACCTGTTCCAATGAGAATCGCTAAAATAAAAGCCAGTATCATCAGTGCGGTCTGGGTAAGAATGATAATCCGACGCTTAGGCATTCGATCAATCCAAGCTCCCGCATGCAGTGAAAATATAAGCATCGGAAGAAATTGCATCGCCGAAACAAGTCCCAAAAGAAATGGAGAGTTTGTCAATTGTAAAACAAGCCAAGCCTGGCCAATATTTTGGGTCCATGTTCCAACCATAGAAATAATCTGACCGCCCCAAAACCACCGAAATGGAGCATGAGTCAGTGCCGGAAATACGCGAAAAAACGAATTTGTTGAATTTGATTTATTCATGATCAGCTCTAACCTCTACCTGGTTCGAGAAAAATGTTGCTCCATTTCCCATATCCGCTAAACGGCCAGGCGTCAAAGTATTGATTCCATAACCTTGAGAATAATAGCTCAGCCACCATACACCAAGAGAAACAACCACCCCTGGCAAGACACTGTCGCGAACAGCTGCAATTAATTTGCATTTTCCCCGAGCATTATAAACTTCAACCAGATCCCCATCTTGGATTCCGCGTAGTTTTGCATCATCAGGATGAATTTCTAATCGGGGGCCTTCCCATTTTTTTTGGATACTTTCAAGCTGTGCAAAGGTTGAATTAAGGATAAGATGATGCGGCGGTGAAATTAAAGTCAAAGGATATTTTATATCTTTTGATGCAGGACCTTCTTGCAACGGTATATACGATGGAACCGGTGATAATCCCATTGATTGTGCCTTTTCGGAAAATAGCTCGATCTGTCCGCTTTTAGTATTTAGTTTTTCTGTTACAAAAGGGAATTCCTCCATTTCTACTTGGATAAAACGTTCTGCTTTTAAACGCTCTAGGGTAATATTTTGCTTTCGAAAAGCTGGTGTATTTAAAGCATTGCCGGCAATTTCCTCCGTCGTTTCAAAAAAGCACTTATCCTGAAAGCCCATATATTGTGCCAGTTCTTTAAACACTTCAATATTGGGTTTACTTTCACCAAGACAAGGAATAACCGGATCAGCCCATTGCAGTATTCCATGCCAATAACTCACATAAAGGTCGGAATGCTCCAAATGCGTTGTCGCCGGCAAAACAAGGTCCGCCCAGCGTGCAGTGTCAGTCCACACCTGTTCGTGAACCACTGTAAAGAGATCTTCACGTGACAATCCTTCGAGCACTAATTTCTGCTCTGGAGCTATAGCCGCTGGGTTGCTATTATAAACAAAAAGCGAGTAAATCGGAGGGGTTAATTCGGTTAATACCCTTCCTAATTGGTTCATATTTACCACTCGAGGGAAAGTCTTCAATAGATCAGGACGTTCTACTTCCTCTTTATTCAGAGGGAAATAGCCAGAGTTAAATTTTATGAGTCCTCCACCTTTAAGCTGCCAAGCCCCTGTAAGAGCCGGCAAACAGGCAACAGCCCATGTCGCCATTCCGCCATTATCATGATGTTGGAAGCCATTCCCGATTCGAATGAAGCTGGGCTGCGCCATTGCATATTCATGAGCTAATGTTTTAATCTGCTCTACAGTTAAGCCTGTGATTTCTGCAACTCGCTCCGGAGGATAATTTTTAATTTCTTCCTTAAATTTTTCAAATCCGTAAACATGATCTTTAATCCATGCCGAATCATGCAATTGTTCTTTTACGATAACATGAGCTAAACCAAGGGCTAAAGCGCCGTCAGAACCCGGCAAAATTTGATAAAACTCATCTGCCCATTCTGCCGTTTTATTCCGATGGACATCAATAACAACTATTTTCGCCCCATTTCGGCGGGCACGGTTCGCTAGCATGGCCTGGTGCAAATTTGTTTCAAGAACATTGATTCCCCAGAAAAGAAGGAATCTTGCCCTAACTGTTTCAAAGGGATTAACCCCCTTGGACGCACCATAGGCCATTTGATAACCTGCAGAACCTGCAGAGGAACAAATCGTTCTTTCAAGCTGTGTTGAACCCAAACGGTAAAAGAACCTGCGATCCATGCTCGCCTTATTAATAATACCTTCAGTACCGGCATAAGAGTACGGCAATATACATTCAGGGCCATGTTTTTCTATTAGCTTTCGCCAAGTCTGAACAATTTCATCAAATGCTTCCTCCCAAGTGATTCGTGTAAATTGGCCGCTTCCTTTAGGCCCGCTCCTTTTCATTGGGTAGAGTATTCGATCCGGTCCATAAACTCGTTCAGCATAGTATTTTGCCTTTTCGCATATAACCCCTTGTGTAATAGGCTGTGACGGATCACCCATGATTTTCACAATTTTCCCCTCTGATAATTCCACCTTCCACGCGCATGTATCAGGGCAGTCATGAGGGCAAACACTATATTTGATATCCATAAATTCATCCTTCCTACTCGCTGTGAATAAAAACACCGCAATAAGGCGGTGTTTTTATTTTGTATTCAACTTATCCTTACTTAGAACTGCTTGTCTCGTATGTTTTTAAAATATTATAATACGTGTCTCTTTCAACTGCCGTTAAGCCAAGCTCATTAATTAAGTTAATTAATTCTGACTCCGTCTGCATTTGTGGGCTTGATGCTCCTGCAGTATGATAAATCTTTTCTTCTCTTACAACTCCATCCAAATCATTAGCCCCAAAAGTTAAAGCAATTTGGGCCACCTGGGGACTCGACGCTACCCAATACGCTTTGATGTACTTAAAATTATCTAAAATCAAACGTGATACGGCCATAATTTTTAAAGTTCGAATCGCACTTGCTTGTTTTATATCGGCGAACTTCGTATTCTTAGGATGAAAAGCAGTAGGAATCAAAGCATAGAATCCGCCGGTCTCATCCTGTAAATTCCTTAATGCCAAAAGATGTTGAATAACCTCTTCGTCTGTTTCGATAATGCCAAAAAGCATATTTGCATTAGAAGGGATGCCTAAACGGTGTGCTGTTCGGTGAATTTCCAGCCATCTCTCCCCGGTTAACTTTCCCGGACAGATAATATCCCTTACACGCTGGCTGAAATTTTCAGCTCCCCCGCCGGTTACAAAGCTGACTCCTGCTTCTTTCATTTGAAGCAGTATTTCTTCGACTGGAATTCCTTCTAATTGGGAATAGTAATCATATTCTGCCGCAGTAAAAGCTTTCAAACTTACAGAAGGGACCGCTTTATGAACTCTCCGAATTAAATCGAGGTAATATGAAAATGGAAGATCAGGGTGAATACCACCGACAATATGAATCTCTGTTGCACCTAATGAGCCATAGTTCTCCGCTCGCCGGACAATTTCCTCAAGATCCATTGTATATGACCCTTTTTCCCCCGGTTCCTTACCAAAAGCACAAAAACCGCATCTGATTTTACAAACATTACTATAATTAATATGACCGTTATTATTAAAATAAACAAAGTTACCCGTCTGGCTTTTTCTTCTTTCATTTGCTAAATATCCCAAGCCCAACATATTCTTCGTATTTAGCAATTTAACACCGTCTTCTAAGGTTAGGCGAATGTTCGATTCTACTTTTTCGAAGATATCTTCTAAACCATATGTTAGAGGTTCCAATGTATTTCCTTCTTCCTTGTCAAAAAATCAGGCTTCTAAAATTATAACATAATTTAAGGATTAGTCGAAAACAATATACTTAATAACAAAAAGGCGACGACAAAAACGTCTTCGCCTAAAAAACTCAATTAAAGTCTAAGTAAGCAGATCTTTGAGTTTTAATTGCTTTTCTCACTTCATTAGCAACTCTCCATGTTTCCTGATATTGCGGGGTTAAGAGATTTAATTTTCCGCTATGCTTATCGATAAGAATGTCTACAGAAGGTTTTCTGCCTTGAACTTTTTCTCCGGGATGAAGGATATCAATTCCTATTTTATTTTCGTCATATTCCGGCGGAACTAAGTAATTTAAAACTTCTTCTGTGGCTTCAATAAGTTCAATGACTTGGTCCCGCGGATAACCCTCACGGAGAAGGATATCTTTAACTTGAGTCAGAGGATGATCAAGAGTTAGCAGCATCTGGGCCCGTTGTACAAGATTGTAATCAATATCCACGACGCCACCTCTTTTTCGTTAAATGATGTTACATCTTCATTTTCCCCTGACCTTGTAAAACGAATACGAACTAGTTCTTAACGAACTTGGAGAACTTGTCCATCCCTTCTAAAATTATCGAGGAGGTTATTATGTTTAAATTCTTATCTTTTCCCTTTCTTATTGCAGGCTTTTCCGGTATTTTAATGGCTGTTCAAGGTGCCTTAAATTCCTTGCTTTCACAAAAGACGCATTTGTTAGCCGCAACGTTAGCAGTACATGTTATAGGAGTCATTGTCGCTCTGCTCACTGTTGTAGCTGTCCGAATACCAATTTTCCAATATAATTACACTTCAATACCCTGGTATATTTATCTGGGCGGAGTTCTCAGTGTACTAATCATTGGTTTAGTTGCAATGAGTATTCCCAAAATCGGTATGTGCAATGCAACAACGGCAATTATCATCGGCCAGGTCGGAACCGCACTTATCATCGATCATTTAGGCTGGCTTGGTGTTGAAAGGTTACCTTGGAACCCTTGGCAAATTCTTGGTTTAGCACTGTTCGCCGCAGGAGCAAAATTGCTGTTTGACTGAAAAGGTTACCCCGTCGTTCGGGTTCTCGTATCGATCAAAGCCATATTGGTTATAATGACATAGATTTCGTCACTTACTGTATATTTTCGGATTTGCCCGTTTGCCGCAAGAATTAATGTGTTTTTGGGATCTGTATTTTTATCACGATCAATTAAGTTTGTTAAAAACGTATAGGACTCACTTGTCACCGGCAATTGTTTAAAGGTTCCATCGGCCACAAAGATAACCCAATATCCTGTGGAAACTTCACTGTTATTCCCATATAATCCGTTTATGACGCTGGAGGAATATCCTTGGGGATTTAGCAGACTAGACGTTCCCTGGGATAAATTGTTTGAGTCTAAGTTCACACCATAATTATTTAAGTTGCCTGAGTCAGTGGATACTGTCGTTGTCGGCTCTGCTAGGCGCGAATATACATCTTTAAAAAAAGTAGGAAAGAAAAGAAAACCTGCAACCCCTATAATCAAAATCCAAAACGCCAAGGCCTGTAGGTCCTGCCAGATATCATTACGGGGCGGACGTCCCCAAGAACTCGGCATAATCATCCCTCCCTGTTCGTTCTAGTCCTCAGAACAATATACGAATTTGATGATGCCGTTATGATAATTCCTTAGGTAAAACTTGCAACACAGCACTTCACCCACTAGAATGATAAGATATAAAGAGGTGAGTGAAGACATGGAGATATTGCATCAAAAATTAAGCCTGCTTCCCGAAAAGCCAGGAGTTTATTTAATGAAAGATTCTTCCGACCATGTTATCTATGTGGGGAAGGCTAAAATCCTGCGCAACCGGGTTCGCTCGTACTTTACAGGATCTCATAACGGCAAAACGGAATTGATGATCAGTCAAATTGCAGATATTGAAACCATAATTACTGATTCAGAAGTTGAAGCCCTTGTTCTTGAGTGCAATCTTATTAAGAAACATAATCCTAAATATAATATCCTTTTAAGAGATGATAAATCCTATCCGTATATCACGATAACCGAAGAAGTTCATCCGCGAATCATGGTCACGCGAAAAGTGAAAAAAGGCTCTGGTAGATACTTTGGGCCTTATCCAAATGCCACAGCGGCAAGAGAAGCATCACGTCTGCTGAATCGGCTTTTTCCCTTTCGCAAGTGCCGCCATATTCCGACCAAGCCTTGTCTTTATTATCATCTTCATCAGTGTTTGGGACCTTGTATCGAAGAAATCAAACCTCAGTCTTATAACCAAATGCGTAAAGAAGTTATTGCTTTTTTAAAAGGAGATCAACATAAAATTCTGGAACAATTAGAACAAAAAATGCATGAAGCTGCTGAGAACCTGGAATTTGAAAAAGCAAAGGAATACCGCGATCTAATTTCTGACTTACGAAAGATCGGCGAGAAGCAAAACATTACCTTAAACGATTTTATTGACCGCGATGTCATTGGTTATGCCTTAACAAAGGATCAAATCTGTATTCAAGTCTTTTATCTCCGTCAGGGGAAATTATTATCCCGAGATAATTTTATTTTTCCTTTTTATGAGGATCCTGAGGAAGCCTTCATTTCCTTTCTTGCACAATTTTATACAGATAAAGCTTCACTGCCTCAAGAAATTTTAGTTCCCCCAATAGACATCTCAATCTTGACTCTTCTTTTTCCGATCGTTATCCCACAAAAAGGCCAAAAACATGATTTGGTTAAATTGGCAATGGAGAATGCGCAAAAAACCTTGCACGATCAAATAACACTTGAAGCCCATCACATTGAAGAAAGTCTCCAGGCCTTAGAAGGACTCGGCAAATCTCTAAATCTTGCGGCACCTCACCTTATTGAGGCTTTTGATATCTCGAATATTGCAGGTACCCACACTGTAGCGGGCATGGTTCAGTTTTTAGACGGCAAGCCTAATCGTCATGACTATCGTAAATTTAAAATTCAACCTATGGAAAATATGGATGACACTGCTGCCATGCGTCAGGTTATTAGTCGCCGCTATGCTCGTCTTAAGGAAGAAAACTTATCCATGCCGGACCTGATATTACTCGATGGTGGCAAAGGCCAAATCAGTGCAGCCCTTGAAGCGCTTCAAGGGCTGGAACTTACCATTTCTGTGGCAGGGATGGTAAAAAATGACCGTCACCAAACCGCAGGACTGCTTAATCAAAAAGGAAGCTCCGTCGATATCAAAAAAGATTCCCCAACCTTTCATTTATTAGAACGGATTCAAAATGAAGTTCATCGTTTTGCAATCACATTTCACCGTCAACAACGAGCCAAAACAATGACGCTTTCCGAACTAGACGGTGTACCTGGAGTTGGTCCTAAGCGTCGTCAAGCTCTTTTACGCCATTTTAAATCGATTGAAAGGATACGCATTGCAAGTCCTGAGGAACTTCAGGCTGCCGGTCTGCCCATACCAATTGCTGAAACAGTATATCATCATTTTCGGGAGGTAAAAAAGGAATGATCCTCAACTACCGTGTAGAACTCTGCAGAGCATGCTATTTTAAGAGAGTCGGAAAATGCCGTAAAACAGATCATTACATTCATAATTTAACTTCTGCCAAGCCAGGCGGAGAATGTCAGCATTATAAGCCTGTTACTTGGTTGCCCATAATTTAAAAGAGAGCAGCGTAATCGCTACTCTCTTTTTAGTCCGGTCAGCTAGTTTACTCTTCTCGCTCCTACGAAATGAGAAGCATAGTAACTCTCTCCTAAACTTGTGGTTCT
Source organism: Desulfitobacterium nosdiversum (assembly GCF_049860565.1). GTDB lineage: Bacteria > Bacillota > Desulfitobacteriia > Desulfitobacteriales > Desulfitobacteriaceae > Desulfitobacterium_A > Desulfitobacterium_A nosdiversum. The sequence continues at coordinate 3,073,004 of NZ_CP172056.1, forward strand.
CACACCGCTATTCGATGCATGAATGAAGTTTCCACCACCGATATAAATACCGACATGGGAAGCTCCTGAAGAATATGTAGTGAAAAACACCAAATCTCCAGGTTGTAATTGACTCTTGGTAACAGCAGTTCCAACGCCAAATTGAGCATAAGATGTACGCGGCAAACTAATTCCTGAGCCTTTAAATACATATTGGGTATAACCCGAACAATCAAATCCGCTTCTGCTTGTTCCACCAAAGGAATACGGTGTACCCACAAGACTCATGGCGTTGCGAATGACTGACGATGCAGCAGAGTCATTACTCCGTGAAATTTGTTGCTTCGTTTGGGCTGTACTGGCAACTTGCTTTGTCTTTTGCGAAGAATCAGATCTTTTAGTTGAATTTGTAGCAGCAACAACCTGGACCTTTTGATTTGGCTTGTCCACTTTCACCTGGACCTTTCCGGCTGTAGTAATGATTGAGTTGCGTACTGCAGATGCTGAATACCCGGACAATGGGTTAGAAGATAAAACTACAGTCTTCAAGCCAGTCGTGGACTCAGCAGCTTGGGCAGGCGTATGCACTCCTGGTAGACTGCTGAGCAGCAGTGCGCTGGACAAAACAGCACTGCCTACCCACACTCTCCGTGAGGATAAAACCATTAAACGAAATCCACCTTTCTTTCGCTTACGAGGTTAGTTGACGGATTCGGGCAAGAAGGTGTAAAGCCCTACGCAAAAAAACTTGCGATTCACCCCAAATAGAATCCCCCGCTCTTTTAGGCCCTGTCCTTTAGATTAGTCCAAAAAGATTCAGCGTTTAATCACCTTGTAGTATTCGTCAATAAACCCCAAATTCCTCTTTTAGAAGAAGGTAATTTTTAGAATAAAATCAAAAACACCTCTCATATGAGAGGTGAATCCCTTGGGCTTTAGGACATTAATGAAAAAATATTGCGGCTTAGGTCAAGTAGGTTTTCCCACTAAGTTCCCCCGGTTTCCCGAAGGGCGGTTTCCTCTTTCTCTTAGCCTGAGGTGTCACCAGCATTCAGAACTTGATCACCACTGAGACCGCACTTCAATCCTCACTAATTATCGCTCTAGAAGTTTTCCTTAACACTCTTTAACAGTCTAGCCTCTTTTGCAGAAAAGAATTTCCAGCAGACTGAACCCTATCGGCCAATAGGATCCAAATCCCTCTAGCCTTCCCAACTTTTCCACCTCAAGGCAGGCTACACTGCACTAAGTTCCTTCCTAATGCAGGTTCATCCCCTAAGCCGTAACTCCGATTGGAGCCACGCACTTAGGCCTCCACGGTTAAGGGTAGCGCCCGCATGCCATTGCGGATCCCCCTTGAACCTTAACTCCCAGCAGCAACCCTCGACTGGGCGTCGCAAGCCGCCACCAGGAACTTCATCGGTATGCCCTCGGCGGATTCTTAGGCCCGCCTTCGACTGCCATTTTATGCACTAGAATAGCGCTCCATAGCCCAAAGGAAGATTATTACACTTAATATTTTACCCGAAAATGTCTATTTTTTAAACTGTCCTTTAACTATCCATACTCAAGGAAATCTATAATAATGAATGTAAGTTAGCTTAAACCTCTAAAAATTTTATGTCATAAATACTTTTGATGAATTTTAAATAGATTTATTCTAACTTAGTGTTTGCCATAAACCTAAAAAAATATAATTGCTTATTAAACTCTGCAAAAAAGAAAAAGAGCTTAAAAAGCTCTTTCCGGATTTAGGATCAACTGCCGCAGCTTCCGCCACAGCTTGACCCGCAACTACTTTCATTATTAGTTTTAATTTCGAAGCCGCCGCCGTAACGGGATTCTACATAATCAACAACTGCTCCTTCAAGATAAGGCGCAAGTTTTTCCTCTGTAAGAATTGTTACTCCAAAATCTTCATCGACAATATCGTTTTCATTCTTAGACTCATCCAGAGTCATGCCGAAATTCGGCCCTCCTCAACCAAACCCAGCTACATAGAGGCGCAAATAAGAATTATTTAAGTTTTGATTTGCCATAACCTCTTTTACTTTCTGGGCTGCGATTTCTGTAATATTAACCATAACTCAATCGCCACTCCTTTTTAAAATCATCTGGATCTAAAAGAGACTTTAGATGCCTTTCATAATACATTTAATCAAGCCCAAAGTCAAATCACAAACTAAACTAGTTTTGCGTCATTTTTAGGTTTAACATCTTTCCATAAGCGTTTAAGTTCAATTTCAACATTTGCCGGTAGATCCTGTGCATCCTGCTGTATACGGTCTACCTGGTATTTTACTCTTTCAACCCAATTTTGTTTTTCCGGCCAAGTAATATACGCTTCAGTTTGAGAACTAAACGTAGTTTTAATTAGAAAGAGAAATACTAAAACAACAAAAATTCGCCATAGAAATTTAAACAAAGATTATCCGACCTTTCTGATGCAGATAATCCTAGTATAACCATTATCCATTCCCTTTAAGCTTTTAATTTGGATAACTGATGCCAGAAATCTTCAGAGTATTCAAATAGCGGCATAAAATATTTTTTTGCACTATCCGTAAAAAGATGATTTGCATAATTACGTATCCTCTCGCAATAAAACTCTTCGCAAGAGTTCGGACCAAAAAAGGGTTTCCCTTCCTTGCCCCCCCAGGTAAATAAGCGAGCAATGCCTATCGGACCTACAAAATCCAATTTATCAGCATCATAAAGAACTTTCGCTTCAAGTGAAAGAGGTTCATGTCCACCTTCGCGAGAATGGGAAACTACCGCCCCAATAACTTTTTGAATTAAATCCTCTGAATATCCAAGTTTTTGAAGAACATTTTTTCCCAATGCCGCACTGCTTTCTGCGTGTGTTTTCTCAAGTGTTCCCGAACGCCCAATATCATGAAGGATCGCAGCCAATTCCACGGCACGCAGCTCTGCATTTTCTGCCTGCGCTATTTTTCTTCCCCAATCTCTAACCCTTAACGCATGTTCTAAATTATGAGCTGAATCTTTGCGCGCATAAAATCCCTGAACTGCAGAAATTACTTCCTGATATTCATCTGTTGATGTATTCAAAATTTCACCCCCGGTCCGATTCCGGTTTTATCAAAAAGAATTTGTTCGAAATCAAAAATTGTTTCTGTCTTTACATTCTTTCCGTAGCGAACCATTAACATGTTAGCAGGATGAGAAACAATCTCTTCATCTTCTGTTTCTTTTATTCATTTAGGTTATAGCGTTTAACCTTATTGTACAGAGTTGCAAGAGAAATGTTGAGGGCTCTTGCAGCTCGTTTTTTCCCTTCAAGTGTATAGCCATAGCGTTCAAGAGCACTCTTTAAAAGGATCTCTTCCATTCGATCCAGCGGCATAACATCATTAATCGTGTTCTCATAATCTGAGGAAAGCAAATATCCTCTAAGGTGACGCTGTGAAATATAGGGTTCATTTCCTAATAGTATAGCACGAGTCAGCACTTGTTCTAATTCTTCAATATTTCCTGGCCAACGGTAAGAAGTCAATATTTGTTCAGCCTGTGGAGTAAGACCCTGTACAGATTTTCGCAAGCGTAGATTCAAATTTTCGATTAAATGTTCAATTAAGAGGGGGATATCTTCCTTTCGCTGACGAAGGGGCGGAATTGAAATTTCCCACTGCCCTACATAGCGATAAAGATTTTGATCAAATGCCTTATCAAGCATTAGAAAATGAATATTTTGAGAAGAACTTAAGAATATACGAATTTTTAACGGTTCTATTCTAAGGCAAAAATGATAAAGCCTTTTCTGATCTTCCAGACTTAAACTAGCTACTTCACGAAAATAAAAACTACCTCCGCTTAAGAACTCAAAATAATTTATGTTAAAGTCCTCACTAAGAAGCTTTTGTATAATGCCATGAGGTTGAGCACAATCCACTACATACAGTGTTTTGTCGTGTTGCGCGCCTTCATCATGCAGATAGGTCGCCAATAGCAACTTACCTGTCCCAATTTCACCTTGGAAAAGGACAGGATCGTTTTCTTTTGCTGCTTTTCTACATCCCTCTAAGGCAGTACGTAAGCCTTTGCTCGTTCCTATAATTGACAAAGTCGTCGGATGAATAAAACAGGTTGGCATAGATATCCCCTCCTTTCTGATTTCTAATACAATTTATTTGTTCTATTGTATACTATAACAGCTAAAAATTAAAGAAAATTTTATAAATTATAAAAAAACAATTTTAAAAGACTCAAATTTCCTATAAAAAAGGATGAAGTTATTAAAACTCCATCCTTAGACAATGAATTCTTAAATATTTTCGATTTATCCATGCACCCAGTTTGATAGATACTCTTTTTGTTCAATGCTTAATTCATCAATTTTTAGATTTAATGCATTAAGTTTAAGCCGAGCGACACGTAAATCCATTTCATGGGGAACAGGATAAACTTTTGCAGACAAGGGGGTAACCTGTTCAGTCAATGCGGTTAAGGAAAGTGCCTGAAGAGCAAACGTCATATCCATAACTTCTGCAGGATGTCCGTCTCCTGCAGCAAGATTGACTAATCGCCCTTCAGCAAGCAAGAATATCTTTCTTCCATCTTTAAGCTTAAACTCTTCAATATTTGGGCGAACAACTCGCATTTCTTCTGATAGTGCCTTAAGTTCAACTTTATTGACTTCAACGTCAAAATGTCCAGCATTAGCAAGAATAGCGCCGTCCTTCATGACTTTAAAATGCTCTCCCCTGATGACATCTTTGTCTCCGGTTACTGTAATGAAAAAGTCTCCTTGAGCAGCTGCCTCTAACATTTGCATAACTTCGAAGCCATCCATCCAAGCTTCATTCGCTTTAATGGGATCGACTTCACATACAATTACCCGAGCACCCAACCCCTTGGCACGCATCGCTACACCTTTACCGCACCAGCCATAGCCGGCAACAACGACTGTTTTACCTGAAACCACAAGGTTTGTTGTTCTCATAATTCCATCCCAAACTGACTGGCCTGTGCCATACCGATTATCAAACAAATATTTCATTTGAGCATCATTTACGGCAATCATCGGGAAACCTAATTCTCCCTTTTGCTCCATAGCCTTAAGCCTAAGAATACCCGTTGTCGTCTCTTCGGCTCCGCCTTGGACATGAGAGATAAGCTCCCTTCTTTGCTGATGAATCGTAGACACGAGATCTCCGCCATCATCAATAATATAATCCGGCTGAAAGTCTAAGGCTTGATGAATATGTTGATGATATTCTTCCTCCGTTGCTCCGTGCCACGCATGAGCATGGATCCCCCCCGCAACTAAAGCAGCTACGACATCATCCTGAGTGGAAAGTGGATTGCTGGCTACGACAGTAACCTCTGCTCCTCCGGCTTGGATTACCTTTGCCAAATATGCTGTTTTTGCCTCTAAATGCAAACATACAACGACTTTCTTGCCCTTAAACGGTAACTCCTGCTCAAACTCTTTCCGCAATTGATTTAAAACAGGCATATGTCCTGCTACCCAATCAATTTTAAGTTGACCTTGAGGGGCTAAGTCAATATTTCGGATATGTGATTCCATGATTTCTCCCCGCATTCTGTTCCTCCATCAGCCTTATACTTAATTAATCACTTTTTCCTTACTATCCTTGGCTACTTCTTCAAGAATTCGTTGAACGATATTATCAAAATTCTCTGTTTGGTAATCTTCAATCTTACCCAGATCAGACATACTCGATAATACGGGATCAATCGGTAATTGGCCTAAATATGGGATCTCATTTTTTTTGGCTTCTTCAGCCCCTTTAGGCGTTCCAAAAATTTCAATTCGTTTATGGCAATCCGGACAGGAAGCATAGGCCATATTTTCAATCAATCCATAAAATGTAGTGTCATATTTTTTAGCCATCTTAATTGCTTTGCGAACAATCATGCCGGCAAGCTGTTGAGGGCTTGTCACCATAACCACACCGCTAACAGGTAAGCTTTGGAAAACTGTTATAGGTACATCCCCTGTTCCTGGGGGCATATCGATCAAGAGATAATCCAGTTCGCCCCAAACTACATCACTCCAAAACTGTTGAATCAATTGGGTAATAATTGCCCCTCTCCAAATTACAGGATCATCCTCATTTTCAAGCATTAAGTTTAAGGACATCACTTTAATTCCGTTTCTGCTTTGGGGGGCAATAACACCAATTTTATTGACATTAGCTTTTTCAGTAATTCCAAAAATTTTCGGGATGCTTGGTCCTGTGATATCTGCATCCAAAATCCCGACTTTATATCCTTGGCGGTTTAAACTTACGGCTAACATACTTGTTACAGAAGATTTTCCAACTCCGCCTTTTCCGCTCATAACTGCAATGATTTTACCAATCTTGCTTGCTTTTTGGGCCTCAGATAATTGAGGTTCATTCGAACAGCTTCCAGAAGTACAACTTCCAGCAGCTGAACATGAACTACATACATCGCTCATTTTTTTCTTCCTTTCCTACAATTCATACTCCTCTAAAGAGTATTATTCATTATTGATTTTCAGTCCCTTTTATATTCATCCATATTAGAAACTTTGTCAAGTTTCGATAATATCCATCCCATTTAAAGTTTTTAAATTAAATGCGCAGGAAATTTAGATCTTAAAAGCAAATATATGTTTAATTACATTTAAGGGGGAAAAGCATGTCTAAAGGTTTTATGTATTTCTATGTATTTTTTGCTGGTGCAGCAGTTATGAGTATCGAAATGACCGCTTCTCGTCTAATTGCTCCCTTTTTTGGCACCTCTTTAATGGTTTGGGCCAATATTATCGGTATTATTCTGTTAGCCATGTCTGCGGGGTATTATATTGGCGGCCGCTGGGCTGACCGAACACCAAAACCTGCAATTCTCTTCTCTATATCTCTAATATCCGGCCTATTACTAACAGCTATTCCCCTCATCTCGCAGTTCACGTTTGGAATGCTGACAGAAGGTATTTTAGGCACACCAATCAAAACCATTCTCCTTGCTTTTGTAGGTACACTTCTTGTATTTGCTCCGCCCATTTTTCTGCTCGCAATGGTAAGTCCTTTTGCCCTACGATTAAGTGTTACACGAGCAGAGGAAACCGGAAAAATCGCAGGACGTCTCTCCGCCTTCTCCACTCTAGGAAGCTTGCTGGGAACCTTCCTTCCATCACTTGTATTAATCCCTAGTATTGGCACCCGCAATACAATTTACGTCTCTGCACTTATCCTTATAACAATTTCCGGATTAGGTCTAAAAAAGGCAGGTGCACTGCTTTTAACGCTTCTTCCTCTTCTTCTTATTTTCTTCGGACCTCGAACAGTAAAAGCCGGTTCTCAAGTTGTGTGGGAAAAAGAAACCCCTTATCAGTATGTACAAGTAGTTAAGGAAGAGGATGGCAGTACATCGCTTATCTATAATGAAGGCGGAGGTGTTCAGTCTATTGCCCGACCCAACCATCAGCTTCTTCCTCAAGATTATTATGACTATTATCTAATTCTCCCTTTTCTCCGCGAGACAGGCAAAGAATATCCCTTTCAAACTTGGATACTTGGCTCTGCCGGCGGAACCATGCTCGGACAATTCAATTATTGGATTAAACCTATATTGCCTCAGTTATCATTAACTGGTGTTGAAATTGATCCAGATGTCATTCCCTTAGGGCAAAAATATTTTGGTCTCAATGGATCGGAAGGAAAAGTGGTTAATGCGGATGGTCGTTCTTTTCTTCGTTCGCAAAAAGGAAAGGCCGATTTAGTAATCGTTGATGCTTACTCCAATCAGATCTATATTCCCTTTCATTTGTCTACCCAGGAGTTTTTTAGCCAAGTCAAAGCCAAATTAAATCCATCGGGCATGCTTGCTCTTAATGTAAATGCGCTGTCGTCCTCTTCTCCGTTGCTGCAGGCTTTTGAAAATACATTATGTTCAGTTTTTAACTATACTTATCTGATGCCGATTCCCGGCTCTCTTAATTACGTCTTGATTGGCTCAGATAAACCAATAATCCTCTCTACCCCTCCTAATGAACTTCCCGAAGAATTAAAACCTTTTTACTCTCTCTTCCAAACCAATATAAAACGGATTACCTCTACGTCGGGCCAGCTTTTAACCGATGACCGTGCCCCTGTTGAATTCCTTACCGATCAAATGATTTGGGAAGGTATCCGTCAAGGGGGTATCTAAGATGACATAAGGTCTCTTTAGAAACAAAATATGCTGGAGAAACGCTGCAAAGGGGAGCTGTGAATGAATCACAGCTCCCCTTTAAAATTACCTTAAAGATTATTTATGATTTAGATCCGTCTAAAATTTGTTCAAGTCGATCGAGTAATCCTTTAAACACTTCTAAGGCTTCCTTCACTGGTAGAGGAGTCTCCATATCAACTCCTGCCTTACGTAATAGTTCAATCGGATAATCGGAACTTCCGCTCGAAAGGAATGTAAGATAACGTTTTACAGCAGGTTCACCTTCTTCAAGAATCTTATGAGCTAGAGCGATCGCTGCTGAAAAACCGGTTGCATATTTATAAACGTAGAAAGAACTATAGAAATGCGGAATTCTTGACCACTCATAAGCGATTTCCGGGTCTGAGATCACTTCTGATCCATAATATTCTTGATTTAACTTCAAATACTCATCGGATAGAAGATCGGCTGTCAGGGCAACACCTTGTTCGACCAAGGCATGTGTTTTCTTTTCAAACTCAGCAAACATCGTCTGTCTAAAAATTGTACCCCTGAATTGTTCGAGATAGTGATTGAGCAAATAGGCTAACATTTTAGGATCTTCTGTTGTATTCAGAAGATGTTCCATTACCAATGACTCATTTAAAGTTGAGGCTACTTCAGCTACAAATATTTTGTAGCCGGCATAGAGATGAGGTTGAGTTTTATTCGAAAAATAGGTATGCAGGGAATGTCCCATTTCATGAGCAATTGTAAACATCGAATCCAGCGTATCTTGATGATTGAGCAAAACGTAGGGATGAGATCGATAAGTTCCCCAGGAATAGGCCCCACTCGTTTTTCCTTGATTCTCATAGACATCGACCCAATGGGAACTAAATCCTTCGTTAAGCACCTTAAGATAATCTTCTCCTAAAGGCTTTAAACCCTCGCGCACCATATCTAGAGCTTTGGGATAAGGAATTTCCATTTTAACCTCGGGCACAATTGGAACATAAATATCGTACATATGCAGTTTCTCAAGTCCCAGTGCCTTTTTGCGCAGGTTCATATACCTATACATTTCAGGGAGAAATTGACGAACGGTCTCAATCAAAGCATCATAAACCGTAACAGAAATCCGATCATCATCTAAAGAAGATTCAATAGATGAAGAATACCGCCGGGTTTTAGCAAAAAACACATCGGCTTTAACATTTGCATTGGTCGTTGCTGCCCATGTATTAATTTGTTTCCGATACGTATGATAGAGGGCTTCAAAAGCGTCCTTACGCACACTTCGATCGGCACTTTCCATAAATTGAGTATAATTGCCTTTCGTTAATTCTACATCCTGGCCTTGTTCATCTTTAATGGTCGGGAATTTGAGATCAGCATTATTAGCCATTCCAAAAATTGTACTGGGGGCCTCAGCCATTTCTCCAACCTCAGCAAGGATTTTTTCTTCTGCCGGGCTTAAAACATGGTCACGTTTGCGAAGAATATCTTCTAACGCTTGATCATAGGTTTCTAATTTTGAATTTGCCTTGCGGAACTCTGTGATTTTTCCCGCGGGCAAGGATAAAAGTTCTGGCACCACAAAAGCGAACGCACTTCCGAGTTTTACCGAAAGAGCCCCTGCTCGGTCAGTCATTCCTTGATAAATTGCTTCACGGTTATCTTCATCTCGTCTCATGCGCGCATAGGTATAGATTTCTTCCAGGTCAGACCCGATTTCGTCCATTAAATTCAAACAGTCTAACAGCCGATCAGCGCTATCGCCTAATTTGCCTTGAAATTGGGAAGCCTGTTCAAGACTTTTTTCAACTCTTGCAAATTCATCTTCCCAAGCCTGATTACTTGGAAAGATATCTTCGAGATGCCATTTATGTTCCTCAGGAATTTCTGATCTGGACTTAAGTTTAACCTGTTCCACTGATATTCCTCCTATTCGGAATTAACGTATTTCCTGATTATTATACTCAGGAGTATAAAAAATTACCATTCGTTTACGAATCTTCCCATTTTGTAAAAGCCTTTTGTCCAAGATTCCAATTAAAATACCGAGCATCGTGTGTAATTTCTTGCTGCGAATTGATCCATTCTGGAAAGTCAATAGGGTGATCCAAGCTGGGCAATTCTACATCAGCAGTTATTAGCCCTAAATTCTCCCTCTGATAAACATCAATTTCCCAGACAAGTCCTGAGAACGGAACTCGATATCTGATCTTTTCAATTACAGGAAAAAGAGCCAACCTAAGAAGCTCTTCCTGTTCATCAATACTTACATTAGACTTGGATGTCTCAAATTCGAAACGGCTTCCATCACTATGTAAATTCTTCACTGTAATCATAACTTCCTGCCCGAGGATTCGAAAGCGAATTGAAGGCTTTACCGCCAAATATCCTTGTATTATTTTTTGTCCCTCGCCTAACCCCGGCAGTAATTCTTGGTAAACTAAATATTTATGTTCTATTTCAATCGCCATTCTACGATGCTCCTTTGGTATAAGTAAAAAGAAAAATAAATGAATAAAGTGAAACAGACAGCGTACGTACCACTGCCTGTTTCTGCCACCTCGTCCACCTATCTCCCAGGAAGGTTCCCCAACCTTCCAGTTATTATTTTATCCCGTGAGACATCAATGTGCAAGTTCAATCTAACGATAACCTAAAAATAATCAATAAATCTTGCGAAGTATTTTAAGGTTTAAATATAAATTAAATATAAATTAAAACAATTTATCTAAATTAAGCCTTCCCTAATTAACTGTTTCCTGTTATAATCATTAAAAATATTTTTTATTTTATCAACAACGATGAATGAGAGTATACGTCAACCAGACCGTTAGGGAGCAAGTGCCATAGACTGAAAGCACTCGTGGGTGCTGGAACGGAAATTCACTCAGGAGTTGCGTTCTTGAACTGGGAGTAGGGAACGCCGGTATCCACCGTTAACAGGTATTCTTGTTGTCAGAAGATTAGAGTGGCCGGTCTCTAAAAGGCCGGCAATTAGGGTGGTACCGCGAGGCTTAGCTCGTCCCTTTGGGATGCTAAGCCTTTTTTACATAATTTTAAGGAGAAGTAAAATGAGCAGCATTGGTTATTTAGGTCCTAAAGGAAGTTTTTCGGAAGAAGCTCTTTATTTTTTTATATCCAATGAAAAAGAATGGGAAAACAATCTTCCCAACCCCATTCCGTTTAATACAATTACCAAACTTCTCGCAGCCTGCGATAAAAAAGAAATTGATTTTGGCTTTGTCCCCCTTGAAAACTCAACTGAAGGTCAAGTAGGGGCAACGCTCGATATGCTTGCACAAACTGAAAACATCTATATCTCTAAGGAATTTATTCATCCGGTTGAACAGTGTCTGTTAACACGTATCCCCCTTGAATTGAGCCAAATTGAACGTGTTTATTCTCACGAACAGGCCCTGGGACAATGTCGAGATTTCCTAGAAACCTATATTCCTCAAGCACAGCAAATTATTTGTCCAAGTACAGCGGAAGCTGCAAAAATGATTTCGTCGACTGAAGAAAAATGGGCAGCCATAGGACCACGGAGAGCTGCCGATCTTTATAACATCCAATGTCAAGCCGCGAAGATTCAGGATGAAACCTTAAATGCAACCCGCTTTATCCTGGTCGGTCATTCACTGGCTGAAATGAGCACGGAAACCAGCGAAGGCGACAAAACCTCTTTGCTCTTTTTAGCCGACAACGTTCCAGGTTCCTTATCTGAAATTCTTAAGGAGTTTGCTTCGCGGAAAATTAATATGAGCCGAATCGAGTCTCGTCCTTCCAAAAAAAAGTTAGGAGAATATGTTTTTTTCGTCGATATTGATGGCTATGTGTTTTCACCCATTATTCAAGAAGCACTTTGGGCTCTCCGGGAGAAAAATATATCTACAAAACTTCTTGGCTCATATCCTAAAACTACATTTAATGAAATTCAGTCATAGTTATATTTTAATTAAAAGAGGTTTCTAAAGAGAAATTTGTTATAATATATTAAAAAGCTGGGTATGAGAATAAAAGCTTTGAACTAAAATAAGGAAGTGATTTTCACTTCCTTATTTAAACCCCTATTCTTTTATGAGCAATTACAGGAAGAGTTTAGTTAATAAGTTAGGTATCTCCGATGGGGCAGTAGTCTCCGTTTTATTAACCGTCTTTTGATCCAATCCTTGTAATCCGGATGGAATCGCCCAGCCTGTAAGTGAGCTAAGACGTTCGAGACTTTCCCATTCATTCTCTGTTCCTTGTTGCGGAGCAATACTCCGCAGAACCGTTCCGGCAAATTTAAAGGGGCTTGCGGTTGACGCAATAATAGTATAAGTTGAATCCCCGCTTGTATCGAAATATTCCTGGCAAACCTTAACTGCTACGGCAGTATGCGGATCTAACACATATCCACATTCATCGTAAGTTTTATGAATTGTAGCTTGAACTTCGTCTTCATTTGCCCAGCCCGCCTTAACATATTCTCTAGCTTTTGCTAACGTTTGAGAATCCACTTCAAATTTGCCCTCAGATTGCAGTTCTTTAAACCAAAGATTGACCTTCTCGGAGTCACAATCACTCATATGATAGAGAAAACGTTCAAAGTTGCTCGATATAAGGATATCCATCGAAGGAGAAGTGGTCAAATAAAACGGGCGAAGACGATTGTAGATCCCTGTTTGAAAAAATTCGCTAAGAACATTATTCTGATTTGAAGCACAAATTAATTCCTTTATCGGTAACCCCATTTCCTTGGCGTAGTATGCGGCAAGGATATTTCCAAAGTTGCCCGTAGGCACAACTATATTTATCAACTCGCCGGCTTGAATTTTTCCGCAAGCTGCCGCTTGTGCATAAGCCCAAAAGTAGTATACAATTTGTGGTAATAGTCGACCCCAGTTAATCGAGTTTGCTGAAGAAAAAACATATTTTCCTTTTTTAAATTCATCGATCATTGCTTTAGAGCCAAAAATTTCTTTAACTTTGGACTGACACTCATCAAAATTTCCTTTGACAGCAATAACAAAAGTATTCTTGCCCTCAGTTGTTGTCATTTGCCTTTCTTGAACAGCGCTTACCCCATTTTCAGGATAAAAGACTGCGATTTCAATTCCGGGAACATCCCTAAAGCCTTCTAATGCCGCCTTGCCCGTATCTCCTGAGGTTGCGACTAAAATTAACACCTTTTCTGCTTCCTCAATTGATTGGATACTTTCTTTAAGCAAATGCGGAAGGACCTGCAATGCCATGTCTTTAAAGGCTGAGGTCGGACCATGCCAAAGTTCGAGGATACCTAAATTTCCTACTTGAACTAAGGGCGCAGGATTTTCTGAATCAAAAAGGTCCGGACGATATACGCCAACTGCCTGATCCAAAGTTCGATCTGAAAGTTCTGGAAGATAGAGCTTGATAATTTTACGGGCTAATCCGGAATAATTTAACTCTTTTAATTCCTGCCAATTTATTTTTGGAATAATCCTAGGAACGAACAATCCTCCATTAGGAACCATTCCCAACGCAATGGCCTCTTTTCCCGTTCGTTCTGAAGAATTTCCTCTAGTACTTATATACACGCGTTTCCCTCCTACCAAGAATATACTCTTATTCGCTATACAGAGACATTTCTCCTTCTATAGGATACATCAATCCGTCGTTTTTCTCTATTCTTTTATTTAAAAGGAGGAACATGCATGAGCATTCCTGAAAATTCACATCGTCGTTATCGTCAAACTCTAATTTTATGGCTAATTCATAGTGTTAATCAATTATTCCCGAATGAACACTTAAAGATTCTTTACTCTATTCTTGATGGAATCTATTGTGAGTTTGCGGATTCTATGCTTTCTGTTAGAGAAGTTGCACGTATAGAAGAGTTCCTGAAAACCTGGGTTGCTGAAGATCATTTGCTCCCGTTTGAAGCAAAGGATGATGGTTTTTTCTATTGTAAGGTCAACGATCAAACCATAAAATCACTCTATCCTCCACTTGAACGAAGCGGACCCATGTATCCCTTCCGTCTTATTCATTATCCGCCAGGTTTTATTCTTCTTTTTTCAAATCCTGATCATCCTGAAAAATTAACTTCCTTTATCCCTCCTGAAAAATTAGCTGCGACTTTCTTGGAAACTCAACGCTGGAACGAAAATCTCCATTTTTCTGAAGTACAGGACGTTAATCAAATTATCGAAGAACAACGATCCCAAGAATTGATTTGTCTTGCTGAGGCACTTCATGAAAAAAAGGTATCCCTGATTGCTGACCGAATACTTGAACAACGTAAAAATGTACGAATCATTCTCATTTCAGGACCCTCTTCTTCAGGAAAAACAACGTTTGCACAGCGTCTCGCAACCCAGCTCCGGGTTAATGGTCTTAGACCTGTTGCCTTATCCTTAGATAACTATTTTTGTGCCCGCGAAGATACTCCGAAGGATTCAGAAGGGCAACCCGATTTTGAGGCCTTAGAGGCACTAGACCTGCCTTTACTGAATAACCACCTTCACGCACTTATTCACGGGAAAGAAATTGAATGTCCTATTTACGATTTTGAAAGCGGAAGGCGTAAAAATTACGGAACAATAATGAAACTCTCTCCGGATGAAATTCTTGTAATTGAAGGTATACATGGACTTAATCCACGTCTTCTTTCCTCGCTCGACCGTAATACAATTTTTAAAATTTATGTCAGTGCTCTTTTTCTAGTGAATATTGATACCTATAATCGAATTCCAACAACGGAAGTTCGTTTAATTCGTCGTTTAGTGCGTGATGATAAATTTAGAGGACTCCCACCGGAAAAAACGTTAAGCCAATGGCCTAGCGTCAGACGCGGAGAGAATTCCAATATTTTCCCTTATCAAGAAGAAGCCGATGTCATGTTCAATTCAAGTTTACTCTACGAACTAAATGCCCTCCGTTCATATGCTGAACCCCATCTTATTTCAATCCCTAAAGATCATCCGCATTATTCAACGGCTGATCATTTATTACGGCTTCTCAACCATTTTAGTCCTATTGATATTCATAAAGTTCCTTTTAACTCCATTCTTCGCGAGTTTATCGGTGGAGGAATCTATTCCCATTAAAAAGCAAGAGGCAATTCAAATGGATCTTTGAATTGCCTCTTGCTTTTTAATGTGTTTTACTCTGTAATGAGTATATTACTTATTCTTATCAACAGCGAGTTGCCCTGCAGTAGCATAATTTTCTTTGTTCATCTCACGAATGATAATCGAAATATTCTCCCGAGCAGCTCCGGCTGTTTCCATTATAGCCTCAGTTACTTTTTCTACCATAGCTTTTTTCTGTTCATAGGTTCGGCCTTCTAATAGTTCAATTTGTACGATCGGCATGTAAAATCCCCCTTTCTACTGCTTCATATGATTAGTGTACGTGTTATCGTTTACAGAATCAACTTGAATTGAAAAATTATAGCCTGCATGTATTGCCCACTCTTCGATTTTCAAAGGATCTCGAATGAGTTCTTCTTTTAGAACCTTTGGAATTTTTTTCAGGCCAGCTTCTAAACGAAGCGCTTGACTCCAATTTGCGACCTGCCAAGATTGCATGAGCTGAACGGGGGTTCGGCTCCGAGTATATTTAGCTCCTTTTCCATCATTATGCGCCTGAATTCGTCGAGTTAGGTCTGTCGTAGCCCCTGAGTATAGTGTCTGATCCGCACACCGGAGAATATAAACCCAGCAGCCCATGATCTTATTCCCTCAAACCCAAATCTTCCGGCCAGATTAAAATTTCCGGTTGTTCCTCAAGTTGACCATATTTAACACAATACTCAAAATAACGGCTGAGTCCTCTCTGAAGTTCTGAATCCAAAGTATAGCTAAACTGATTAAAGTAATCAACCCAAAAATCAGACGTTGCCCCAAGCATTTGAACGCATGTATTAACAATCTCATCCATATGATTAAGCGCTTTATTTCGGCCGCTTATTAACAACTCATGAATATTACGAATCTCTTCACCTTTTTCATGAATTAGATATTTAGGATAAGCCCATACAGAGAATGTCATAGGACACCCCGTCTGCCGGAACCATTCCTCGCCTAAGTCAATGATTTGTGCCTCAGGCTTAGATAACGAGGCTTGAATTGCTTGATCTGCAATGAGCAGTCCGGCATCGGCTTCAGCCATCATTTCAGATAGACCTGCATCCATAATCACATATTCAGGCATACAGTGGTAGAATTCCTTAAGAATAATTTTAAGTAAATTTACAGAGGTTGCTGAATGACTTGTGAGAGCTACTTTTCTCCCATCCAATTCCTTTAATGGATATTTAGTAAAGAGAAGAATAGAACCGACCCGGCCTTTGGTTGATACCGAAAGATCGGGTAAAATCGCGTAGTCTCGCCAATGTTCACCATACGAAAACGCACTGATTGGTGCTAGATCAATTTTTCCTTCAGCCAACAATTTGTTGTGTGTTGTCGGCTGACCAATAACCCAGTCTAAATCAGGATTTCCTTGAGAGAGAAAATAAAACATGGGAAGCATATTTGTGTTCTGATTATGCCCTATACGAAGCAAAATAACCCCTCCTGACTAACGGATACGATTACGCAATTCGCCAATTCCTTCAACTTGAACGGCTATTTCATCTCCTGATTTCATGGGACCGACCCCCTCCGGCGTACCTGTCAAAATTACGTCTCCAGGCAGCAATGTCATAACCTGAGAAATAAAGCTGACTAGCTTAGCGACAGGGTTAAGAAAATTTCGTGTATTCGAAGATTGCTTCACCTGACCGTTAAGAAGTGCCCGAATATCTAAATGGCTCGGATCAAGATCGGTAACAATCCATGGTCCAATTGGACAAAACGTATCAAAGCTCTTTCCTCTTGTCCATTGTCCATCCTTCCGTTGAAGATCACGTGCTGTAACATCATTTCCGCAGGTATATCCAAAAATATAGTCAAATGCCTTTTCTTCCGAAATATCTTTTGCAGTTTTACCAATAACAACGGCTAACTCAGCTTCGTGATCAACCTGCCCGCTGATTGCCGGAGAAATAATCTCTGCCTCTGGTCCAATAACGGATGTACTTGGCTTAATAAAAATAATCGGGGCTTCGGGTCGAGTATTTCCAAATTCCTCAATATGTTTGGCATAGTTTAACCCAATACATACAACTTTACTTGGATGAACAGGGGCTAATAACTGAACTTCTGATAACTGTAAAATTCGACCCGTAGGTTTATTCTCTTTGTCAAGGAATGAGCGATCTAAAACCGATATTTTTTCCTCTTTTAGCATACCGAATTGGGTCGATCCCTCATGTATAAACCGAATGTATTTCATTCTAACCTCTCCTTTCGATTCTTTCACAGATGAAAGCAATCAACTCCCTATTCGACTTTCACAAACAAATTCCTTCTCATAATTTCCGAACATGTGCCAATAAAATAGACTTGCTGATAAATAGGGCAATGCGGTTAGGAAAATACGGACTCTGTAACCCATTATTCCCGTAGGCCATCCCCTGATACTTGCCCTTAAGGCTCGACTCAAATTTTGTGCCATACTTACGAGGCTGGATACGGCGTTTTGTGGCTTTAACGGTGTTATCTCCATAGTAAAGCTTCCGCTAATCGGGGGATTCATATTCATTAATACATTGCGAAGCAAAAAAGAGAAAATGACGATGCTTAATGACTGGGGCAAAGCGATCATAAGGAGAAGAGGGATCGATAGAATTTGAAAAAACACAACGGATTTAACTTTTCCTAAAGAACGCATTAATAACGGAGCGAGTAAACCTGCCAAAGCTATTCCTGCTTGAGATACTGACATCACCGTACCGACAAGTGCCAATGGGGCTTGCAGCTTCTGGGAGAGAAATATGTTAAAAAAAGGTATAACCAAACCTGCACCCAGTCCGATTTGAAAATTATAAATAAAAACATCCCTCGCAACTTTAAAGGTCTTTAGAGTACTCCAGTACTTTTGAATACTTATTCTTTTTTTCATTGTGCTCTGACCGATAGATACTTTTCCGTGTTGTCTCATAAAAGCTGCAAATATCACACCAATTCCAGGTAAAATAGAGAAAAGGAATAAACTCCAATAAGAAGATATGTATTCTGGGAGTTTTCCTGCCAACAGACTTCCGAAAACGAGAGCAGCTGTCGTTAACGAAAAATTAAGGCTGAAAAGATAAGGCTGGGTATTTCGATCGCTGTTATCGGCGAGAAGAGGCAGTGTAACCGCAGCAAACATACCTTGTCCCATTCCAAAAAGCAATGAGAAAAAAACCGTTGCCTGGCCAATTGGCGAAAGAACCTGTCCGGCAAGTCCGCAACTAGTACAGATTAGTGCTATAATTAAAACATTCTTCTTCCCCCAGGTATCTGCTAAAATTCCAGCTGGGAGAGAAAACACTCCATTTGCGAGAAGGCCAACGGAAAGTACATATCCCAGAAAGGCTTCGCTATGACCGGAATTCATAAGAGTTATTCCAAATAAGATGTTAAACGCGCCTGTCCCAAGTGATTGCAGAAATGAAGCCGCCAGAAAATAGTGTGCGTTTCGAGAAAAAGTGCTAGCCCCATAAGCCCATTTCATTCCTTACACCTGCTTAAAACTATTTCAGAAAAGAAAGGAGCCTCCCTTTGAAAAATCATCGGCAAGCCCCATCCCAAATAATTTTTGAGCTTCTAGAACAAACTTATCCAGACGCTCATTGCGAATTGAATTTCAATAATCCTTTTCAATTGCTTATCGCTACTATACTTAGCGCTCAGGCCACAGATCGGAAAGTCAATCAAATTACAGAACGTCTTTTTCAAAAATATACTACTCCACAAGATTTACTTTCAGTGTCTCAAGAGGAGTTCGAAAAAGAAATCAAAGAAATCGGACTCTATCATAATAAAGCAAAAAATATCTTAGCAACCTGTAGAATATTGGTTGAAAAATACGAAGGTCAAGTTCCGTGTGATTTTGACGCATTGACAGAGCTGCCCGGTGTAGGCAGAAAAACAGCGAATGTAGTCCTAAGCAACGCCTTTGGTATTCCTGCATTAGCTGTTGACACGCATGTTCTGCGCGTATCGAACCGCTTAGGGCTGGCCACCGGGGACAATCCAGATCTTGTCGAAGAGCAATTAAAAGGCATACTTCCAAAAGAAAATTGGAGTTTCGCCCATCATCTTTTAATATGGCATGGACGAAGAACCTGTCTTGCCCGTAACCCTAAATGTCAGCAATGTCCTTTACTTTCCCAATGTCATGAACATCAAGCAAAAAATTAGCTTAACACCTCAGTAATAAAGATAGTACGGCATTCAATCATATCATATTCTTTCCCTTTATTTGAATTCGGATCTGTATCATCAAAAACACGAACGACTGGTCGAGCAGGCATGCTCAAATTTTGATCAACTACGACCCCAATCTCCCCTGTGCTAAGACGTACTGTTATACCTGTTGGATAAGCCGCAATATTTCTTAAAAATAAACGAACAGGTTCTAATGGGAAATATTTACCGACTAATCCCATAAGAATTTCACACGCTTCATAAGGCATAACCCGTTTCATTCCACTATTATCCGACGTCAGTTTGTCAAAAAGATCTGTGATTGCAACGATTTGCGCCAGGGGATGTATCTCCCCTTCTTTCAGTTGACGCGGATATCCGGTTCCATTAACATTTTCATGATGTTGAAAAGCAATATGAGCAACAACCAAACTAAAATCTTTACGTTTTCGAAGTTCTTCAAAACCAAAAAATGTATGTTTTTTCATTTGTTCCATTTCTTGTGATGAAAGATTTTCGGTTCTATTGATTAACTGAGGATCAAGCTGCATCTTGCCAATATCATGAAGCAAAGCCCCAATCGCTAAGGTCTCCAATTTTTCTTTATCCAAGAGCATAGCTTTACCTAAAACTACTGAAAGAACACAAACATTAACCAAATGAGCAAACATCTGGTTATCCCGACTTCGAATATCCATTAGACTGACTAAAATATCTTTTTTAAATAAGATCTGCTCAACAATGTTGCCTACTATCCTTTTTAATTCAAATCCATCTAAATCTTTGCCTAGCCGTACCGCTTGGGAGCTCCGCTCAATAAGATCCATCGCTTCCCAACGTTGTTCCTCCGTAATAACATCTTCAACGACAATATCGTCAAAACGATCATCTTCAATATAAACAATTGATATTCCCATATCCCTTAGTTTGCTAATAAATAAGGGAGTAAGCTTAACCCCTTTTCCGAGCAAGACTCTACCCCTACTTGAATAAATCGTTTTACCGAGTACATCACCAATTTTTAAATTATTTACACCAATTTGCCTCACTCGGTTGGCCCCTTCCTTGTGCTATCCCTTTTATTCTCTTACTATTTATCCTACATCATTTTTATAAGGAATTAAACGTCTATCAGTTGATTATTAATAATTCTAACGGCTAAAAATTTATTTTAAATTCGACAAAAAAATTATTCTATTAGTATTTTTATTCTGCTAATAGGTTGAATGGAGCAAAGAGAATGTTTTCACAGCTTCTAATCGTCTGTAGTTTAGGTTTTATTGCCGCAGCGGTGGATGCAATCGCCGGAGGCGGAGGCCTCATCAGCCTGCCGGCTCTCTTATTAATTGGAATTCCACCTCATCTTGCTTTAGGAACAAACAAATTTGCAGCAACTCTCGGAGCTTTAAATAGTTCCTTAACCTTTGCCCGTTCAGGAAAAGTATATATTCCTCTTGTTAAATGGCAAATCATCTTTACTTTTTTAGGGGCAAGTTTGGGTGTTATTTCAGTTCTCCACATCACTTCTGATTTTCTAAATAAAGTTGTTCCTGTACTTATCCTGTTCGTCGGGCTTTATACTTTATTCCATAAAGATCTGGGTATTCACTCAGAATTCAAAGGTTTAACACCTAAAAGCTTAATATTAGGTTTCCTTTTTGCCTTAGCACTCGGTTTTTATGACGGCTTTTTCGGACCTGGAACAGGCTCCTTCTTAATCTTCCTTTTTATCACATTATTTGGCTTTGATTTTATAACTTCCTCAGCCAATGCTAAAGTTTTGAATTTCGTTAGTAATTTCGTATCTCTGATTCTTTTCGCATGGAACGGTAAAATTTTATATACGTATGGAATCCCTATGGCAATCTTTATGTTAATTGGATCATGGGTAGGCACAAAACTCGTACTCAAAAAAGGAGCCCGCTTAGTTAAACCTATTTTTATTACAATCTCCCTAGCTGTTGCTGCTAAACTTATTTATCAATCTTTTTAGGCTGAAAAGCTACAAAAAGTGCACCTCCAAATATTAAATGTATTCAACATTTGGGGTGCACTTTTATTTTTGGCAGCTTACTTTAATTCAATAGATCCATCGTCAGCAGGTCTTATCGGATAACCTTCAGGTTCTGCAAGAACTGGATGTTCTTTATCTGCAAGTCCATAAATGCGTATGCGAAGCCAGTTCGGGCCTGTTCGCACATCAAGATAAAGATAATTCTGAGAAGTATTACGAAAACGAAAATCTAATAAACCATAAGCTACAGTGGCATCCTCTCCTTTGGGAACATATGTTACCGGCAAAGAATGCGTATTCCGTTCCAATATCTGAAGATGTGACTGCAGAGCCGTATGATAAAGTGTACTAGAATCCTGACAGATTCCTCCGCCATCATCTAAAACAACTTTTTGATCTACAAAGGTATAAGCCGGCAAATATCCAGTTTCTCTAGCCCGTTTACCCACAACTTGATTAAAAGAGAATTCTCCATTTGGGGCAATTAGCTGGCCATTTAATGCCTTAGCCGCTAAACGTACGTTATTTGTTCTTTCCTCTTGGTCTGGATTAAAATATGTCGTATAGTCACCCAGTTTATCCTTAATCTTCCTTAGATCTGATTCATTGGGTGCAAGATTCTGAACATTTACAACCAAGGGAACAGTTTTAGAGCCTTCGCTTTGGTTAAGACATTCCCATGATTTAGGGACATCCACTGTAATACTTGGTGAGCCTGCCTGAACAGTAAACTTTCCATTCTTCATTTGTATATTCGCTGCCTGTCCCTTTTGGTTGATCTGCTTTGCTATGCTTTCCAACTGAGGCATAACTTCCTTTTGATCCAATCGATCAGGAGATAATTGTTGTACCCCCATTCTTTTTAGATAAGTTAACGCATTATCCCACCAAAACTTACTATCCGGCCGTAATTTTAGATTAAGCCACTCACTTAAATTCTGTTTTGACTGTGTTATTGTCAGAGGATAACTCTCATCTTTATACGAAACCTCGTATGGAATTTCTTTTTCAAGTTGGTCATAGCCTTCTGCAAGGCTTAAACCGGATAGATCTTTTCCCCAAACCTGAAAACCTTGAGGGATTTTAGCATAGTCCAAAGCATAAGTCAGCGAGCTCGCCAATGAAATGGAAATAACCACTTGTAACGACAAAACCCCAGAGATTAAAAGCAATTTGCGATTTCTCATAAGACTTAATTTTTATGTAGATATGATGTAATTTCCATCAGTTTACTACGTGATGTTATCTTGCGTATAACTTCCTCAGTCATCGGCTCGCCTGCTCTTAGAATTTCACCGCTATCCAGCTCAATGTCTTTGTCTACTGTCTTACCAAAGAAATATTGCAGTTGACGTTGTTCAAAGAGATTAAACTCCGTTGCAGCCTCATCCTCAGGGTTTATGGAAGATTCATCCCCGGTAAATTGTTCTGTTGCTAATACTTCTGTCGGCTGAAAGCTGCTTTGATTGATTTGAACTTCTACGGTCTTATTGTCATAATCCTCTGTATCAATAATTAAAAGCTCTTTTCCGAAGGTAATAATCTGTTGTGAAGACGCTTCACGACTATTTCCGTCAGAACCGGTGAAAATACAGGCTGAAATTTTACCTGTTTCCTCATCTATAAGGTATTCTTGGACTTCTCCGATTAAACTTCCCTTCTTTGTTAAAACCTTAGTTCCGATAACTGTTACATCTTGTTTTAACAAATCTTGAACCGCAGTGTTTTGGGAAACATCTTGAATTATCTGCGGATCTGAAATAGTTACCGCAAATTCACCTAAGCCAATGATATCATTAAATGAAATGACCTTAGCCCCAAAATAATCAGTAGGTTGATCAATAATAAAAAAATCCAAGCTGCCTGTTTGCGGGTTTAAAACTAAATCTTTAATAATCCCTACTTGCGTTCCATCGGCTATGCTTATAATCCGCAGTCCTTTAATTTCCTTACTGGCTTTCATCAGATTATTCCTTCCTTCTCATAATTAGATAAGTGAATCTCATTTTCGACAAGCCATTTCGCTAGGCGATCTTGCCATACTTTAGGTGCTTTGTTTTCAAATTTATTGATAAAAGGCACAAGCTTCAACAATGCAGCTTCTTTTAAATTAACTGATTTCCAAAGCCCATAACTATCAGTGATTAGATAATAAGCTATATCTGGAGCCGGTTCAGTTTTCAGCGCAAAATAAAAATAGTCAGCCGCCTGTTGATATTCTTCGCGTTCTTTCGCTTCAAAGCCTTTCTCTACAAGTTGTTCAAAACTTAAACTAGGTGTTTCAATTTTAATTGGTTCCTCTAATAAGGTAGAAATCCAATTATTTTGTTCGACCTCTACATTAGGCCAAGGCTCAATCACTAACTCCGTTTTAAGTTTTACCTCAGGCTCAACTTCGTGTTCTTCTTCAAGCTCGGCTTCAGGTTCTTCCTCAAGCTCCACTTCAGGTTCTTCCTCAAGCTCCACTTCAGGTTCTTCCTCAAGATCTACATCGGGTTCTTTCTCAAGCACTACTTCAGGTTCTTCCTCAAGCTCTACTTCAGGTTCTTCCTCAAGCTCGGCTTCAGGTTCTTCCTCAAGCTCGGCTTCAGGTTCTTCCTCAAGATCTACATCGGGTTCTTTCTCAAGCTCTACTTCAGGTTCTTCCTCAAGCTCCACTTCAGGTTCTTTCTCAAGCTCCACTTCAGGTTCTTTCTCAAGCTCGGCTTCAGGTTCTTCCTCAAGCTCTACATCGGGTTCTTTCTCAAGCTCCACTTCAGGTTCTTCCTCAAGCTCCACTTCAGGTTCTTCCTCAAGCTCTACTTCAGGTTCTTCCTCAAGCTCTACTTCAGGTTCTTCCTCAAGCTCTACTTCAGGTTCTTCCTCAAGCTCTACTTCAGGTTCTTCCTCAAGCTCTACTTCAGGTTCTTCCTCAAGCTCATCTTCAGGTTCTTTCTCAAGCTCCACTTCAGGTTCTTCCTCAAGCTCCACTTCAGGTTCTTCCTCAAGCTCATCTTCAGGTTCTTCCTCAAGCTCATCTTCAGGTTCTTTCTCAAGCTCCACTTCTGGTTCTTTCTCAAGATCTACTTCGGGTTCTTTCTCAAGATCTACTTCGGGTTCTTCCTCAAGTTCGTACTTAAGTTCTTCTTTAGGATCTAAATTCAGTTCTATCTTAGGTTGTGCATTTAATAATTTATTTTTCTTTAGACCCTGAATCGTCATTTGTTTACTTAGGATGATTACAATACCCGGAAGAAGTAAAAAGCCTCCAGTCATTAAAGCCCAGGTAAAAAGACGATCTGATCGTAGAAAGTAAGGAAAACTAAACGCATCTCCCCAAGTTAAAAAAGAAATAATGAACCCTTCAATAGGCTTAAATCCCCAAGATGATGATTTAAATATTAAAACGAGGAAAAACGGAAGACTAACAATCGTAACAATTAATCCATATTGGAAAATCCCGCTCCCCTCCTTGTCCTGAATAACTTAACATGTATTCGACAGTTAATGCAGTTTTTCCTTCTCTTTTCTTAGAGCGAAGCTTAAATCCTCAACATGGTAAAAAGAAAAGCTGTTCCAATAGCCACAATGTAGCATGGCAACGTAAGCCGAAATAAATTATTAGAATCCACCTCTGTTACAGCCGCAGTTACTGCACTGAAACCCCAAGGAATAAGAGCTGCTCCAGTCCAGATCCCAACTACCTGACCCAACACAGCAAACGGAATAGGGGACAAATGAGCAGCCTGTGACAGAGCTATAGATATTCCCCCTATAAGAGGCAGGGAAGAAAATCCCGAACCATCCATTGCGCCTAATATAGCCATCATTATTATAAATCCGCCGACCGTCCACTTACTCAAAGGAATGATTTCTGAGAGGCGATAAGCAAAATCACTAAAAATTCCAAATCCGTCAGCATGTAAAATTTGTTGGTATCCTGATTTCGTCCCTAAAAAGAAAAAACTCGACATAATCACAATCGGAACAAAAATTCCTATCGAGAAACGAAATCCCTGTTTTAGATATTCTACAAAACTTACAAAGGCTTTACGTTGGTCCTTAATGATTACTCCGATACACAGAATTAAAAAGGTACATCCACCTATTAAAGCACTTGCTGCATCTCCACGGATTTTAAAAAAAATCATAAAAAACAACATTATACCATAACTCAAAATAACAATTAAAGCAATGATCTTAGAATTATGCATGCTCTCTAATTTCTTTAAGCCTTTTGCACCTTGAATCGTTTCCTTTTCACTAGGAGGTAATGCATCTTCAGGAAGATCTAATCTTATCTTAATAAGGAAACTGCCTGTGGTTACAGCGAATAATCCACTGATTAATACTACAGGAATAGAAGCATTAACAAGGATCGCCACTGGAATCCCGGTTGCCTTGCTTAATAAGGTTGGCGCCCCTTGAATTATATAATCACCAGATAGACCCATTCCTTCACCGAATAAGGTTAAACTTAAGGCCAATCCTATTGGGTTTACCCCCACTTTTTTTAAGGCAGGAACAATTACTGCTCCCAGCAGGCTTATTGCAGGTGTAGGCCAAATTAAGGAAGTTAATCCCCACATTGTAATTCCGACCAGCCAGTATACTGAATTTATCCGCTTTAAACGCAGTAAAGGGCCTACAATAACTTGATCCGCCCCTGAATCTTTAAGTAATTGAGTTAACCCTACAACAACCCCGATTAATAAAATAATGGATAAAAGATTTTCTGCTGCCAAACTCAACGCTCGAAATGAAATTTGAATAGCCCCAATAGGCTCCTTTGAATGCACAAGCCCTACTGCAAATAAGCCAATAGCAGCCGCTAAAACAGGAGGTTTCCTCCAGACTAAGGTAAAGACTATGATTAAAACAAAAGCTAAGAATATCCAATGAGTCAGTGTTATCAAGCAATAATCACCTTCTTTGATATCTAGTTTTGCTTTTCTCTCAAAGAACTATGCTAAAGAAAAAGAGAATAAACATACGAATATATTTATCCTCTTTCCAAGTGCTTATTAAAAGATCTTCTATAAACGAGGCCCTAAAGATTCTGCGCGGAGAACGCTATCTTTTGCCTGACAGATGATTTGGTTTCCTGTAAACTCAGCTAACCATTCTACGAAGTGATGCCGATCTACCCATGGAATAAAAACCTCAATCCTGACTGTCTCAGAAAATTCCTCGTTTCCTGTCAACCAATTATTTTGACGGAACTGATATTTTAAAGGTTCATACCAATCATAAGATGCTTCTACTTCATAAACAGCATGCGGAATTAACTTACTCACTTCAGTCTGATCCAGAAGTTGACGTGCTGTTCCTCCGTAGGCACGGGTCAGCCCCCCAGTACCCAAAAGGATCCCTCCAAAGTAGCGAACAACAACAACTAAAACATCCCATAATTCACGAAATTGAAGAACATCTAAAACGGGTCTCCCGCCAGTCCCTTGAGGCTCACCATCGTCCGCTGATCTTTCAAGATTTCCTTCATGCAAGCGATATGCATAAACATAGTGGCGAGCATTTGGGTATAGCTGCCTTGCCTTTTCTAAGTTCAGTGCAACTTCTTGAGTGCTTTTAACGGGGAATACTAGAGCAATGAACCTCGATTTATCGATAACCTGCTCCGAATGTCCTTCTTCAAGAATCGTTAGATAACTTACCAAATTAACTACTCCTGATTCTTAGCTTTTAATTCAGCCTTTTTTAAAAATTGATCCTTTTTAATAATAAATCGTTCATGACGACCTGTTCCGATTTTTTCAACTTCATCATAAGCATTCACTTCAAATATCAGCCGGCGGCGATCAATTTCAACAAGCTCTGCCTCAGCCCAAACTCGCATACCAACCGGTGTTGCCGCTAAGTGTTTAATATCAAGGGCAGTCCCTACACTCGAATCCTCAGGATTAAGAACAAGAGCATTTACTGCTGCTCCTTCCATCAAGCCAATTAGAGCAGGAGTTGCAAAAACATCAACTAAGCCGCTTCCCAAGCTTTTAGCTGTATTTTTTTCTGTAACGATGGTTTCAGCCTTCCCTTTTAATCCGATTCGAAGTTCTGCATTCACGTGTTTTAGCCCCCAATCTTATTCACTGGAATTCTTTATTTGTATTTTAACATAAATCGTTAGAAATATTGCATGATCATTAACAATAATAAAAGCGCTGTTTGACTTGTTCAGTTAAAACAACGCTTTCTTATTCTATTGATCTCTTATTAATTTCTAATTAACTTCTACAAATTTCTCAACTCTTTTTGATGGCATCAGTTTGGGGATGATAAGGTACGCTTGTAACAAGAACACTTTTCTTCAAGAGAATCATTAATTTCATGAGCTGACCCGTTTGATTATGCAATAGATTATGCCATATCTTTTCCGGAACATATTCTGGTATTACAACAGTTATCGTATCATAATTAGTCTTGCTTTCAAATTTATTCAGGAATAAGAGAAAATCATGAACCAATGCCCGATAAGGGGAATCAACGATTTGCAGGGGAATCTCAATATGGTTTTCTGACCAATGCTTGAGCAGTTTAGACGCTCGTTCCGGATCAGAGGCAACATGTACAGCCAAAACTTGCGGAGTTAACGAATATGCATATTTAAAAGCTTTGAGAACCATCAGGTTTAAATCATAAACAGGAATGATAATTTTGTTTCGGTATTCAGATATCTCGGCATGAGCTCTGCGCCGTTTAACAATAGCAACATGCTTTTGAAAATCTGCAAGTGCTTCTGGAGTGACATTAAGGTTATGGATTTCGCCGCGATAAACGCTTTTAATCCCTCTGAAAAGGAGAACAAGGAGTGGCATAACAATCAAAATAATCCAAGCACCTTGTGTAAATTTCGTAATAATAAAGACTAAAAAGACAAGAAAAGAAAGCGCTCCGCCAAAGGCAAAGATCGCAAAATCCGACATCCAATTCTTTGCTCTCTCCTTCCAAGCATGCAGAGCTAAACCCGTACCTGTTAAAGAGAAGGACAAAAGTACTCCAATCGCATATAACGGAAGCATCATATGAGTATCCCCATGGAATATAACGATGAGAAAAATAGAAATGAAAAAGAGGGTCCAGATCCCTACACTATAAACCAAACGGTCACCGAGATTTTTAAAATACCGGGGTGCACTTCCATCACGTGCCATCAAACTTAATAAAATCGGGAAACCGGCAAATGGAGTATTGGCCGCAATAACGAGAATTGCTGCCGCCGTTACCATTAATGTATAGTACGGTAAAGTGTTACCGAAAACAATCCATCCCAATTGGTTTAAAGTTGTATTTCCTTGACCCGGAACAATATGATATGCAGAGGCTAAGAAGGAAAGTCCCAAAAGCCCTATAGCAACTAACAGAGATAATGTAAACAAAGTGCTAATAGCCCGTTTTTGAGCGGGTGCTTTAAAAGCTGTTACACCATTGCTAACCGCTTCAATACCTGTTAAAGCTGTCGTTCCGCCTGCAATTGCTCGAGCAAAAATAAACCATGTGACAGACGACGCATTCGTTTGAACAAGATGTTGAGGAACTTGTGGAGTTACACCATAGATTAAGATTTCAACAAGTCCTGTTCCTATCAAAACAAGAAGACTCACGATATAGAGATAAACTGGAATTGCAAATAAACGGGCTGATTCCTTTAAACCGCGTAAATTGATCCAAGCCATAAACATAATAACCAAAATGTCTGCAGCCACTTTATGAGGAGTTGCAGCCAGCCATGGTATAATTCCAGTCAGATTTTCAATAGCGGAGCTAACGCTAACAGCAACTGTAAGAATATAGTCTACAGATAATGCTGCACCCGCAATAAAACTTGCTGTTTCACCCAAATGAGCATGAGCAATGGTATAGGAACCTCCACCTTGAGGATATTTCTGAATAGCTTTGCGATAAACTAAAAAGATACTGGCCAATAAAACAACAATAACGATAGAGACTTTCATCATGTAGGCATACCCAAGAGATCCCGCCAAAAGCAAGATATAAAGAATCTCGTCAGGAGCATACCCTTCCGAAGAAATAAGATCAGAACCAAAGATTGGGATTCCTCCCAGAACACCTAATTTTGAATGCTCCGCATATTGGGTTGCTAAAGGATGTCCAAAAATCACTGTACGCAATTTTAACCAAAAAATGCGGTTATTATTGTTAAGCATGTTAGTGTCTTACCTGCCTTTTTTTGATGATGATCATTTTTCAGCAACTTATTTTTCATTGTTGCCTTTAATATTGCCTTAGCCTATTTATCTTACCTAATATAGAACAAAGTGATTCTACATGTGTTTTGAAATCTTGTCGAGTGTATTAAATGTCTGCGCATACGATTAGTATTCCATTCAGGACAAAAAAAAGAACCCTACAGGGTTCTCTTGCATCTTATTATCTATTATCTCTGTTTTTTAAGCTTTTTCATAAAATGATTGATCTTAAAAGCTTATATTTTACAATTTGATTGTTTAAAAGCTATTTGGATTTATCAAAAAAACTCTCAACTCAGTTTTCGTCCGCTGACTATTGCTACAACACCACCAAACAAGTTTTGATAACGAGTTTCAATTAAACCACTTCGTTCAAATATCCGTGCCAGTTCTTGCTGTGCAGGAAACTCCACAGTTGAATCATGAAGGTATTGATAAGCCTTAGCCTTTCCGGCCCATACTTTACCCATCCAGGGAACTAATTTTTCAAAATAAAGCCAATAGCCCTGTTTAAAAACGGGTAGTGTTGGCTTAGCCATATCCAATGAAACAACCACGGTCCCAGGTTTTACCACCCTTATCATTTCACGAATTCCTTGTTCAAGATCCGGAAGATTTCTCAGTCCCCATCCAACAGTTGCACCATCAAACGTATTTTCCTCAAACGGAAGATTCATAGCATCCCCTTGAAGTAAATGTATTACAGGTTCAAAAGAAGATTGCGAAATATTATCTTTAGCCCTTTCCAACATTTTTTCGGAAAAATCAAGGCCAGTTACTTTACCTGTTACTCCAACCGTTTCTGCAAGTTCCATGGATAGTTGACCCGTTCCACAGCAGACATCCAGAATATGCATTCCCGCTCTAGCTTCAACGGTATAAACTGCCTTTCTTCGCCAGCCTTTATCTAAGCCAAAACTCATTAACGTATTCATTAAATCATACCGTTTAGCAATAGAATTAAACGTCTCCTGAACATACGTTGCTTTATCTTTCCCGGAAAAATCCATTTTGTCTGATCCTCGCTTTCAATATCCCCTGAGTAGATTGTAAGGGATTAAGGATTCATTGTCTATCTTATCCTAAATCATAAGTTTATTGCGCATCTTTTCCCCGTTCGGTAACAGACCATGAGTATAGATTTTCTAAAGACGTCTTATATTTCTGACACGAGTCTCCTTGTTTAAACAAACAACTTGAACAGCTTTCTGTCGAACAGGAAGTGAAAGCAAGGTCTTTTTTCTCAATGTAGCCCATTCTCTCGAGTTGATCCAGTGAATTTTGTACTTTTTGTATTGTCCATCCCAATTTTTGAGCCATTTCAGTCATGGCTAAGGTTTGCCCTTGATCAATCAAATTTAAGACCTCTTTAAGCATATCTGCCTCCCATAAAACAATATATCAAAATCCTAGAGAATGACCTAATTGAAGTACTAACCAACCCACGCTAAAACTCAAAAGAAGATTATAAAGGATCCCAAAACTCGTCCAGCGCCAATCTCCGATTTCTTTGTGCATTGTCACAACTGTCGCCAGGCATGGAATATAAATCATATAGACAACTAAAAAAGTCAATGCACCTAACGGTGTCATTGCGCCGGTCATTGTTTGAGCAATAGATTGAGGCGTGTCAGAATTAACTCCATAAAGTATTCCTAAAGTGGATAACGTCGTCTCTTTTGCTGTAAATCCAAAAAGAATAGCAACCATAATACGCCAGTCAAATCCCAAGGGATTTCCAATAACCGCAAGTCCATTCCCCAATTTTCCAGCCCAGGTTTGTTCCATAGGTACATCAGCCGGAAATGAACTTAAGGTCCAAATAATAATGGATGCAACTAAAATAAATGTCCATGCTCTTTTCATAAATGAATACGTTTTTTGCCAAGCAGGAAGTAAGCTATTGCGAAAAGTAGGTCTATGATACAAGGGGAGCTCCATGACAAATGCCGTTTTATCGGTTCGAATCACTGTGTTTCGCAACAAATAGGAAGAAAAAACAATGAGCAGAAGGCTCAATCCCAAAAGGCTTAGCATTACAACAGATCCGCGTCCCCCCGGAAAAAACGCAGCTACAACAGCACTCATCACCCCAATTCGCGGAACACATGGGATTAACGGATTAAGAAGAATTGTAATCATTCGGTCTTTTTGGTTTTCAAGAGTCCGAGTCGCCATAATACCCGGGACATTACAACCATAGCTTGATACGAAAGAGAAAAAGGATTTACCATGAAGCCCCATTAATTGCATAAGTCTGTCACCAAGAAAAGCTGCCCGGGCAAGATAACCGCTATCTTGAAGAATGGAGTAAAAAACAAAAAAGATTCCAATTTGCGGGACGAAACCAAATACAGCACCCACTCCCGCAAATATTCCATCCCGAATTAAATTTTGCAGGATCTCCGGTGCTCCTACTCCTTTTAAAATAGATACAGTAATTCCTGCCGCTCCAGCCATTATTCGTGAGATAAGATCTCCTAAGGGAGCACTTGCAACAAACGATACCCAAAAAACAATAAGTAAAATTCCAACGAGAATAGGATAACCCCAAAGGGGGGATAAGGCCCATCGATCTAACTTCTCTGTCCAGCTGGCCTCCCTATTCTGGTCAAACTGAACAAATTCAGGCAAAAGTGAGGCAATGAAAGAATATTTAGCGTCCGTAATAGCCATTTCAAGCTTTGCTTGATTCCAGCCTTCTTCTTTCCAATTTTGAAGAAGCCTCTGAATAGCTTCCGTAGGAACCTCACCAAGCGCTTGGTCACCCTCCATAAATTTTAAAGCGAGCCACCGATGTGGAAAAAGAAATTGAGAATTTTGATCCTTTAATGTCTCTTCAATTGCATTTATTTTGTTTTCTAATTCCTTAGGGTATTCCATTTTTATAGGTTTTGGAGTTTCTGTCATCTGACCTGTTCGGATCGCTTCAAGTAAAAGTTCCTTAATCCCCTTTTTTTGTGAAGCAATCACCTCAACTACTGGAAGGTTGAGGACCTTGCTCAATTTTGAGGCTGAAAGAATAATACCTGAAGAAGCGGCTAGATCCATCATATTTAAGCCAATAACAACACGAGGTGTCAATTCCGCAATTTGCAGCAGAAGATATAAATTTCGCTCAATATTTGATGCATCAAGCATTGCTATAACAA
Organism: Desulfitobacterium nosdiversum; assembly: GCF_049860565.1. GTDB lineage: Bacteria > Bacillota > Desulfitobacteriia > Desulfitobacteriales > Desulfitobacteriaceae > Desulfitobacterium_A > Desulfitobacterium_A nosdiversum. The sequence goes on from NZ_CP172056.1 coordinate 3,105,774, forward strand.
CATCCGGTTTTTCTTGAAGGATATATTCACGGGTTACAATTTCCTCTTGGGAATACGCAGTTAAACTATACGTTCCTGGAAGATCTATCAACTCGATAGTCCAGTCCTCAAATTTTAAATATCCTGCTTTATGTTCAACCGTTTTACCAGTCCAGTTCCCGACCTGTTGATTTAAACCGGTCAAATTATTGAAAACCGTACTTTTACCGACATTAGGATTTCCGACAAGAGCGATTTTCATGTTATGCATTTAGTCTCTCCTTCTCGATTCAACCTATATTTCTATCTATTATCAAATATTTTAAGGCTGCAAATTATTCTCAATAAGTTGCTTTTAAAGCTCTGCGCATAATCGCTCCGTGTCATTGATCCGTTCCACAATTATTTTTTCGCACTCTGTTCGCCTCATTGCTAAAAAATATCCTTTGATCCGGATTTGCATAGGTCCTCCCCACGGGGCTGAGCGGATTACTTCCACTTCAGTACCTGGAACAAGCCCCATATCCATCATTCGTCTTCGCAGAACGCCCTGATCCAGAACAGTTTTTACTCGAGCTTTTTCTCCCGGAAGGAGTTGGGTAAGTGAACAAGACATATGCGCCCTCCTTCATTGATAATCATTCTCAACGTATAGGTATAATTAGCAATTGATATTGGCTCTCATCTATAAGTTACAACTTGATTCTTAATATGTCAATGGATAAAAAAAGAAAGGCCAGAATTAATTCTGGTCTTTCTTTTTTACGTTTTATTTATTCGTTAAAGAATTAATAACGACGCATTGATTGATAGCAGTCACGGCAATAAACCGGTTTTTCGCCAGAAGGTTGGAATGGAACTTCCGTTTCAACCCCGCAATTGGAACAAGTAGCTGGGTACATTTGACGTTGTGGACGAGCTCCGAATCCGCCGCTTCTTCTTCCACCGTTTTGTGCTTTGCGAGCCGCACGGCAAGAAGGGCAACGTCCCGGTTCGTTTTCAAATCCTTTTTCAGCATAAAATTCTTGTTCACTTGCAGAAAAAGTAAATTCTTGGCCACAATCGCGGCAGGTTAAAATTTTGTCTTGAAACACTAAGGTTTCCTCCTTAATTTGGGTAGTTTTCTCTCAGTTTGATCTCTGCGCAAACTCCCAATCCAGACGACCCAAATAAGGGTAAACTTAGGATTTTCAAGATTTTGCAAAGTAACCTTACGAGTAATTTAAGTATAGCAAATCCTTTAACATAAATCAAACGTATACTTAATCCATTTTTAAAATTTAGCAAAATTTATTTAATTCTCCCAATACCTATTGAACACCGCCACGAGCTAAGATTTCCTTAATATTCTTCAGCTCTAGACCTTTTCCAATAGCAATACTCATCAAAAGACGAACTTTCTCCGTTGAAAGATCTGAAGCAAACCACACCCCTGCCGTTTCCAAATCTGCTCCTCCCCCCGGATAACCGTAGTTCGGTGCAGTTCTGCCGAATAAGCAGCGAGAGGTAACTACAACAGGTATTTTTCGGGCAATAAGTTGGCAAATTGTTGGTACGAGTTCAGGAGGTAAATTTCCTCTTCCAAAAGCTTCAATAACTATACCTTCAGTCTTTTCATCAACAAAACACTCCAGCAAACGAGGAGACATTCCGGTAAAAACTTTACATATCGCTATCTTCGCAAGGCGTTCAGGAATACCTAACTTCACCGAGGGTTCTGGTTTGCGGTGCCAAGTAACTTCCTCATTATCTATCCCTCCCAACGCGCCGCTTTCTCCCGAGTTAAAGGCATCAACATGACTTGTATGCAGCTTTCGAACATCTCTGGCAGCATGAATTTTTTCATTCAAAGCAATGACTACCCCTCGTCCAACTGCTTGTGGGTTTTTGGCTATTAACATTGCATTTCGTAGATTTCTAGGTCCATCCGAATCGCGTTCAGAAGCGTCGCGCTGAGACGCCGTAAGAATTATTGGCCGTTCATCATAAATTGTAAGATCCAAAAAGTAGGCGGTTTCTTCTAATGTATCTGTACCATGGGTAATAATTACTCCGCTTAAAGTGGGATCCTGAAAACTATGGTTTACAATCTGAGCAAGCTCTTTCATTTTCACGGGTGACATATTACAGCTGGCAACATTACTGAAATCGATAACCTCCCACTCCGTACTTTGGCTGAGGCTGGGGAGGCTTTCCAATAAATCATAACCGCTCACCGCCGGAACTACTTTTCCGTTTCTATCCTTGTGCATAGCAATCGTTCCGCCTGTTGCAACTAAAAGCACTTTTTCCAACTAAATTCCTCCTAAATTACTGCCAATGAATAGGAAACACTAACCCATATTTTACTACTAGAAAAGAGGAAAAGTGAAACTCTTTTCCTTCATATTATCTTCATATTATAATATAGATCAATTTTAGGGCAAGCGGAGGGATGCGTATGGCGACACCAGTTTGGGTCACATCGGCAAGACGTTTACTGGAAAAGCGGGTTTGGATACTTGGGTATACTGCTGCGGACTATCCTGAGGATAATCGTTCTTTAGATTCCATTCGTCAACATCATTCACATCTTGATACAATTGCCCATTTTGCCTATCGCTTAGATGACGATGCTACCCTTCAAGGAGATTATCCTCGCCTTGTCAATACATGTTTTGATTATGGAGTATCCCCCTTAATTCTCATTCACAATTTTAACGGTCAAATCTTTGACCCTTTGCCTTTAAGAACACTTCTTTCCTCTCCTTCGCTTCAGGAACGATTTATACAAGATTTACTTAATCTAATGCCTAATGGAGTGGCAGGTGTGCATATCGATTTTGAAGCACTTGAAGTCTCATACCGTATAGCCTATAATTCTTTTCTCGAATCTCTTTGTAACTCTCTTCATGCAAAGGGTCTTCTCTTAACGATTGCTGTTCCAGCCAAACGATCAGAATGGGAATCTCCGGGTTATGACTTCTCCGCAATTGGTCAAACATGTGATGCAGTTACACTGATGACTTATGATGAACATTATTCAGGAGGAACTGCAGGTCCCATTGCTTCCTTGCCTTGGATGACAGAGGTTTTAGACTATGCACTTCAATTCATCCCCCACCAGAAAATTCTAGTCGGAATACCCGTTTATGGCTATGATTGGTTTAAAGGTAAAGCCAAAGTCATTCCCATGAAGGATATTCCTTCCCTTATTTCACAAACTGGAGCACGACTTCTTTGGTCTGATCCAGACGTTGAACCTTATTTTTACTATTGGATAGGACGTGATCGTCACACGGTTTGGTTCGAAAGCGAATTATCGGCTAAAATACGCCTTGGTTTTGTTAAAAGCTATCGTATTCGCGGAATTGCAATTTGGCGTTTGGGCTATGAAACAAATCGTTTCTGGCAAGCTGTCAGCACCATACTTAATAATAAGAAAATACTAAAATGGCTTGTTTAATATCTTAATAATTCGTATTATTACACTAAAGGTAGAAATATATGGAGGGGAATTTAAATGTATGAATTAAAAAACTATATGGAACCTGTTGTTCGTCAAGCACTTAAGGAATACACAGCTAAAGTCACATTGCCCTGTACCTGTGAACGCTGTATTGCAGATATTACAGCCATGGCCTTAAATCAATTACCCGCTAAATACTATGTTTCTTTAAAAGGAGAAATTCTGACCCAATGGGAAACCCAATCTCTTCCTGACCAAGCTCGAGTTCTGGCGGCAATTATTAGAGCAGCCAAACAAGTCGAATCTACCCCTTCTCATTCCTAAAGCCTTTTTAATCGGCATTAAGGGCAATAAAAAGGCTGAGTAAAATTACGATAACAACTGCCAGCACCCTGAATGGAGTATTTATTGCATTTTGAATCTCTATTGGGACGATATCTATTCCTGGCACAGAGCTCATCCTCACATAATGTATTTCCCTTCGTAATATATGATCTCTAGTTGTGTTCTGCTTTTCAAATCGGAGGTTTTGCAATTGATTACCCCTCAAAAATTAAAGTGTTTCTCTCTTTTCTCAACATTGAGTGAAAAAGATCTTGAACCCCTTCTTCCTTATTTAATCGTCAGACATTATCGAAAAGGGCAAATCCTTTTCGTTGAAGGAGAAATCGGCTCACTCGTTTACTTTGTTCTTTCGGGCCAAATTAAGCTTAGCAAAACTTTACCTGACGGAAATGAGCAAATTCTTGACTGGTGCGGTCCTAATGACAGCTTAGCAGAAATTTTATTAATTGAGCCTGGTCCTTACCCTGCTACAGCTGAAGTAATTCAAGAAAGTCAATTGCTTATTCTCCCAAATGAAAAGATTCCTGACCTTTTAGTCAGGAATCCCCAAATTGCGGTTGCCCTCATCCGTACTTTAAGTAAACGATTGCGCTTAAATCAGGAATTTATACGTATTTTAACCAGCCGTTCTACCGCAGGCATTCTTGCGGCTTTACTTCTTCGCTTAGCTCAGCCTGCGGCTCATTCCAGTGAACCTATTTTTGTTGATGGAACACTTACCCATAAAGATTTGGCAAGTATGATTGGAACATCACGTGAATTAGTCAACCGATCAATTAACAGTTGGAAGAGGCAAGGCATTATAAGACTTCAGGACAGCCGTCTTGAAATTCTTAAACCGCTAGAACTCGCTGATTGGCCTTAAGCTTTTAGTTATAAAATTTATAATTACCTTGTAACCCTTTAGTAAATGGGTACTCTGAAAATGGTTCTGACTCCAGTGATTTGACAATTTCCCACGCTTTCTCCCAAGTTAATGTTGCACGGCGCCGCCAGAAAATCATGGCGGCGCGCACTTTCTCTATGCTGTTATGCTCCGAAAAGTCCTGCAGCAGCGTTATTCCCCCCCATGATTTTATCCACTCTTTATAACAATGGGCATGTTCTTCTGATTGATTTTCGATTTGCTTGAGCGTAAAAAAGCAAGCCAATCTTGCTAAAACCTGTTCCTCATTCCTCTGCTGACAGAATTGACCATCTAAATCCATACCGGCAATAAGCAGTAATAATACAAAAAAGTGTAAACGGACAACATGTCGCAAATGATCGGGATTGAGGTGTAAAAGTTCTGCCAAACGACCCAATGGACGTAAATAAAGCTTTATTGCCGGCTCATCGTAATTAACTTGAGCAAAAGCGCTTATTGGGATGGGAAACAGATCATGCAGCCCGGTTTCTGCAAGTTTAATTAAAAGCTCCTTCTCAATTTGCAATATTCGACGATCTTGCATCTGAAGTTGTTCTGAAGTATCCTTTAAAAACTTTTCTGCATCTTTTGGTTGCTCAGGAAGCTGCTCGACCCAATCTTTCAGCCGGGATCTACGGGGTAAAAGAAGCTCGAGAAGATTAGCCGTTTCCTGGTGCAAGGACTGAAATCCATGTTTGACCTCTTCCGGGTTTTGATATAATCCTTTCATCAATAATTCAGCACTTCTTGGACTCTCCATAGATTCCTCAAACCGAATTACAGCATCCCCATTTTTAATCGGAAACTTAAGGCCGATAGCTTGTTCAACTTCAAGGCGCAAGGAGCACACCTGAATTCCCCCCTTTAGCCATATTTCTTGATTAAATCATATGGTATTATTTTAAGGTTTATACCATTCATTTGCTTCTTTATGTCGAGTTTGTTAAAATAAACCAAACAATAAGCTATAATCACTTAATTCCAGTAAGAAACGAGTGATCTAAATGACTAAAAGGACTTATCACGGCTTAACTTTAGATCGTTTTCAAGAAGAAGCTTTAGATGCAATTGATGAAGGTCATTCTGTTGTTGTTGCAGCCCCAACAGGAACTGGGAAAACGTTAGTTGCTGATTATCTTGTGGATAAGGCAATTGAAGCTCATCAGCAGGTAATTTATACTGCACCGATTAAGGCTTTGAGCAACCAGAAATTTAAAGACTATAAAGAATTGTTTGGGTCAGAAAAAGTTGGAATCATGACAGGTGATGTTGTCATGAATCCTGATGCTCCCTTGCTGATTATGACTACAGAAATTTTCCGCAATCAAGTTATTACTGAAGATCCTGCTCTGCAACGTGTAACCCATATTATTTTTGACGAAATACATTGGCTAAACGATGAAGAACGCGGCACCGTCTGGGAGGAATCAATTATCCTCGCCCCTGCCCACATGAAAATCCTCGGTCTCAGTGCTACTATTGCGAATGCCCGACAACTTGTCCGCTGGATCGAGTCCATTCGTGAAGAAAAGGTTTCGCTTATTGAAGAACACCGGCGTATCGTCCCTTTAGAATATTATTACTATACCAAAGATACGGGGCTTGTTACATATGATCAATTATGGCGCTACTATCGACAACAGATTAAATCTCATCATAATTCGGACGGTCCTCTGTTTTCTCCTACAACTCATCTGGACTTAATCCGGACCATTCATCGCAAATATCTGCCAACGCTTTATTTTGTCTTCAGTCGTAAACAATGTGCGGATAAAGCCAGAGAACTTGCAGGAATTGCAAACTACCTTAACCACAATGAGGCTATTCAAGTAGAAAATGCATTCCTGCAGCAATTTGGTCCTGAAGAAGAATGGTCAGCCTCGACTCACCAGCTTAAACGGTTATGTACAAAAGGGATTGCCTTTCACCATGCGGGGCTATTACCCATGCAGAAAGCTATTGTTGAAGAATTGTTTTTACGGCGGCTTATTCATGTTCTTTACTGTACAGAAACATTTAGTGTCGGAATTAATTACCCTGTGAAAGCCGTCTGTTTTGATTCCCTCAATAAATTCGATGGTCGAAACTTTCGGCCTCTGGCTAATCATGAGTTCTTCCAAATGTCTGGTCGAGCCGGCCGCCGTGGACTTGATGAAAAAGGCTACTCATTTGCTTTAATTGATTTAAACTATATGGAAAAAAGTCCGCCGCCGCGTTTTAATATTAAACGATTAGAGCCCTTGACAAGTCAATTTAAGCTATCTTACAATACTACCCTCAATCTTCAAGCTACTCTGAGCCCTGAACAAATTGAGCTCTACTTCCAGAAAAGCTTTGCTGCCTTTAGTTATATCCAAGCAAATGAAGATCTGACCTCTGAGCTTAAACTCATTAACGAAAAACTTGCGGACATAAATCAAATCGTATGTGAGCATGCAGGGGCTTTTACTTGCCCTCTAAAATACCATCCGAAGAAAAAAGAACTTGATCGTTTAAGCCGGGCTTATACTACGCTTGGACCTCGCCGGCAAAATCGGGCTTACGGGCGTGAAATGGCACGAAAAATAAAAACTTGGAAAAAGCTTCTGAATGTCAACCCTCAAAAATGTCAAAATTCTAAACTAACGGTCTGTGAACAGGAAACAAAGAACATGGCTAAGCTGCAGCAACATGCGGCAGAAATTAAGAAAGAACTCATTAGTCTCCCTGACCAAAACTCTTTCCTTGCTGATTTTCATTTTAAACTTAACCATCTTCGTCAGATGGGTTATCTTCGCGGAGAAGAGCTTCTTCCGAGAGGCGAATGTGCACGCCATATCTATGTTCAAGAGCTTCTCGTTACTGAATTGATTTATTCAAACATTTTCGATTCTCTTGATGACGATCAGCTAAATGCCCTTTTATCTTCCATTGACTTTGAATCAAGAAAGAATGATTATTTTCAGAGACTTCAGGTTTTAGATTGGTTACCAGTACAAGAATTGGAACATTATATTCAATCGGTCTGCGGCCCTGATGCTGTGCGCTATGATCCTCGCGTCTCAGTTATAACTTATTTTTGGAGTAAGGGACTCCCCTTTGCTGAGATTCAAAGACTTTGTAATCTCGATGAAGGAGACATAATTTCGGTCTTTCGGCGGACAATCGATTTATTGCGTCAAATGCGAGATGCCGTTAAAGAACCTGGACTTAACCAAAGATTAAAAATATGTATGGATAAATTGGACCGCGACGAGGCTGCAATTCTTGAGTTATAACAAACAGAGCAAACTAAAGGAGAAGGCATGTATACTTCGTATACACCTTCTCCTTTTCTAAATGCCTTATAATAATTACTCCGCAGCTATTTCGAATGAATCTTTCCCGACACCACATTCAGGGCATACCCAATCCTCTGGAATATCTTCAAATGGGATCCCCGGTGCAATTCCTGAGTCTGGGTCACCGACTGCAGGATCATAGACATAACCACATATTGTGCATACATATTTTTTCATTACAAAACTCCTTTAACCTTTATTTTTACCCCTTAAGGGCAATCATTTCGATTTCAATTTTTACATCTTTAGGCAGGCGTGAAACTTGAACTGCTGATCGAGCCGGTGGCACCGCTTTAAAGAACTCAGCGTAAATATTATTCATCACGGCAAAATCATTCATATCGGCAAGAAAAACAGTAGTTTTTACAACGTTATCAAGCGAAGAACCCGCTGCCAAAAGCACTTGCTCTGAGTTTTTTAAGACTTGGCGAACTTGATCCTCTATATTCGGACCTGCAATATTCCCCGCTGGAGTCAGCGGAATTTGTCCGGAAGTAAATACTAAATTTCCAATTTCAATTCCTTGAGAATAAGGTCCTATTGCTGCGGGAGCATTTGTTGTTTTAACTTGTTTTTTCATTATAATCTACTCCTAACTTTCTACAAGTTATCTCCATAAAAAGAAATTCCATACTGTTTCCATACATAGGCTTTGAATTGATCTGCACACTGGCAAGGATATTGATGGTCGCAAAAACCTACGTCTAACTTTCCTAGAAAATGATGATGAAGAATATGGACATTTACATAAAGATGATTTGAATACTCCCTCAATCTAAAATAATGACGAAGTACTCCTATAAACAGCAAAAAAGAAATAATGTCAATCCCCCAATGGATTTGAGGATACATCCATAATGTTAGGCTGGTTAATCCCAAAATCAAGGTCACAATTAGCCACTCAAGCTCGCGCTTTTGAATAACCCGCCATTCCTCATAGCGGATGAGAAATTCTGTAAATAATCGGCTTATATGCGGGGATATAATCGGAACAGTTATTGTCTTTGTTTTTTTTACACATAGAGGCTGGATTATGACTCCCAAGAAAAAGCCTCCTTAACCTTAAAAATTACCTTGAAGGATTAACTCATTAAGTTCTTGTAAGGTACCTTGATAATCGGTTAGATTTTCTTCTACATGTGTCCCTACATAAAAAGTTTTCATTCCGATTTTTCGCGCCGCCAAATCCTCAGTCGGATGATTTCCAACCATCATACATTCTTCTGGATTTAAACCGATTTTCTCAGTCATTTCTTTATAAAAGCCAAGGTGAGGCTTACAAAAATGAAAGCTTTCCATTGAAGGAATTAATGAAAATTGTTCCGGAGACAAACCCGCCCATCTAATACGTTCTTCAATAGCAAGAATTGGCATAACCGGATTAGATGCAATCGCTACTGCATACCCTTGCTGAATAGCGTTATCAACTGATTTCCTGCCATCAACATTTTCTTTAACTAAACATTTTAATGCTGGAAAATCCGTTTTATAAAATTCTTCAAAAATAGGCCAGAGTGTATTATACGTCAGCGATGTTGCCTTCGTAAAATCATCAAAAAAAGTTTGCGAGTTAGTTTTTTCGGCTTTAGGCTCTTTGATCATGATCTCTGTAGAACGTAAAACGTTTTTCGCAAACTTCTCCGGTGAAATCAAATGACTGAACCGAGGGGCTAGAAGTCCAATATAATTGCGCATAAATTCCTCTTGATCCATGATCGTCAAAGTACCATCCAAGTCAAAGAGAATTGCTTTAATCATGTTTCCACCTAACCTTAATGTTATATACTATTATTTCTCGTTAACTTTTATAATTCCTGCTGAGTGTCCTTTATTTTCCTAGTTTACCCAATATATAATGGCTAAAATAAAGAAACTTGACTTCCGCCCAAAGGCACTGTCTTCGCACTTGTTAGCTTTGCGCAGGTGAAAGCCTTAGTTACACTTATACTATCTACCGATAAAAATTTTATACTTTCTGATAGTACAAAAAAGAAAACTGCCGCGTTATCGCTGACAGTTTATCTTAAATAGCAAGTTTTTAATAGTTAGTGCTGCAGTCACACCTATTAAGCCGGGCAAATTCGAATAATTCGTCTTTCACGAAACATGTATGTTACATGTTACAAGATGAGTTTTGATTCCTTCCCAAAAAGAATAGCTGAGATTTTTATCCATCTCTCGTATCTGGTGCCACACTATGCTTTTAAAGCTAACTATGCGATCTGCCTTCCTCTAATGAAGCAACTAATACTTATACACGTACTCGTACGCATCGTAGGCAACGCATTGCCAAATAAAAATGTATGAGTTGCTTAGTAATGTTGATATTCTTCCTAAGACCCAGAAACTCCTCGGAAGAAATTTAGCTATTTTACGCTTATTTTGTCCACTTTTCAAGAATCAGTTCAGCAGTGTGTTTGACCTTGACCGTAGAATCCGCTTGGTCCAATCCACCCGTAATTTGCATGAGACAACCTGGGCAATCTACAGCGACCACATCAGCGCCTGATTCCTTAACGTTTTTAACTTTTCTTGCCAGAATCGGACCAGACATTTCAGGGAATTTAATTGAGTATGAACCCGCAAAACCGCAGCACCGATCGGATTCATTCATTTCAACAAAATCAATTCCTTTGATGTTTTTCAAAATTTCCCGGGGTTCTTGATACACGCCCATTCTCCGTTTTAAGTGACAGGAATCATGATACGTTACCCTCAACTTTTTGCCATCTCCGCCTGGCTCTAATCCTCCTAAATCTGAAAGCAGTTTAGAGAAATCTACAGATTTGCGGCTTAATTCCGCAGCACGTTCAGCCATCACGGGATCATCCTGAAGCAGCTCTTGGTAACTCTCTTTTAAAGCATGAGTGCAGGTTGGACACGCTGAAACCACATAATCAACATTTTCCGCATTCATTGCCTCAATATTCATGATTGCAGATTTACGGGCATTTTGACGATCTCCCATGTATGTTGCAGGAGCACCGCAACAAGATTGGCCCTCAGGGAAAATAACTTTGTAGCCTTTTACATTCAATCCCTTAATAACGCCTTCTCCAATTTTCGGATACACAAAATCAACAAGACAACCACCAAAGAAAGCAATTGTTCCTTTTTGATTCTTAACATCTTGTTTTATAGTTTTGAAAATATCCCGGAAAGGCACATCTGCTATTGCCGGTAAACTCCGTTGTTCAGTTAGACCAGAAAGGAACATGGGAAGGTGGCGAATAACAGGCTGTCCCTTGGTGAACGGTTTCTGTGCCTTTGAAGCTATTTTTAACAGCGAATGGAAGAGACGTCGGTTAGATACTACGTCTAAGGCGAACTTCTGAACAAATGGCAATCCTTTCTTCTCTCCTAAGCGATTACGGATTTCCAAGATCATGTCTGGAATATCTAATTTACCTGCACAAACTTCTGTACATTTTCCGCATTGGAGACAAAGATTTTGCGGATTAGCGGCATCGTCTTCAGAATTGAGGAAGTTTGTTAAAATTGTACCGATTCCGCCGGTATAGATATGACCGTAAACATGTCCGCCGACTAATTGGAAAGCCGGACATACATTCAAGCATGCAGCACAGCGAATACATTGGAATGTCTTTTTAAACTTTGGATCTTCATACATTTTACGCCGGCCATTATCCATCAGTACAATATGGAATTCTTTTCCGTCGATTGTACCATCTGGATAATAGGCTGGTGTTTGTCCCGTAATCATTGTGACATAACTTGTAATCTGCTGACATGTCCCATTGCGAGGCAGAGTTTGAAGAATGGCACTCGCATCTTCAAAATTATTAACAAACTTTTCAATACCGACAAGGAAAACATGGGTTTTAGGCCAAAGAGAAGTTAGACGGGCATTTCCTTCATTCGTGACCACCATTAAAGTCCCTGTCTCAGCAACAGCAATATTCGCCCCTGAAATCCCCATGTCTGCTTCCATGAATTTTTTACGTAGTTCAGCACGAGCAGTCTTTACTAATTTAGCAATAACCGGATCATTCTGATAATGAAGATTATCCGTAAAGACATCAGCAACTTCTTCCTTGGTCATATGGATCGCAGGCATAACCATATGCGAAGGACGCTGTCCAGCCATTTGAATAATCCATTCACCAAGGTCTGTTTCTTGAACATCCATACCCGCATCAATTAATGTTTGATTAAGATGAATTTCTTCCGATGCCATGGATTTTGATTTAACAATATTTTTAACATTTTGCTTCTTAGCTAATTCGAGAATATACTGTCTGGCTTCTTCCCCAGTTTTTGCCCTAAAAACCTTTGCGCCTCGAGCTGTAGCCGCTTTCTCAAACTTGTCGATCATCTCATCTAGATGAGATGCCGCGTAAGATTTTACCTCAACAACTTTATCACGTAATGCTTCAAAATCGTATCCTTCATACGCTTTTACACGGGATTGGCCATACGTATCGCCAAAACGACCCAATGCCCCTCTTAGGACAGGGTTATCTAGTGCATTTTCAATTTTCTGTTTAAATTGTGCATCTGCCATTTTATTTCCCCTCCTCTACAGAATCGTCAACAAAGATGGCAATCAATTCGCCAGGTCCATGTACTCCAATCGTTAAAACACGTTCAATATCCGAAGTTCGGCTTGGACCGGTTATAAATCCCACAAAGCCGGGAATCTGTGGTTCTTTATGAATGACGCTCAATGCTTCAGGTAAATTGGTTAGTAAAGCAGAGCTTTTTACGAGTGCCAAATGAATGGGCGTAAATGAGGAGCATAACCGTTCATTGGGATCAACAGCATATTGAACTAATGTACCGAGCTCGGCAATCGCCCATTTCATTTCTGTAATTCCTGCCTCAGCCGTAGCGGTAACTTTCGGATAATTATCCATATGAAGACTTATTCCTTTTGCAGGAAGGGCATGTGCTAAATCACATTCTTTGGCTAAAGGTGAATCCACCATTGCGACACTATGAATCCCCTTCTTTAGGAGAAGTTGACAAATCAATTCTTGTGCCCCTGCAGCGGTGTTGGCACGATAACATTCACCTGAAACGGCTTCAAGCTTGCTTTTGAAGCGATCATATAAAACATTAACCTCGTTCATTCCACTCACTCCACTCACTCCTTATGTTATTTACCTTTATATTGATGATCTCGACCACTAGAATTATTTTTTTTCGTATCATAAAAAGCATACTATATTATGATCGTGTGGTCTGACCACCATGCCATACATAATTTTATGACAGATTATTTGAAATTACAATCCTTTTCTCAAAATTTGAGTAAATGTTAACTTAATAATCAAAGAAATAAAAATACTTCCCTTTCTGACAAAAGGGAAGTATTTAGGTAATGGCCTATTGACATTAATCATTATAAAAATCAGTTATATAGTAAAAATTAAAGGGTTTTAGCGAAAAAGAACATATCGCTAAAACCCATGTCATATAATTCTAAAGTGGTGGAGGTAAGCGGGATCGAACCGCTGGCCTCTAGAGTGCGATTCTAGCGCTCTCCCAGCTGAGCTATACCCCCAATGAAATTTAGTATAAATGAATATAGTCAAATATGCAATAGTTTAGACATAGGCATAGTTTAGACATAAGTGTAATACAACGGAGGAAACTGAATGAAGCAAATCGAATTCGATCAAGAAATTTTGTATGTTTATAAACTCTATTTCTTTTTTCTTTTATGCAGTCTTTCATTTATTATTGGAGCAATTATATTTTGGCGTTTCGGCTTTATCGCATCATTTATCGCTTTTCTTAGCTGTTCTTTACTTTCCTATATAGCAATGATCAGAAAGAAAAATTTCCTTCCCCCCGAAAAAAAATTAACGATCCAACGCATGGTTCGTGAAATTACGCAAGATACAAGTCCTTTAGCTATATCACGCTTTGCAAGTCAACTCTACTTTTATTTACATGAAACCAAACAAGCTATTTCTCTTCTTGAAAAATATTTACCGACTCAAGACCCCTTGCTCTGTGCTACACTTGCCGACATCCTCCTTCGCGAAGGACGCACGCGTCAGGCCTTATTCGTTTTGCGTGAAAATCCATATACAATATCTGATCCATTGCTGCTTGCCACTCAAGGACATGTATTACAACAAACAGGTAAATATCAGGAAGCTGTAAAAATTTATGAGCGAAGTCTTCGGTTATCTCAAAAAACAGGTTTCCCCCATAATGGGGCCCCATGGTTTACTCAGATTCTGTTATCTTTAAGTTATAAGGCAAGTTTACATCATTCCCTGGCTGAATGTTATTTTATACTAGAAGATTATCAACAGGCTAAAAAGCATATTCGATACGGAAATATGAGATTATTCGATATCTCTCTCTGGAAGAAATCGGGTCAAATTCCCAGCGATCCCGCAAGAAATTACACAAAATTACATTAGTTCTTCATTCTTTTCTTGTTTTTTCATGCGATCGTTGTCCTATTCCAACATATTTCATCGTTGTGATTGAATATAATAAAGATAAGTTAATTATGAGCTACAAAATATGCTTAATATTTTAAAATAAACAAAAATAAGAGGAGGAATGCTAATGATGTCATCTCATGATGAGGTATTAAGATTTATTCGCGAATTTGAAGATTCTTCTCGAGAGTACCTCTTATCTCATGGTACGAGTGAACATGACCTGGGTAACGCCTACTTAGAACTACAGTGGCAATTTTTGCAAACGATCTTAAATAAACGTCCTGCATCACGCAGAAAACATTCAGCACAAAGCCTAAGACTAAAATCTCGTGCTACAATTGCTTAGTTTTTGAAAATATTTAATTGTTTTTTTACAATTTAGAGCCAATCTTGATGACTAAAAGTTAAATAGTAAAGCCGATCTACTGATCTAGATTAAGTATCATGGCATTTTCATCGCAATTCGGAAATTTAACACAATAAATACATTCCTGCCAAACCTTTTGCGGCAAATCCTCTTTATTCACGAGTTTAAAACCACACCGTGTAAAGAATCCCGCTTGGTATGTTAAGGTAAAAATATTAGGAACCCCTAACTCGTTGGCCTCTTCAAGCAAGGTATTTACAAGCATTCTTCCTAAGCCTTGACTCTGGTACTCTTTATCAATCGCTAATGCCCGTATTTCTGCCAAATCATCCCAAAGAATATGGAGTGCACCAACGCCAAGGATCTCCCCTTCTCGCTCATAAACCATAAATTCCCGAATATGTTCACAAAGCATATGCCTTGATCGAGCAAGCATTAAACCCTCTTCAGCAAATCCATTGATCAGCCGCTGGAGATGTTCGACATCTGTAAGTTTAGCCTTCCTAATTCCCACAATTCATCACTCCTCTATTTGTGTATAATTATACATTAGTAAATCCATTTAGACTATCTTGGGTTTTTGTTTTATGAAAAATTTGTCATTATTTTGGGATTTATTTTTTTTATATAAATAGCTTACTCTCTAATTTCACAGTATTTTTAATTCCTTATCAAGTTTTATTGATCGCTATTTTTTTACAAATTTTTTTAGCTTATTATGTTAAGATATACAATGTCTTGGAGGTATTGGAAGGGGTCATAATACATGCGGTCTGGAATGGGGCATATCTTAAAAAGCCTAAGATTTCAACTAATAGTTATATTTTTATGTTTAGTCTTTATTATTCGTGGTCATTTCATCGAAGTATTTCCTTTATTCCCCAGTATTCTACTTCTGCTTTTTACTTATCTACTTTTTACAACACTTTATCAAGAAAAATGTTTATATCAAGGGCACGCACGAACATTACGGATTATGCTTGAACACGACTTACTGCTTATGCAAACAGTCGATCATTCTCAAGATTCCGTTCTTGTACTAGATCGCAACCATAAAATTATGTATATCAGTCCAATTGCTGAAAGACTGCTAAATATAAAAGAATCCGCTTTCCTTGGCAAGTCAGTGTTTACCATATTGGCTCTGCCTAAGTCAGAACTCGACCTTTGGGGACGCTATACGGGTGAATTACCTAATGTATGTATTGGTCAACAGAACAATTCTCAAAAGAATGAATTCATATATTTACGATATATAATTCGGCCGCTCCTAGACCATGGGCAAAAAACGGGACGAATAATTACTCTTTTTGATATTACACAAGAAAAAAAACGTGATGATGCTTATGTTCAAGCAGCTAAATACTCTGTTATCCGCCAGGTCGCCTCAGGCTTGGCCCATGAACTAAGAAATCCTTTAACAACAGTTAAAGGATTCATGCAGCTGATTGGGCCTGAGCAATTTCCAGAAAGGTTTCGCCCCTATCATCAACTTATCCTTGATGAAATTCAAACTACAGATAAACTTATACGCAACTTTTTACTCTTAACCAACCCTACAGCACCACAATTTAAAATCATAGAAGCAGAATCTTTAATTCAAAAAGTGATTCAAATCTTGAAGCCTACGCTGTCAATGCGCGAGGTAATAATCCAATTATCTGTAATTCACCCCATTTCCCCTATACTCGGTGATGAGGAACAGCTTTTACAAGCACTCCTTTCAATCATTCAAAATTCAGTTGAAAATTCACCCCTGCATGGGGAAATAAAAATAAACTTAACAGGGATTGAAAATGGTTTAGAACTTCGCATTCAAGATCAGGGTAACGGAATCCCATCAAATCTAAAAAGTAAAGTCTTTGATCCTTTTTTTACAACAAAGAAAGATGGATGCGGTTTAGGCTTAACCATTGCGCAAAGAATCATTCTTGCTCACCACGGTGAACTATCAATTCTGGATTCCCCTCAAATGGGAGGAACAACAATCCCTCTTCATTTTCCAGCACTTGTTTCTAATATTCATCAAAGTGCTTAAACACAGATGGGGTGATGCTTCGGCAGGATATTTGCTCAATCCCTTGAGCCTGCCAATTTTCTGGCAACGTCCAAATTTGAAAGGGCTCAGGATTTTTTAGCCAGGATTGAAATAACCGTAAATCTTCCTCCATACTCATTACTGTAAGCCAAATAATTCGGCCATCCCATGTAATATTTGCCGATTTTATTTTTGGTGAATCCAAGAGAGAACTATTTTTAAGTACACAACTTAAAAGTAAGGATTGGCTCGCTAAAGCTAATGGTTTTTCAAGGACGGGACAAACAATGCTAAGATGTCCGCCTCCCTGAAAATAGAACCATTGACTTAGTTCATGAATCCAATTCTCGCTTCGTTCCTTCGAAACCCAAGGCCATACCCAAGCATTTCCCCAGAGTGTTCTGATAATTCCTTCCCCTTGATGCAAATAAAGGGATAGTGTATCCTTTGGCTTTAGTTCAACCCTTTTTTCCTTCTCCTCCAGGTGATCAAGTATAGCCGTTATCGCCAGACAAAATTCAGGGTTTATAACCCCTGACGCATCAACCCAGCCCGACTTTTGCCATTGTCGGGCTAATTCGGCATCTTTCAGCCATTTCGTTTTAGTCGCAAGCTCGAATCGCTTTCCTTTGCGGCGAATCTCGGCAATTTCTAAGTTCCCCCAAAGAAAGGTAATATTGGGATGCTTGATATCTGCTCTGACCCGCCGTACATGCAGTTGGTCAAAATACGTTTTAACAGCGTCGAACTGGAGCTGAACTACTGGATTTAATTCCTGACGCCACTTATCCCAATTTAACCGTTCTTCACCTAAAGATTGCCGGCTTTTCTTCAGGCTCGAAGTTTCGGGAATGAGGTAGAGACTGGGATTTAATTTCTCACGCCAATATACTGCGCGAGCATTAAATATACCGCCAACTTTATTTAGAGCTTGCAGAAAAAAAGGTGAAAAATCTGGAGCGACAAAATAAATCACCGTTTTGGCTCCATTGCTCATACGGCGTCCCCAAAGCATCCCTGCAAGCAGAAAATCTTCCTCTTTTGGAATCTTTGAACTTGCGATAATTCCTACGCGTAATGAAATTTCTCCCCCTGAAAAGTAATCGTACTGGGCCGGTAAATGATAATCTTTTTTCTTATCACTGGGGCACTCCAGCCATTGATCAGCAATAAAAATATCAGGATGTGCCTTCCAAACTGCTTGCCATGTATCCACAATGATCCTCCCTTAGCCCTTTGTCATATTACATATTTACGCATCAATAACGTACAAAATGACACAAGCTTAGAGAAAAAGCGAAGGGATTTTGTTAACCCCCTCGCTTAATTATTTACTCCTACCGGTTTACAGCTGCTAGTTAAGAGATCAGTTTCGACTTCTGTATCCACCTGAAGTAGGTTTATTTTTCGACACATCATGGCATTGATGACAATTATCAGCGGATTGTTTATTGGGATCCTGCTGACAATCGCTTCCTATAACCTGCGGTATCAGAAACTTCTCTCCATTCGTTTTTCGGTAACTATACCATTGGCCATTTTCCTGACGAACATAGGGTAATTCTTCCCCTCTTAAGGTCTTCAGAATTGTATCCCCTATATTCAATGGAGGAAAATTGGAATTAATACGGGCTTCTGCCCAAGCGATATCCGATTTATCGGTGATTTTCCATCCTTGTGGCTTGCTTACTGTGCTTCCGTGACAATCTTGACATTGGAGCTTTAAGGCATTCCATTCGGAGGAATACATTTCTCCGTCGCCCATAGCTTCCTTTCGAGTGTGACAGTCTATGCAGTCTAAGTTGACTTCGCACTGGGTAAAAACTAATCCCGGAGAATACACATTTTGCCAACGTGACTCTAGACTCTCTCTATCAGGAGGTAGAGAGGCCTTAACACGGTTCAAATCAGAACGCGGCGTGAAATCCATGGTATAAAGTTTATACTCCCCCTGATTATGACACTGATTACACTGTGTATAAGGAATTTGAACCGTTAACTTATGAGATATTCCGTAACCGCTTTTTTGCTGGGAAATTGTTATATCCTGTCCCTCATAAGTATGGGTGCTATTACTAAGCACGTGACAGCTCTCGCACCCATTGGCTTGTGCTTGCTGCCCCTCAAGCCTGCCTTTTGCCTGATGACAGGCTGACAAACAATTCTGCTGAAATTTCGGTTCTTCTGGACGATGGTTAAATGGGGCCTGAACATTGGCGGCATTCTCTCCTGGTTTAAGCAGCACTTTAGGTGGAATATCTAAACCATACATATATCTGGTCATAGAAAGCTCTCCCCCTTTACCGGCCATTAAAGAGGTTGTCATTAAATCAACTTGATTATCGATCTCATGCCTATTTCCGCTATGACATTGTCCTGCTGCAGTACTTCCGCCTCCGCAGCTCAGCCGGGCAACATCCAATTGACCAGGGTGCCCTCCGCCATACATTCCCTCATGAGCTGTTTTTTCATCTAAGGACAGAGCGTTACCGCCGTGACAAATCGTGCAGCCTATATCACTCAGGTGAGATTTTGAAATCTCTTCAATCCCTAAATGGCATGTTTTACAACGTTCAATTTGACCATTTGATAAGTGAATTTCTTGAATGTTGGGCTTTTTTTGCTGCAAGTCTTCTATTTCCAGTTTAATTCTTCCAATCTGTTCCTCATCCTCAACCTTAGCCATATTGTTTTGTCGCATTGCAATCTGGGCTTGATAATACTTTATTTGCCAAGTCTGCCATGAAGATGAGCTAAATGATTTTATAGCCAGCATAAACATAGTAAAACAAAACACAATGGCCAAGCTCAAAAGAATAACTAAACGTTTTGAGTTCGACACGCTGAAAAATCCCCCCTTAGCCCATTAACCAATACATAAAAGTTAATCCTACCCAAACCGAACTTAGAACGAAGAAGATAATCCATGTCCACATTTCACCTGCTTTTGGAGCCCATCGAGGTAAGCTAAATAATATAATTGCTGATAAAACAGGAAAAGCCCACCCGCTGAGCCAAACCGGCCACCATTTTAAAAGCCATTGAATTGAACCGAATACCCAAGGGGCTTTTGAGATACTAACAGGGGCAGCTACCGGTGAGCTGTCTAGCGGGACTTTCACAAAAATAGTCAGCCCAAATAAAAAGCCCAGCCAAATAAATAGGCTTATCAGTTCTTTCGTTTGCAATTCACTTAATACGACTTTTTCGTTCTTATTTGGATTGATAACTTCTCCTTTAGGTTCTGGATCACTTATTTTTTCTTCTCTCAATATTAATCGCCAACTCATAAAGCGTCTCCTTTACAAAGGGCGAACTCCTCCATCTTTTCGAATCCGCCAAAAGTGGTACATTTGTAAAAAACCTGCTATTCCAGCGAGAATGAAGACATGCCAAACGAAAATATCCAAAGTACTTCCGTTTACCGGAGAAGATTGCCCAAAAAAGATAGCAGCCCAGCCTTTTCCCCCAGGTAACGCTTTCAGCAAAGTTTGGCCAACCGATGATGCTGCTCCACTCTCTTGCCCTCCTCTAAGCAGGTACCCAGAATAGTCAAGGATGACAGTTAAACCCAAAAGTATGACCCCTGTAATCCAATTAAACTCGCTTAAAGATCGGTATGCCTTCGACCATACCACCCGAATCATATGTAAAAATACACTAATCACCATCATCTGACCTGACCAAAAATGTAAGGAACGGATCAATCCCCCGTAAGGTAACGCTGAATCGATTTCGCTTAGTGAAGCAAAAGCTTTATCCCCTGGCTGATAATAAAACAAAAGTATAACTCCAGTAATCGTTAATACGATAAATGCTAGGAAGGAAAATCCCCCTAAGCAAAATGTCGCTCTTAACTGAAGGGCTCCTAACTTTATCCGGCGAGGGCGAATATGCTCTAAAAAAGAGCTGCCTGCCTGCTTTCCCATTATTCTGCCTCCTGCTTCTTTAGCCCGGCCAACTTATTCTGCCGGCTGAGTCAAAGTATAATAACCATCTTTCTCCTTTACGATTGCTCGAGCCAAAGAGGTAACTGCAGGTCCCTGTACAGGCTGACCCTCCCTGTTATAACGGCTTCCGTGGCAGGGACAAATCCATTGATCCTGTTGGAGATCAAAGCTTACCTCACATCCCAAATGAGTACAGCTCGCCCACATGGCTTCTACACCATCGTCTCCTTGGCGCAGCCAAAAACGAGTTTGCCCCAGCCTCTGCCACTTATTGTTTAGCAGCATTTCCTTGATCTCAATACGAGCCTCAGCTAGATGCTTTTCTTTACCGGTTAAAAAAAGCGAAACAGGATAAATGCTGCAAACTCCTATCATCATGAGAGCTTTTCTTCCTAGATGTAAAACTTGCCTTCGAGTATAGAGCAACCGATCATCTGGCAACATGGTCACCCCTTTTGAAAATATTTAATTAGCATATTTATCGTAATGCATTAGATATTAAAATTAAACGGGCCTATGCCCGTTTAATTTTAATAATATAAACTTTATGGCATCTTTGTATAAGCTCTTATCATTTAAACATTTGTCCAGTGTAAACGACAAAATATCGTAAACACAGTCCACCAATTACAACCATCGTACAAACCGGAGCCACAAAATTATGATGCTTAATAAGGCTGTACACAGATAAAATCAAGGGAATAATCAAACCAACCGCCACTACGCCAAGCCAGAATAGACTAGCCATACTTCCAGTAAAGAAAATCGGCTTAACAGATAGATAAAGGATTGAGAGTAACACAATTTCAAGGATGATTAGGGCAATATCCACTTTTTTATATGTTGTCACATCACAGCAATTTAAAGCCCCAATCAAAGTTGCCGCTAAGCCGGTGGAAACTGCTGACACTAAAAATAGAATAGGCAGGAAGGGGATAGACTCAATTCCAAGAAATGATGTATGCCAAAAGTTATTTGTTGTAATTGCGGATAATAAGAAACCGGTGTAAGTAGCAGTTCCAATAGAGAATAAAACACCCACTGCTGCAACAGGTTTACGAAGAGCTTGAATTCCTTGCGTACTCGAGGCTGCAGCTGCCTCAGAATTTGCTGAAGTAAGTTTAGCCCGGTTTTTCACACTCGCACTTGACCATATAAGATAGGCATAAGCAACAGACAAAGCTGAGAAAATGGAGATGATAAAAACTCCTATAGACATTACTGACCCGAAGTTTACATTCAAAAGAAGCTTCCAGAAAGTAAACGGCCGGCCAAGATCAACAACTAATAACAACAATCCGATAATAATTGTTGCCGGTGCAACATATGCTCCTGAGCGAATTATCGAATGAAACTTATTTTTACTGAAAAGATCGGTCAAGGAGGCCGTTAAGAAGGCTCCGCCAGCAATTCCTGCCAAAAATAGATAAATAGCAATCATACCGCCCCAAGCGACTTCATTTACACTTGCACCCCAGGTAACGTCCATTTTACTTCACCACCCCTTCGTAAATGTAGTAAACACTTGGGTGTGTACCATATTCGGGTTTTCGAACTTCCCCTTTATGTTTTGCCATAAACTGTGCAACATCGCTCGTTGAATCATTAAGGTCTCCAAACATTAAAGCGCCGCCGACACACGTTGATACGCATGCTGGTTTTTCACCCTTGGAAACTCTCGCTTCATAACAGAAGGTACACTTATCTGCTGCGCCTGTTTCTTTATTAATAAACCGTGCATCATAAGGGCAAGCAGTCATACAGTACTTACACCCCACACACTTATTGATATCGATTAAAACGACTCCATCTTCGTTATAGTGAGAAGCCTTTGTTGGACAAACACTTACACAAGGTGCTTTTTGACACATTTGACAGGCTTCTTTGATAAAATACATCGATACATTCGGGTAAGTTCCTTTTAACCCTTCGGCTGGTGTCTTGGTTCTAAACTGTCCCTCTGGTACATTGTTTTGAAACTTGCAAGCAACTGTACAAGCCTGACATCCAATACATTTTGCAAGATTAACAATCATTGTATATTTTTTAGCCAACACAATCACCCTCTTTCAGTAAATTAAGCTGTCTGCATCCAAGAATAGCTGCGACCGCTGCGTACACCGGACGTCCGGTATTTTTTATTCTGGGCAATATACGCTTTAAAAAAGGATTTAAATAATTTCTCTCAAAATCTTCTAAAGCTTTTTCTTTTCCATCGCGGGCAAGCAAAGCACAAAACTCTAATTCTACTGCTAAATGATCTGGAAGTTCTTCCTTTCCTTCTCCCATCCCAAATCCGCATGTTGTATAAACTTGTTTGACTTTTACAGCCTCTTGACCTAAAACCAACCCATCTTTCTCAAAATAAACTGAAGCATATGGAGGAGCTTCAACTGCACCTGTCTCAAATAGCGGAATATAATGCTCCCATAAAGTGTTAAGCCGCTGCTCCCCAGGCGGAATTTGATCGCAAAAAGCGTTTAACTTCTGAATTGATCTGTCTATTCCGGGAATTGCTTCAGCCCAAAGATCAATAAGCTCTTCTAAGTGATTTGCAACTTCCGGGTTAGGCCGATAAAAGACTGCTGCAAAAGATAAATAGAGTTCTGCGCTAATGCTTCTGTCCATGAATTCTCCTTCTTCTTCAAGTCTTCACTTCTAATGACTTTATATTTTTGAAAAAGTCTTACGCCTTCCGCACTGCAACAAATGTTGTTGATGTCACTGTATTCCCGACCACACCTATTTCATTAGGGATTAGGTAATTATCATTTATTCCTTTACCATAGGCTCTTTTAAGTTCAGGTGAAATCCGGCCAAATCCGTGATAGCAGAAAACAGTGTCTGGCCTGACACCTTCCGTCAGTTTTAATTTACCTTTTTGTTCGTACTTACCGGAGGAAACAACAATACTGTCTCCATCTTTTAAGCCAAGCTTTGTGCCGACTGCTGTATTCATCCATAATGAATTTTCAGGCATTAATTCATTCAGAACGGGAATATTTGCTGTTCCGGCATTCGTATGGACAGCTACCTTCCCTTGAACAAAACGGAATTTCCCCTCTTCCGGCTGTGGATACTGCACATACTTAGGCACACCTTGTTTTACTGCTTCTTCAACTTCTTCGGAGAAAATCTGAATTTTCTTACTTTTAGTCGCTAAAACAAAATCTAAAGATGCTTTAGGGTCATTAACCCGTAGGTAGAACGGTTTCATTCCTGGGGGAGTCCAAACTCCTTTTTCCTTCATTTGATCTAGGGTTAACCCAGCGGGAGATAGCTGCTGTGTAAGATAGTCTTCCATATCCTTGAACTCGAAATATTCTCCCAATCCCATCTTTTCAGCAAGTTCTTTATAAATCTGCCAGTAGGGTTTAGTTTCTGGATAAACAACAGATACCGCAGGTTGTCTTAAAACATATTTAGGCGTTAATCCAGACATATCAAATATAGGCTCATACCGTTCGAGGTAGGTACATTCCGGCAGTACAACATCCGAGTAGTAAGCGGTATCAGTCATATACAGGTCACAAGTAACGAGAAGATCAAGCTTTTTAAAGGCTTCAAGCGCCTTCGCACTCTCCGTAATAGATATATATGGATTGAAGCGATGAACAAGCCATGCCTTAATAGGGTAGGGCTTTTCTGTTAAAATACTTTCGAGAATTTGCCCGACGGCTCCATCATAAGCAGGAATAAGCTGTCCTGGGGTACCTTTAACCCCCGTCCCATCAATTCGTCCCTTGGCTGCCTTGGGGAAGTTCGGTTGTTTTACAGCCCCTAACCCTTTTGCGTATGAAGCTTGATCCGAAAAATTTTTAAGAAAAGCCGCACTCTTGTTCTGATAATATCCACCAGGTACTTCAAGATTGCCAATCATCATATTAACAATTAGAATTGCACGGCGCAGCTGATAATCATTCGGGGTATAAGCCGTGCGCCAACCAAAATCTAAGATTGCGTTAGGTTTAGCTGCGGCAAATTCTCGCGTGATTTGAATAATCTTATCCTTAGAAATCCCTGTTTCTTTTTCTGCCCATTCAGGCGTTTTATCTTTAACCTCATCCGCCCATTTATCAAATCCTTCTGCATATTGAGAAATAAAGTTTTGATCGTAGAGATTTTCTGTAATCAAAATATTAGCCATGGCCATAACAAACGCTAAATCTGAAGCACCCTTAATCGGGAGCCATTCTCCTTTTGAAGCCGTAACACTAAACCGTGGATCAAGGACTACAAGCTTCGCCCCATTACTAATAGCCTTGGCGACCGCTCTTGCCTGTGCTACTTGTATTCCCTCAAACCAGTTTCGTCCGATAGAAATTAGATACTTGGCATTGCCATAATCTGCTGCAAACGCCTCACCGCCAAAGGTTGTATCTAGCCCTACAGAACGGGTTAAAGGGCAAGTCGCTTCATGTGAAAAGAAATTAGGAGAACCTAATGCTTTTCCGATTGAACGAAAAAACCAGTCATGAGGTCCTTTACGACTTGCTGAAGCAATCGCTTCGCCGCCGTATTCATCCTTTATGTTATATAATTTATCGGCGATATACGTATAAGCTTCATCCCAGCTGACTTCTTTAAATTTTCCCTGGCCGCGTTCTCCAGTGCGGATCATCGGTTTTTTTATCCTCTGCGGATCATAAAGCAGTGATGGCCCTGCATTTCCTCGAGCGCAGATCACACCGCCAAAGGCTGAATCATTGGGATTCCCCTCAATCTTAATCACTTTCCCATCCTTAACTTTGACGGCAATCGGGCACTGATTTCTGCATATTTCACAGGAAGAAAAAACCGTTGTTTCGCTTCCCTTACCCTTATCCTCAGCTTTGAGATCGTTTAGATTACTAAAGGTTCCAAACCCACCCATGACAGCCACTGTACCGCCTGTTCCATAAAGCAAGCCCTTTATGAAATTTCTACGTTTCATACGTTTCCCTCCATTCTGGTAAAATCTTATGCCAATATAATTCTCATTAAGCAACTTTTTAGCAGCCGCCTTTTACTTCTTCAACTACAGGTTTTGATTCCGGTGTACTACTACCACTGCTGCCTGTGTTATTGTTAACACTTTCGCCGCTTCCTCCGCTGTTGCTCCCAGCTGAACTCACAATCCCGCTCCACTGCAGCATACCACCCGTTAAGATTTTTACTTTAGTTTTGTCATAACCGTTCTCTAACAAGAACTGATAAGCTGACTCTGAACGTGCGCCATTAAGATCAATAAGTACAATTTCTTTTTCCTTGCTAATCTGATCCAGGCTGTTCTTTAGATTGCCAAGAGGTCGATTGATCGCCATCTTAATATGCCCGGATGCAAATTCTCTGGGTTCCCGAATATCAATCAGCTGCCATCCCTTATTGGTATTTATGGCCGCTTCTAACTGATCGGGAGTAACTTTGGCCGTCGAAGGTGCAACCGCATTATTAGGGTCTGTTTTTGCATTTTCCTGGCTAAGATTAACTTTCGGTGAGTCTTGCCTTGCCGTTTGTTGGCTATTTCCGCAACCCGTTAGAAAAAGCATGCTAAAACTGAAAAGCAAAAGAAAAATAACCGGGAAACCTAGAGATTCAATAGACATTAACCTAGCTTTCAAAACTCTCGCCCTCCTCTTATTAAGTCATCTGGATATGTCACATGAGAGACATATCAGCTTATACTGTAAAAAACGTATCCCTTTCTCGTTTCGATGGCTTATCCAATAAGAACACAGATTTTTACAGTTGGGTTACGAATAATTTATTCTTCAAATGGCATGTTCTATCCTCCACAAGGTTTATAGGAGAATATTATACGCATATAACAAACCTTTATGGATTGTGCTAGAGGGGTTTTTCACATATTCAGAGAATATATGGGATACATATTTTAGTGAGACTAAATTGTTAAAAGTGAAAGGATGGTTAAGATGCGAAAAAGAACCTTATCCCTCTTATTCTCCAACCTCCTGATTGCTGGACTTCTAGTGACGGGTTGCGGTCAGGCGCAACCTGCGGCGACTCAACCTGCACCTGCAGCAACTGCCGCTGCGGAAGATCCAGCCAAAATCATTAAAGGGGCTATCCAAACCTACTTTAATGACATCGGATCCACTGTTAAAAATTCCTATAAGATTTCAGAAAAGGATTTAAAAACCGAGCTCGATACAAGCCCTGATAAATATCTAGTATTA
The DNA here is from genome assembly GCF_049860565.1 of Desulfitobacterium nosdiversum. Classification (GTDB taxonomy): domain Bacteria; phylum Bacillota; class Desulfitobacteriia; order Desulfitobacteriales; family Desulfitobacteriaceae; genus Desulfitobacterium_A; species Desulfitobacterium_A nosdiversum. The sequence continues at coordinate 3,132,732 of NZ_CP172056.1, forward strand.
GATATTCGTAAAGCCGATGCATATGCTCAAGGCCACATCAAAGGCGCTATCAACATTCCCTATGGTCCCGAAATTGCTAAAAACCTAGATAGCATACGTGCCCTCGCTAAAGATAAAACAGTTATCGTTGCTTGTTATACCGGACAGACTGCCGGACAAACAGATTCCTTGTTAAATGTCGCCGGAATTAAAACCCTTTCCTTAAACTCAGGTATGGGTGGCGCTAGCGTTGGATTTGCAACAAGAGGCTGGATCGGTCAGAATTACCCCACTGTTACCGAACCTACAACGATGCCAACTGCTGCTAAAGTTGAAAGTAAAAACAAAGCGATTGATGAAGCTGCCCAAAAGTATTTCTATGAGTTACCTCAAGACTCGTATAAAATTGATCTTCCGGCAATGAAGGATGCTTTAGCTAAAGAAGCTGACAAATACTACATCGTTGATATTCGTAAAGCAGAAGATTTTGCTAAAGGACACATTAAAGGCGCCGTAAATATTCCTTATGGTCCTGATATTGCAAAAAATCTAGACTCCATTAAAGAAAATGGCAAAAATAAAACTGTTGTTGTCTATTGTTATACCGGACAAACTGCTGGGCAAGCAGATTCTTTGCTTAACATCTATGGTATCAAAACAAAGAGCTTGAATTTTGGATTCGGTACAGAAGGCTTTGATAAAGGCTGGAGTGCTGATAAATCCTATGAAGTTGTAAAATAGACTTATCATTAAAATTAACAAAATAAGAGATGGCCGTTAGCCATCTCTTATTTTGTTGAAAAGTAAACCGTAGTCCTTATACAATATTTATGTAGTATTATTCGAATTATAATTATGTTGTAATATATAAAGTAAGAGCTTACAATTTATGCATACTCTTGAATTGCTCAAAGAAGTAGGTGACGGCTATGGATAATTATCAACTCAAAATTTTTTGCACAGTTACTCGCTCCCAAAGCTTTTCAAAGGCCGCTAAACTATTACACATGAGTCAGCCTGCGGTTAGTACCCAAATTAAAAATTTAGAAGAATATTACGAAGGACAACTCTTTGAACGAACACCCCATGGAGTTATCTTAACGAAAGCAGGCGAAGTTTTTTACTCTTACGCTGAAAGAATTCTGGATCTGTATGATGAAATGGAACAACAATTGGAAGGTGTTCTGCAAAGAAAGAGTCATCAGATTATTGTTGGAGCAAGCACAACGATTGGTAACGTTTCTCTTCCCTGTTCGATTTATCTCTTTAAAGAAGAATACCCTGAAGTTTCAATTCGTCTTGAAATTGCCAATTCTGATGAAGTATTACGCAAAGTGATGGCTAACGAGGTTGATATCGCCGTTATTGAAGGGTATCACGAGTCTCCGGAACTCAATGCGATACCCGTTACATCGGACGAGCTCGTTCTGATCGTTCCGCAGCATTCTCAGGATGAAGGCAGTATTCCCCTAGAAAAGTTCCTAAAAAAGCCCCTTATTCTTCGTGAAGATGGCTCAGGGACGCGAAAGATTCTTGCTGCTGCTTTAACTCAACGCGGTCATAGCATCAATGACCTTAATGTAATTACAGAAATGACAACAATTGATGCCATTAAATCTGCTGTAGAAGCAGGACTTGGTGAAGCTATCGTTCCCCGCCTGGCTGTTCGCAAAGAAGCCTATCTTGGAAGCTTAAAAGTCTTAACAATACAAGGGATGGATATGCCCTTAGATTTTAACATTATTTACCCAGTACATAAATCCCTCTCGACTGCCGCCAAACGCTTCATTCGATTTCTGTCTGATCCTGAAGAGCGTTACCTTTGCTAAAAACTAGACTAAAAAACGAAGCAATAATTTCGTTCCAATCCAAGTTCCCACTAAAATAGCTCCTCCAAATATCCAGCCCGTTAATGAACTTGAAGCTATCCCATTTAGCAGTCCACCTATATTACAACCGTAGGCGATTCTTGCACCATATCCCATTAAAATCCCGCCTATCACAGCGGAAATAAAGAATTTTTTTTGGCGTACAGGACGAAACCGAGCTTGAGAAGCGGCTAGAGTTGACCAGAGGGCTCCTAATACAACCCCCAAATTTAAATAGGTCCCGCTAAATGACATCAACTCTTTAAAGGTATAATGATTTTCCGTCATTATACCTAACTGATCTCCAAGCCATTGCGCCCATTGTTCAATATTCGTTGTCACTCCCCAAGGCATATGTCGAATATAGAGAATGGTGATATTCAGAAACGCAAGAACCACAGCTCCTACCCAATATGGCCAGGGACCATGGAAAAAAGCTTTCCAAAACGTTTTCATTTAATCACACTCTTTCTAATCATGTGTCTTGGTTAATTCTAAATGCCAAATTCCATTAGCTACTTCCGTCTCCTCAATCTGATATCTATTATTCTTAGCCCATACCACAATTCCCTGTGAAGTGCAGCTATGCTCTGTTTCCATAACGAGGATATCTCCGCTTTTCATGGTTTTGAGCTTACGTTGGGCTTTAATTAAAGGAATTGGGCACATTTCTCCCCAAATCTCCAATTGAAACTTTCCCATATTAAGTCACCTGCTCTCCAATCGCTTATGCTGCCACCATCTAACCATTTTCCATAAAAGTGCAAGGATTACAAGTTCAATAATCAGAGTAGGCGCCCACCCCAAAAAATCAGGAATGAAAACTCCGGGCCATTCCCCAAACGTTTTACGCCAAAACGCTTGTGAATATTTTCCTGCAAAAGCTCCTATAAATATACCTATAAAAGCAATCATTTGCATGGCAAATCCTTCACCAATACGCATCAGCACTCCGGAGACACACCCTCCTGCCAGAACCATTCCTATACCAAAAAGGACTCCGCCAACGATCGTTGCTAATCCGAAAGGAAGTATGTTTAAGGCGATATGGCGGTGAATCCCTTGACTTATCTGGTAAACCGCTGCAAAACCTACAGCACTGATTCCTATCAGCAAAATAACCGCTTGTGTTAATTCTGTAATACCAGTGATCATTGGATCACGAAAAGCAGCTGTAAAGCAAAATCGTGATTTTTGAAGCGTATATCCTACCCCTGTCCCCAAGGCAAAAATTAGGGCAATGTTTATATTCACGTTTAGGATTAAAGTTATAAAAATCATAACCATAAAAACTGAAAAAGCAAGATTCCACTTACGCTGAGATTTAACCATGCTTCTCCCTCACTTAAAGAAACTTTATAAAAAGCATAGCATTAGAGAAATCGACTTGTCAATCCGTTCATCTTTTATTGAATAACCTGAGCACAACCTCATGAGGCAAAGCATAGCGTACTCTTCCATCTCTGCCTTCCATAGTTTGGGCAAGGAAAAGAGAATTCCATATACTTTCTGCCGAAACTTCAACAACTGCTTGATAAAAGTCATCCATCTCCCAATCCGAAATTTGATCTTTAATACCTAAACCAAGAGTATTAACCACAAGACAAAACTCGCCGCTTCCCGTTCGCGAAATTCCTCCCGTACGCGCTAAACCTAAAAAAGCCCTTTGTGCCAGGCGTTGTAATTGCCAACGAGACAAAGGGGCATTAGTTAAACCAATAAGAATTAACGATCCGGGGCAATAGCCTTCAGCATCAAACGATAGTAATTGCCCAACCGGAACACCATTAATTAACAAATCTTGAAGCAAACCAAAATTTGCCAGTGCCAGCATTCCTAAAACATAGGATTGATCCTTTCTCCGGATAAGCCGCGACGAACTTCCGATCCCGCCTTTAAGCTGGAATGCAGACATCCCTGTTCCCGCACCTACATTCCCCTGCAGAACCCGACTATTTTTCGCCCGAGATAAAGCCAGAATTGCATCCGACGGTTTAACATGCTGACCTCGTATGTCATTCAAATAGGAGTCATCACACTCAAAAACCACTAAATTTGGAGTTCGCGCATCGTTTCCGATTTCAGGATTTTGGTTAAGTAAATATGTTAATAAACCTTGAGCAGCTGCACTGACACTCAGAGTATTCGTAAGTAAAATGGGCGAATTAAGAATTCCCGTTTCCTGGATAAAAGGAACCCCAACCGATTTGCCAAACCCGTTAAAAATATGAATACCAGCCCAACATGGATTTCGATATAAATTACCCGGGTGAGGTCGAATTGCTGTAACGCCCGTACGAACCGGTCCTTGTCCCGGAACAAGAGGACCATTGCCTCTAACCAGGGTTACATTTCCGACTAATACACCTGGGACATCACACAGATCATTTTGCTGGCCTGGCTGAAGCTGCCCCATCCATAATCCATAACCTCGTGGTGTTCTTTTATTCATAAAAAAACCCCCCAGTCACCTTATGAAATGACTTGGAGGTTTATTCTTATTTCACATATTTAATGACTTTACTCGTAAATGAACTCAACATAAGAGCGACAGGATATGCCCGATCTTGACTTTCAAAATGACGCTCAAAGACCTTATTCTCTGAGATTTCTTCAGCCTCTACTTTTAGAAACTGAGGAAGGATTTTTCGATTGATTGCTAGATCAATCTGCTCATATAAATTACCTGAGGCTTCTATGCCATTTTCACTGAGTATACGCGTCATTGAAATTCTTAGTACTTCTCCTATTTTATGAATGAATTCATCATAGGATTTTGCTTTTAAATATCTCCAGGCTTCCTTTAAAGGGGAAAGGACTTCTTTTGAAAGCGAAGCATCTTCAATAATTTTTTCCCATTTTTTGTGACAAGGACACGTGTATTCAGAGACTACCCGAACCTCGCGCGTCATTGCCGGTACAATCCTATATGGCTGCGGTAAACTTGCAATTGCAGCAGCAACGAGCTTTTGAACATTCTCATCCGATGTCCCTCGATAAATCCATCGTGTTCGTCCTAATTTTTTAGTTTTCGCTTCTTCAAGGGTCAGCTCAGTAAGTCCCTGGCATGCTGGTACCGGTACTGAAAATTCGATATACCAGCCTCTGCGCCGTCGCAAGATCTTAAATATCTTTTCATTGTTGTTGTGAAAAGTAACACCATCACGTACTGGACAACCCGTAAGCCTCTGCCCCACCCATTTGTTGAGTTTCTCCAGTTGGGCTCCGTACTCCATTACTCTTCCTCCTAACTCTTAGTCTACTTAAAAGTTCGAGTAAATTAAACAAAATCCTGCTGATTTAACCACAATTATTCATTTTTTTTATATTTGCATACCTCTTTATTTATAGCTTCATCTAAAAATGAGAGTGTATAGTTTGTTCCCATACACTCTCATCTAAATTTATTTCCCCAAAAAAGTTAGTACGATAACCCCTAATCCGACAATAAATCGATAAACAACAAATACCTTGAAATTACTTGTTTTTAAATATTTCAATAAGAACGAAATACTTAACAAACCAACAATAAATGAGGAAACCACCCCAACAATAAATGCCATATTAACATCAGTAATGTGTAAGTGACGTATACTGAGAAGACCCGCTCCCATAATTATCGGCGTTGACATTAAAAAAGAAAAGCGTGCGGCATCTTCCCGCGTTAAGGAAAGCAAGCGAGCAACTGTCATTGTGCTGCCCGATCGTGATACACCTGGAATAATTGCAAGTGCTTGTGAAAGTCCAATAAGAATGGCATCTGAAATCGTCATTGTTTCCGTTGTTCTAAGTTGTTTTTTCTGATCCGCTAAATAGAGAATTATTCCCATGATAATCAGCATTATTCCTATTAATAGCGGTGAACGAAAGACAGTTGCCGCCTTATCCTCTAAGGCAAAGCCAATAATAGCTCCTGGAACCGTGGCAATAACTAAATACCAAAATAAACGTTTTTCAGTTGAAGGTTTACGGTTAAGTGCTCCTTTAAGAATACTTATCCAATCCTTAAAAAAATAAAGTACAACTGCCAATAGCGTACCCATATGTAGAGCGACATCAAAAGTTAGACCTGGGTCATTCCACCCAAACAACCAAGGCAGCAATACAAGATGAGCAGAGCTGGAAATAGGCAAAAACTCTCCTAACCCCTGAACAACCCCCATAATTAGGGCCTCAAATATAGTCACTTTTTACATCCTCCCTTTTTTTGCTCTCAATAAATATAACATACTGGAAGGATATCGCGAAATATTTTTTTATTTTAATTTCCGGCTTTAACGGCTAGGCATTAATTTTTTGCACGGCCATCCCTTCAAGGAATAAGCTGACTATTTGCTGCATTTCTTCTTTAAATTCACCTTCCTGTGTAACATGCCAGCGAATAAAATGTTGTAATACCATACCTTCTAAGCTCTCTGCTAAAAAATCCGGATTGAAGCGATCGGAAATTTCTCCTTCCCGTTGAGCAAATGTTAATACACCAATGATTCCATAATGGAGCCCCTTGTCGAGTTCCCCATCTTCTCTATTTTTGATCGTAACCCATGCCATTTCTCGTTCATGGATCATGAAATCAGCCCAGGCTTCCAATAACTCAGAAAGGCGTTCTTTAATAGAATTTTTTTGAGTGCTCCTCCCCTTCTGAATCAATTTTTGATAATGGCGTCGTGAAAACTCTAGAGCCACTGCCTCCTTTGATTCAAAATAATTATAAAACGTTCCTTTGCCAACATCCGCAAGCTGGGTGATCTGTTCAACTGAGGTTGTTTCATAACCTTGAGTTTGAAAAAGATGAAGAGCAGTTTTATAAAGACGTTCATAAGTTTCCTGCTTTTTTCTTTCGCGCCGCGATAATTCAAGCATACGGAAACCTCCCCTTCCATTATAAGTTTATACTGGGTTAATTCTCCAGCACCCTTAATTTTCCTTCTGGAAAAGGAGATTTTTCATTTTAAGCAGCCGTTCTTTTTCCAACAAGAATACCTAAAAATATCCATAAAACCATACTTAAAAAATCAATTAACATAATGGGCAGCTGCACCGTCTGGCCTCCGGTTATGGCCAATCCATAGGTTAAGGAGTTAAAGAGCAGCCCAATAATGTAAACATCCCTCAATCGGCTGCGCGTCCTAAAATATCCTGCTGTAAATCCCGCGGGATAAAATACCGCAAAATTAAAGATAATTTGACTTACGATCGAAATCTCGGTAAAAAAGCTGCCCCAAAACAAACTCCAAAACAAATAAAACGCAAACATGAGTAATCCGTAATGCCATGGTTTAAGGCATCGCACCGGCTCTTGTGAAGTACCTTGATTCAAAACATAACCTCCTGAAATTTAAAGACTATAATTCGGAGATTCTTTGGTAATCGTAACATCGTGAGGATGACTTTCCCGTAAGCCTGCCTGGGTCATACGAATAAATTGACTTTCGTTTCTTAAGGCTTCCAGATTTTTAGCTCCACAGTAGCCCATACCTGCACGTAAACCACCGATCATTTGATAGGCCGTATCGGCCAAAGAACCTTTATACGGAACTCTGCCTTCGATTCCTTCTGGAACAAGTTTTTTATCTTTTTCTTGGAAATAACGGTCTCCGCTTCCAGCCTTCATAGCTGAAATCGAACCCATACCACGATAAACCTTAAAACTCCGTCCTTGATAAATCTCCAAATCTCCAGGGCTTTCCTCAGTTCCAGCAAAAAGGCTTCCGATCATAACCGTGTGTGCCCCTGCTGCTAAAGCCTTAACGATATCCCCAGAGAACTTAATTCCGCCGTCACCAATAATCGGGATTCCATGTTTGCTCGCTTCTGCATAACAATTCATAATTGCAGTAATTTGCGGCACTCCAATTCCAGCAACAACCCGCGTTGTACAGATTGACCCCGGTCCAATCCCAACTTTAACTGCGTTTGCACCTGCTTCAATAAGTGAACGAGTTGCCTCACCGGTGGCAACGTTTCCTGCAACAATTTGCAGATTAGGAAAAGCATCTCGTAATTCTTTAACCTTCTCAATAACTCCTGACGAATGGCCATGTGCTGTGTCAAGGACAATTACATCAGCCCCCGCTTTATATAGGGCTTCCGCTCTCTGAAGTGTATCGTCCGTAACACCAACTGCAGCACCTACACGCAGACGACCTCTGTCATCTTTCGCCGAGTTTGGATATTGACGCGTCTTTTCAATATCCTTAATCGTAATTAATCCTTTAAGGTAACCTTCATCATCTACAATCGGTAACTTTTCAATCCGATGATGTGCTAAAATCTCTTTAGCATGTTCTAAGGTTGTTCCAATCGGTGCCGTAATTAAATTTTCCTTCGTCATGACTTCACCAATCGGGCGTTGATAATCCCGTTCAAAACGCAAATCCCGATTGGTTAAAATCCCAACTAATTTTCCTTCTACAGTAATCGGAACACCTGAAATTCGATAACGTGACATCAATGCCAAAGCGTCTTCAATCTTATCTTCAGGATGAAGAAAAATCGGATCTGTGATAACTCCATGTTCAGAACGTTTAACTTTATCAACTTCTAAAGCTTGTTGTTCTATTGACATATTTTTATGAATAATTCCGATTCCGCCCTCGCGTGCCATAGCAACAGCCATCCTTGAATCCGTAACAGTGTCCATACCAGCGCTCATTAGAGGCATATTCAATTTAATTGCGGGGATCAGATAAGTACTAACATCTATATCTCGGGGAAGAACATCCGATTTAGCCGGTACGAGTAGAACACCATCGAACGTGAGACCTTCGCCAATAATTTTAGCTGAGAGCATAAGGAACTCCTTTCAAATGTTTCTAAATATTATATCAGAATATTGACCAATATAGTAGTATTTTTTATAGGCAGCGCGAATAATGCAATAATTACAATAATTACGCAATAATTTTTCAAAGCAATTGCTGCTAAATAATTAAAGAAAAAATAATTAAAGACTTTCTCACTCTTCTTATTTTTAAGGTATTATAGTAAGGACAAATAAAAATGACACCATTTGACTTTAGAGGAGGTTCACATGTTTTACCGTATTCAACAATTTTATTATGGCTTATTTCCTCAAATAACTTCTAAAGATCTTATTCTTATTCAAGCTTATCTCCCGGAAAGAGCTATTTCTCTTTTTACCGCCCAACTTCCGGCAGATCAACGCCATTGTCTTGATGTTGCGCAGGACTTGCTCAAAATTAATCCCGCATCTCTGTCTCTATCTCAAAAAAATCAATTAATTCAGGCTGCGTTGCTGCATGATTGTGGTAAGACTCTCTATCCTTTAAAATTATGGCAGCGCGTTTATGTTGTATTAGCAGCCCATCTTCCTCAGTTAATCTGGGATTACTTAAAAAGCTTATCTCAGATTCAATCTTTATCGCGCCCCCTTGAGTTAGCAAAAGAGCATCCAAAATGGGGTGCGGAACTTTCTGCTCAGGCAGGTCTTGAGGAAGAAGTGGTTCAGCTTATTCGCTTTCACCATACACCAAAGTCTGAAGTTGGAAATTTGCTCTACTTAGCAGATAATCGTCATTAAAAGATTTTGATTATTATCTAAAAAAGAAGGTCTAAACACATTAAGGTTTAGGCCTTCTCTTGATTTTCCTCTATTTTTTCCTGCAGTTTCATTATTTCACGGTTTTTTGAAAAAATCCATTTCGCAAATCGTGTATTATCCCGCTGTAAACGAATATTTTCTTTTTCCAGTTTATGGACAAGTGTCACTTTTTCCCGCTCTACTTTTTCAAGAAGGTTCATTAAAACTCTGCGACTCACTCGCAGATGCTCAATTCGCTGCTCAAGTTCTCCCACTCGGTACTTGGTCAGTCGGAGTTCTTCCTTTAAACTCTTTATTTCTTCATGGCTGTCCAAGCCAACACCCCCGGCATCAGTTTCCTTTATAGTTTATGCCAGGGGGAAACGATTTAATCCTTAGTTCTTAAAAACTCTTGCACCCTTGTTACCGCTTCTCGTAATATCTCTTCCTCTTGAACTAAGGCAATCCGTACAAAGCCTTCCCCATGATCACCAAATCCGACGCCCGGTACAACAATGACACCCGCCTCACGCGCTAAATCAGTAGCAAACGTCAGAGAATCCTGATGAGTAGGGACAGGAGCCCATAGAAACATGGATCCCTTCGGTGCCGGTATCTTCCAGCCTGCCTCCGCAAATCCCTCAATTAAAATATCTCTCCGTTTTTGATAGGTTTGACGGGTCTCTTCAACCTGAGGCTGACGAACACTTAAGGCATAGCTTCCCGCTTTCAGAACAGGAGCGAAGATACCATAGTCAATATTAGATTTAAGCTCGCATAAGGCTTCAATAACCTCGGCATTTCCAACAACAAAACCTAATCTTGCCCCTGCAAAATTAAATGTTTTCGAAAGAGAATGAAACTCAACGCCAACCTTCTTGGCCCCCTCAGCCTGTAAGAAACTCACGGGTCGATAACCATCATAAGCCAACTCCGAATAGGCTACATCGTGACAAACAATGAGATCATAGGTCTTTGCAAATTTTACGACTTCATCGAAAAACTCCAATGGCGCTACCGCTGCCGTAGGATTGTTTGGATAGTTTAAAACCATCATTTTGGCCGTTCCTGCAACATCAGGATCAATCGCATCCAAATCGGGTAAAAAATCATTTTCAGCGGATAGCGGCAAGGGAATTTTCTCTCCGCCTGCTATCACAAGGCCTGCCGTATAGATTGGATATCCAGGATCAGGAATAAAAGCAGAATCGCCCGGATCAATAAGCGCTAAAAAAATATGGGCTAAACCATCTTGAGATCCCATAAGCGGAAGAACTTCATGTTCAGGATCCAAATTGACTTCAAAACGGTTCTTATACCATTTTGCACAACTTTCCCTAAATTCTTTAGTTCCCCGTGTTAAGGTATATCCATATTGATTCCCATCCAGAGCGGCTTGGCCTAATACGTTCCGAATTTCGGCCGATGGGGCTCGGTCCGGACTTCCAATGCTTAAATTAATAAGACTTTTTCCTTGCTCCTGAAGTTCGTTTTTAAGATCATCCATTTTTGAAAAAACGGAAGCTCCCAACCCTTGAAGTCGTTGTGCTCTCATAACTTTATCCTCCTGCTCCACCTATTTTTAAGCTGCATTTTATAGTTGTATGTTGATACTCAATGCCATTCCGCTATTTCCTCAGACAGATTGTTAAATCACGAATCTGTTCAACAACATCATAGGAAACTCCCCAGCCTCCAAGTTTTACTCCCATCTTACGCCCTTCACCGTGAAAATCGGATCCTCCTGTCATAATTAAGTGAAATTTCCGAGATATTTCCCGGTACTGTCGTTCCTCTTCAGGTGTATGATCAGAATGGCTTACTTCTACTCCCTGGAGGCCTTCGTTAACCCAAATCTGTATAAACTTTCCCAGGTCATGCTGCCCAGGATGCGCTAAAACTGCTACGCCGCCTGCTTCACGAATTAGGTTAATTCCTTCTTTAGGTGCCAGCTTAAATCGAGGGACATAGGCTGGAGCTTTTGCTCCAATATACTGAGTAAAGGCATCCTTAATCGACTTTGCATAACCGTGTTGAATCAGCGCTTGCGCTATATGTGGACGCCCCACTGATTCACCCTTTGCAATAGCTTTAATTTCACTAACAGAAATATCAATTTTCATATTATGTAATCGGTCGAGAATCTTGAGCATTCGTTTCATTCTTGCTTCGCGTAATTCTCGAAGCTTATCCTGAAACTGTTTAGATTCCTGATCTGGTTCATAACCTAAAATGTGGACCTCCGTCCCCTGCCATTCCGTATTTAATTCAATCCCTTTTAGAATTTCGACTCCAAATTCTTTACCCGCTTTAATGGATTCACTCCAGCCGCTTACCGTATCGTGATCTGTTATTCCAACCGCTTTCAGCCCGATCTCTGAAGCTGCTTTGATAAGTTCATATGGCGTCAATAAGCCATCCGATGCTGTCGTATGGCAATGCAAATCTGCTTCAGGAAAACGCTTTATCCCCAAATAATCTAACTCCTTTATAAGCAAAACGATTTTCTTTTATTTTATCACATTCATTAATAAACGCATAAAATTCTTGTAGAAAATCTGTTCAATTTCACTTTGAGAAAAACCCGCTTGGAGTAATGCTTCCGCTAAATTGGGATATCTTCCGACATGCTCCAGCCCATAAGGGGCTTTATCAATACCATCAAAATCAGAACCCAAACCAATGGACTCAACACCTGAAATATCAGCAATATGGGATATGTGCCTGACCACATCGTTTAAACTTGCTTTCCCATCAGCGCTCAAAAAATGGGGATAGAAATTTACTCCAATGAGCCCTCGATTTCTTGAGAGAGCTTTTAGCTGATCATTCTTTAAATTTCGGGGATGCTGACATAACTCATAAGCACAGGAATGCGAGGCGATAATCGGAGCATCCGATAAATCCAGGACATGATAGAATCCCTCCTCATTTAGATGAGAAACATCGATTACCATTCCTAATTCATTCATCCGATGAATTACGCTTTCACCCAGACGTGTTAAACGGCTATGGGTACGTTCACCTGCTCCATCCGCAAGGGCATTTCTTTGATTCCAAGTTAACCCTAAAGCTCTAACGCCAAGTTGATAAATAATATCCAGCATAAACAGGCTTTCACCTAAAATTTCTCCACCTTCAACACTAAGTAAAATTCCCAGTTTATCCGTGTGCGGAAGCTGTCTGAGCTCCTCTTGACTAAGAACTATCATAACCTTTTCAGGATTTTCTGAGATGAACTGATGTAGAGCATGAATTAATTCTAGACCACGTAGGGTTGCCGATGAAGGCTTAAATTCACTTTCTATATAGCAAGCCATGACTTGAAGCGCTAGTCCGCCTTCCCGAGCCCGTTCAAGGTCCCAATGCCCCCCTTCATTGCCTTGTTTTAAGCTTCGTTTACCCTGAATATAGTTGCCGATACTATCACAATGTCCGTCTGCCACCCACGGTCTTAACACGGTCATTCTCCTTTCGCTATTCCCAATTGATTTTTTATAGAAGAAAGCACCTGCCTGCCGAAGCAAACAGGTGCTTTTCCATTTCTTTTTAGCGAGGTTCGACGATCAACTTGATTGCCGTTCTCTCTTCACCATCAATTTGAATGTCTGTAAAAGCAGGAATGCAAACGAGATCCACACCACTGGGAGCGACAAATCCTCTTGCAATAGCTACCGCTTTAACAGCTTGATTCAAGGCTCCTGCACCTATTGCCTGCAATTCAGCTCCTCCTCTTTCCCGTAGTACTCCGGCCAGAGCTCCTGCTACCGAATTCGGGCTCGACTTAGCTGAGACTTTTAACACATCCATGAACGACAACCTCCTGTTCAATACGCTGACATGAATTTCCACTACATTGCTATTTATTCTCGATTAGGTAAAAAAATCCTCTTTTCACTTCTGTGATTTTTCAGATTTTTTTGTACAAATACTCTTATCCCTAGCCTTAATGCGAGAATAATCGTCATGATTAAACAAACATTTTATATATTATCGTTCTTATATCTGAATTTTTATAAAGTTTTATTTTTTGCCTTGAGCTGTTTTTTGTATAGGAACAATTTGAAGCGCTTTGCCTGAGCGGTCGTCTACCGAAATCATAACCGCATTAATCTGAATTGGACCCGTCGCAATCTCAAACTTTACTGGCATCTGGGTTAAAAAACGATTGATAATAAGCTCCTTTTTTACGCCAAGAACCGAATCTCGAGGACCGGTCATACCTACATCCGTAATATAAGCTGTACCTTGTTCAAGGAGACGAGCATCTGCCGTTTGCACGTGGGTATGAGTCCCTAAAACAGCGGTTACTTTTCCATCGAGGAACCACCCCAACGCAATTTTCTCTGATGTAGCTTCAGCGTGAATATCGACAAGAATAATCTGCGTTTCTTTTGCAATCTCGTTGACCAAACGAATACTCATGCTAAAAGGATCTTCCAGCGGCGGAAGATAAACACGCCCGGATAAATTAATAACTCCTACTTTTCGCCCTGACTTGCGTATCATTCCATAACCTTTTCCAGGAGCACCTATCGGATAATTGGCAGGACGAATCAGGCGAGTCTCTTCGTCTATATATTTCATAATCGTCCGTTGGTCCCAAACATGATTGCCCATCGTTATGAATTCTATCCCTGCCGCATAGAGTTCTTCAGCAATCTCCTTGGTTAATCCCTTACCTCCAGCTGCATTTTCAGCGTTAGCAATGGTGATATCAATGGAATATTCATCTTTTAGTTCATTTAGAAATAAACTGATCGCTTCTCTCCCTGGATTTCCAACGATATCCCCTATAAATAAGATATTCAAAAGATCACCTTCACAGTCTTTATGCTTAAAAATATTCTTCTCAATAAAAAGAAAGGATAACCCCCCAGAATCGCATAAATTATGACAAAAATTAAATTAAAACTCAACCTGGCGAAAATTCTCTTTATATACCAATACCCGTCCGTCTTCACGGACAGCAACAAAGTTCTTATCGAGTTCACTTTCTTGAAGCTGTTCAAGAATTTGTTCAATAATTTCTTCTTGAAATTCGAGTTCATCCTCCATTAAATCCATCTCATCATACACTAATTCCTGTGTAGAGCTTCCTTTCACTAAATCCACAATAAGCCCTACTTCAGCCTGATTCATGCTCTCTACGTCACGTGTAATCGTTAGACGGTAAAAATCTTCCTCTTTTTTTCCTTCAGTCTTACATAATTTCATGGGTCTTGATTCTAGCTGGTGAAAAACATCTATGGCATCCCGAATCTTATCAGGAAAATGGCCATCCTGACCAGAGGCAAAAAGAAGAAACTGGAATTTTAGAGCATGCTGTTCTCGCAAATATCGAACCGAGCAAACTTCCGGGTAGCGTACCAGAATTGAAATGAGCAAACCCACTTCATCCGGAACCTGTCCTCCCTCTTTATATTGGAAGTTTACACTCTTCATGTTGTCAATCCTCTCTTTTTAGCAAGTTTAAACTACTTATATTAAAGCATTTGTTATTATTCGTCGTATTCTTTTAAAGTCCTGCTAAAAAAAATTGGATATAAACGAAAGCAGGCGAATAAAATCGCCTGCTGTGTTTTCAAATCTTATTTTTATTTATTTCGCATAATCAACGGCACGCGTCTCACGAATGACAACAACTTTAATTTGACCGGGATATTCAAGTTCTTCTTCAATCCGCTTACTAATCTCATGAGCAACTCGCGGAGCTAAAACATCATCAATTTTATCGGGTTTAACAATAATGCGTATTTCTCGACCAGCTTGGATAGCAAAAGATTTTTCGACACCTTCGAAAGTATCTGCAATCTCTTCAAGCTTTTGTAAACGCTTGATGTAAGACTCTAGAGTTTCCCTGCGAGCTCCTGGACGTGCTGCTGATACTGCATCTGCTGCGGCCACCAAAACTGCTTCAATTGTTTTTGCTTCAACATCACCATGATGGGCTTCGATAGCATGGATTACATCTGCAGACTCTTTGTACTTTCTCGCCAAATCAACACCGATTTGAACATGAGTTCCTTCCGTATCATGGTCTACAGATTTACCTAGATCGTGCAGCAATCCCGCGCGTTTTGCCAATTGAACATCTACGCCAAGTTCTGCTGCCATCAATCCAGCCAGATGCGCTACTTCCATAGAATGCTTGAGTACATTTTGGCCATAGCTTGTTCTGAATTTCAATCGACCTAAGAGTTTGATAATTTCTGGATGGAGACCATGAACTCCTGTATCGAATGTCGCTTGTTCTCCTTCTTCACGGATTCGTTGCTCAACTTCTTTTTGAGCCTTTTCAACCATTTCCTCAATCCGAGCAGGATGAATTCGGCCGTCTGCTATCAGTTTTTCTAAAGCTACTCGAGCGACTTCTCTACGGATAGGGTCAAATCCCGAAAGAATAACAGCCTCGGGCGTATCATCAATGATTAGATCAATACCTGTTAAGGTCTCCAGCGTCCGAATATTTCTGCCTTCACGTCCGATAATTCGTCCCTTCATTTCATCGCTCGGTAAAGCAACAACCGAAACCGTAGTTTCAGCAACATGATCTGCAGCACACCGTTGAATCGCCAAAGAAACAATATTCTTTGCTCTCTTTTCGGCTTCTTCTTTGGCTCGAGTTTCGATTTCTTTGATCAAAATCGCAGATTCATAGCGAACTTCTTCTTCAACGCTTTGTAAAAGAACTTGTTTAGCTTCCTCCGTAGAAAGACCAGAAATGCGTTCCAATTCTTCCTTTTCCTTAGCAACCTTCGCTGTAAGCTCCTCACGCAGTTTTTCTGCCTCTTCCTCTTTGCGATGTAAGGTTTCTTCCTTGCGTTCGAGAGATTCCATTTTACGATCCAGTGTTTCTTCTTTCTGAGTAATCCTTCGTTCTAATCGCTGTACTTCAGAACGCCGTTCGCGAACTTCTTTTTCAGCATCGTTGCGGATCAGCATTACTTCCTCTTTAGCTGCAACAACCGCCTCACGACGTTTTGCTTCCGCCGCCGACTCTGCATTATCGACAATGCGTTTGGCTTCAATTTCTGCAGAACCGATGACTTTTTCAGCTGTGCTTTTACGAATGATCCACCCAATAAAGCCACCTATACCCAGTGCTATAATGACCAGCACTCCAGAAACGATAATACTTGTAACCTCCAAGTGGACTTCACCTCCTTCACTCTGTGTTTTTTACTTTATAATTTTACAATAAAAAAAACTGGGTCTCACCAGTTTCGAAAAATACCTTAAATTCAAAGACAAACGTCTTCTGTTTCCTACAAACCCAAACGCGCTAGCTGAAAACCCCCATATTATATACTAACAACGATGAAATCTATAAGAAAACCTTAAGGTTAATTTTACGGAAACAGGCTTCTTCGTAAAGTTTAATATCTTTTGAAAATATTGTCAAGAATATCCTTCAACACTAGGCCCTTCAGCGATTTTTATGCCTTGAATGGGACTTAGTCCCATCTTGACGCTTCCTCAAGAACCTGATGTATAACGTATAAAGGATACCCTTTCTGAGCCAGTTTTTGCCCGATTTTTTGCTTAAGAAATAATTCACGGGGAATTTTAGCATAAGTCTTTTTAAATTGGTAGCTTGTCTCCCATCTTTGTGCTTCTTGAGACCACATTTTTTGAGCTAAATTCAGGCATTGAAAAAGTTCCTGCTCAGCCTTGAAAACCTGATCCAAAACATCCTCAATAATTGAAGAATTAATTCCTCGTCTCAGTAATTCCTGCTGAACTCTTTTACGTGACCAAATCGATAACTTAGACTGAGAAAAGAAGAGGGCATAAGCCTGATCGTTTATATAACCCCAGCCTTCTACCCTTTCCATTGCTTCACTGATTTCGTCCTCAGCATATCCCTTTTTCTCAAGTCTCATTTTAAGTTCATAGTGAGTTAGGGCACGTTTACTTAGAAAGATTAGGGCAGTGTCTAACGCACTTTTCATTGAGCTTTACCTTATTCTTCCTCTTCTGGCCCAGACACATCATCTGCAGAAGGAACTGTAATACCGTTTATATTGGCGCGAATCTGCTGTTCAATTTCTGCGGCAATTTCAGGATGCTGCTTTAAGTATTCTTTGACATTTTCCTTGCCCTGTCCTAATCTTTCACCGTTATAGGCATACCATGCACCCGATTTAGAGATAATCTCCATTTCTGTGCCGACATCAATGATACTGCCCTCGCGTGAAATACCCTCGCCATACATAATATCGAAGTCAGCTGTTTTAAATGGAGGAGCCACTTTATTCTTGACGACCTTGACCCGGGTTCTATTTCCCGTTATTTCTTGTCCTTGCTTTAACGTTTCTTGACGTCTTACTTCCATACGAATTGTCGCGTAAAACTTTAACGCACGACCGCCTGTCGTTGTTTCGGGGTTTCCAAACATAACGCCCACTTTTTCACGAATTTGGTTAATAAAAACAACGGCAGTGCGGCTTTTGCTGATCGCCCCTGTTAACTTACGCAGAGCCTGTGACATTAAACGAGCATGAAGCCCGACATGAGAGTCTCCCATTTCCCCTTCAATTTCAGCTCGTGGGACAAGTGCTGCTACAGAGTCAATAACAATGATATCAATAGCTCCGCTTCGAACTAAAGCTTCACAGATTTCCAACCCTTGCTCCCCTGTATCTGGTTGAGAAATGAGCAGATTATCAATATTGACACCAAGGGCCTTCGCATAAACTGGGTCAAGAGCATGCTCAGCATCAATAAAAGCGGCCATTCCACCCATTTTCTGGGCTTCCGCGATAATATGCAGAGCAACTGTCGTTTTACCCGATGACTCAGGACCATAAATTTCAATAATCCTTCCCCGTGGGATTCCGCCAACCCCTAAGGCAATATCTAAGGCTAAGGCTCCGGTTGGAATAACTTCAACTTCCATCTTCGCGGAAGCTTCACCTAACTTCATGATGGAACCTTTTCCAAATTGCTTCTCAATTTGACTTAAAGCCATATCTAACGCCTTTAGTTTATCTGTCCCCGCCATCGTATTTCCTCCCTTAAACAAAACATTTGTTCGATATAATTATACGTTATCCGTATTGCTTGTCAATTCTTTTCCAAAGATAATACACATAACGACAAAAAACCGCGCAAATCAGCCAGCCTTTTTCTTTTCCTCCAAGTCTTTGGATTCTATGCCTTTTGATCTCCGTATTCTTAAAAAATTTCCTACAATGACAACCCCCACACCTAATAGACCTGGGATTAAATAATCAAGAATTGTAATCTGTGCAAGAAAATAAAAATATGAGTCATTTAACAGCATTTCCCCTGCAGTATAACCAAGCAAGCCGGCGCCAAGTGAAACAAGCCATGGCCATTTTTTCATGAGATTAGATAAAAGGGTGCTCCCAAAAACAACGATAGGAATACTAATTAAGAGTCCAAAGATTAAAAGGGAGATATTTCCTTGAGAAGCACCTGCTACAGCAAGAACATTATCTAAACTCATTAAAAAATCTGCAATAATAATTGTCTGAATCGCTTCTCTAAGGCTTGATGCTTCTTTAACTTCGCCCTTATCCTCTTCTCCAAGGAGAAGTTTGACAGCAATCCATGCTAAGAGTAGTCCGCCGACAGCCTGTACAAACGGAATAGTCAAAAGCAGCACTGCAATCGTAGTTAAGCTTATTCTTAACGCAACAGCACCGAAAGTCCCCCAAAAGATTGCTTTTTTACGTTCATTTTCGCCTAAACGAAGGGTAGCTAAAGCAATTACGACTGCATTGTCCCCACTTAAAACTAAATCCATAAGCGTAATACTTAAAATTGACCCTAATAGGCCTGCTCCATCCATAAACTCTTTTCCTCCTTATTATAAAATAGCTTTGATTGGCAGAGAAAGTGAGTCTTTGTAGCGCATTAAAACCAGGTCTATGTACCTTTCGGAAACCATTGACCTGGTTCATATTAAAGAAAACTATATTCTTACATTCTCAGCGAGCTTTAGCCGGCTCGACATTAACCTTCCGACCTTTAATGAAATTCTGATGCATACAACTGAGTACCCGATTAGCATACTCTTCCGGTACTTCAACAAAGGTGAATTTATCGTAAATGTTAATCATTCCAATAATATTCCCGGGGATCCCGCTCTCATCGGCAATCCAGCGGACGATATCCTGAGGTCTGATTTGCTGAAGCCTTCCAATGTTCATAAATAAGCGAACCATACCTGGAGCAGCCCCTGTATTTCCAAACGAAATTTCTTCCTCTTCGTCAGTATGTTCTTCTGCACCCTCGACTGCGAACTTTAATGCAGCCGCTGCTACATCGATCGAATCATATTCTTCGAGTAAAGAACTAACGATAGAACGATAAGTTCCTAGATTTTTCTGAAGTACCTTTTCAAGCTGCTTTTTCAGATTCTCGGCTTGACGCTCACTTACATCAGCCAGAGAAGGAAGCTCTTGACGAACAATACGCGTTTTTATTAAACGCTCTATTAAGCGGAGTTGACGATATTCGCGCGGAGAAATCAGGGTAATAGCCTGACCCTTACGTCCAGCCCGTCCCGTCCGGCCAATACGGTGAACATAAGATTCCGGATCCTGTGGTATATCAAAATTGATGACATGAGTTACATTATCAATATCTAAACCACGAGCAGCAACGTCAGTAGCAACAAGAAGTTCAATTTTTCCATCCCGGAAACGTTTCATAACACGATCGCGCTGTTGCTGGCTTAAATCCCCGTGCAGTGCATCGGCAAAATAACCTCTTGCTTCCAGGGCTGCTACCAGCTCATCAACTCCGCGTTTTGTCCGGCAGAAAATAATAGCTTGTCCGATATCCTCCATGTCGATAATCCGGCATAGCGCATCGGCCTTAATCTTTTCACGCGTCTCATAAAATACCTGTTCAATAAGAGGGACAGTTAATTCATCTCGGCTTACAGCTACAGACTTAGGATTACTCATATAGTGTTGAGCCAACTTACGAATCGCTAAAGGCATTGTTGCCGAAAACAGCATAACCTGTCTTTCTTCTTGGGGAACTTGCTTCAGAATTGTTTCAATATCTTCCACAAAACCCATATCAAGCATTTCATCGGCTTCATCAAGAACAAACATTTTAACATACTGCAATTTTAAGGTTCCTCGATTTAAGTGGTCGAGAATTCGTCCTGGTGTTCCGACGACAACTTGGCTTCCGTAGCGCAGTGCCCGAATCTGGCGGTCAATCGATTGACCGCCGTAAATCGGTAAGATCTTGATATGACGATACTTACCAATTTTAGCGATTTCCTCTGCTACTTGAACTGCTAATTCACGTGTTGGGGTTAAGATAATGGCCTGTACTGCTTGAAACTTTGGGTTTACCTTTTCAACAATCGGAACTCCAAATGCAGCTGTTTTTCCTGTTCCCGTTTGAGCCTGACCAATTAAGTCCATACCCTCAATAGCAATAGGAATAGCCTCTTTTTGAATGGGTGAGGGTTCCTCAAATCCCATTTCCGAAAGCGACTGAAGGACTTGCTTGCTTAACGCAATTTCTCCAAAGGATTGTAAACGTTCTACCATAAAATTATAATGTACTCCTTTCAACCTTTAACAAATACTGACGAACTAAATCTAGGGCAGCCATCACGGACAATTGCCGAACAGACTCCCTCTGGCCTTGAAACTGAAATTTGTTCGCTTGGACACCTTCCGGAGTAGCCAGTCCAATATAAACTAAGCCCACCGGCTTTTCATTGCTTCCTCCGCCCGGACCCGCAATTCCCGTAATGCCAACCGCTAGATCTGCGCCTGACCGCTCTTTTACTCCAGCAGCCATTTCGCGTGCAGTTTCTGGACTCACTGCCCCGTACGTTTGAAGGGTTTGAGATTTAACTCCTAGAAATCCTTCTTTTAAAGAATTAGAATAACTCACGACCCCGCCCAAATACGTTTCTGAACTACCTGGCTCTTGGGAAAGACTTGCTCCTAATAACCCTCCTGTGCAGGATTCAGCGGTCGCAATCGTCAGCCCTCTGGATAATAGAATCGAGTTGACAATCCCAAGCATGGTTTCATCGTCTTTTCCAAATACTCCTGCTCCCAAACGTTCTCGAATAATCCGCTCATTCTTATCTAAAACCTCTAAGGCATGCTGCTCATCGTCACTTCTGACGACAAGTCGGATATGCATCTCCGAACTCTTAGCGAGCAACGACATCCCAAGTTGATCATTCCCCATCAAATCCTGGAGGGCTTGTTCAATTTTGGATTCTCCCCAGCCGAAACTCTTTATCACACGGCTGTACATCCGTCCCGAACCACTGAATACCAACTTTTCCAAAAAAGGAAATACATCGTGATCGAACATTGGCTTCATTTCAGAAGGAGGACCTGGCAGAATGACCACTGTTTTCCCCTGTGACTGAAGTATTGCACCAGGTGCTGTTCCATGATCATTCGTCAGTATTTGTGAACCCTCAGGGAAGTAAACTTCTTTTTCTTCAGTTTTAGGCATAGCAGAACCGCGGCTCGAAAAAAAGTGTTGGACACGCTCAAGGCTGTCCTTGTCGAGCTGCATCTTCAAGCCTAGGACCTTGGCGACCAATTCTTTCGTCATATCATCAACAGTAGGACCCGTCCCACCGGTTGTCAAAACGAGATCAGAACGGTTTAAAGCCTGCTTTAATACCGCTTCAACTCGATCTTGGTTATCTCCTACCGTAGTATGGAAATCCACTTCAATCCCAAGCTCGGATAATTTGCCCGTTATATAATGGGCACTGGTATTTAGAGTTTGTCCGAGTAATATTTCTGTACCCGTAGCGATAATTTCAGCCTTCATAGTATTTTATCACTCTCCACTATTAAACGCAATCTAACATTTGCTTTCTTCACCTACTAAGGTTTCCCAATGCTTCCTTATTTATTTCTCAGCGTTTGCAAAGTTATCCTGCTTCAAACATGTATCTTTTGCATAATAAGGGTAAACAAAAAACTCAGCAAAGCTGAGTTTTTATCGTATTTTAAAATTTTTAATATAGTTTTTTTTGGGGAGTCTGTGGTATTTAGGCAATTCTAACTTCTAAATATGAACGAAGTTTCTCGCCGCTAATCGTTTCTTCCTCCTGCAAGATCTCTGATAACTGGATTAAGACAGTCTTTATGTCCTGAATGATCCGTTTTGTTTGCAATTCCAAATCATTAAGGATATTCCGTGTGACTTTTTGGCGCTGGTCAGCACTAAGGTTGCCGACATCAATAACGCCAAGTTCAGACATACCTGATGCTAAAATTTTTTCGACCAGCCGCAGGGCCTGTTCATAATCCCCAGCGGAACCTGTACTCCGTGCTCCTAAAATCTCTTCCTCCGCTAAAGCCCCAGCCAACGCAATCATGATCTGCTCTTCAAGCATGCTTTGTGTATAGAGATAAAGGTCATCTTTTGGGTAATGACGAACATAGCCTAAGGCATTGCCCCGAGAACGAATTGAAATCTGAGAAACAGAATGGGGATGAAGATGCTCCGCAAGTAAAGCATGACCACTTTCATGTATGGCAACTCTTTTAAGTTCTTCATCAGTTGGCTTACGATCTAGTTTTTCACCCAACATCACTTTCTCAACAGCTTCTCGCAAATGGAGCATCGTTATTTCTTCAACATTATTTCTAAGGGCAAAAACTGCAGCTTCATTCGCTACACTTTCAAGATGTGCACCTGAAAAACCAAAGGTTTCCTGCGCTATCTTTTCTAAATTTACATCCTTGGCCATTGGTTTGTTGCGGGTATGAATAGTCAAGATCGCAAGTCGTCCTTCTTTATCCGGCAAGTCTACCTTAACTGAACGGTCAAATCGCCCCGGCCTCAGCAAAGCGGAATCAAGTGCTTCCGCACGATTGGTAGCCGCTAAAACGAGAATTCGGATTCCTTCTTCGGTTCCCAATCCATCCATCTCAACTAAGAGTTGATTAAGGGTTTGATCATACTCATGATGTGAAATGTTACTTCCACGTTTGGCTCCTAGAATATCGATTTCATCAATAAATAGAATTGCACTTGATTTTTTCTCTTTCCGTGCGCACTCTTTTGCACGCCGAAATATACTGCGAACCCGTTCTGCCCCTACTCCGGCATACATTTCAACAAATTCACTTCCGGATATCGCCAGAAATGAAGAGTTAGTATAGTGTGCGGCTGCTTTAGCTAAGAGGGTTTTCCCGGTTCCAGGCGGTCCGGATAAAAGAATTCCTTTCAAAGGGCGGATGCCAAGCGCTTTCATACGATCTGAATAAATAAGGAAATCTAATGCCTCTTGCAGCTCTTTCTTTGCCGCATTTTGTCCTCCAATATCCTCAAAATCTATTGAAGTAGTTGAGATTTGTATTCCTTTTCCCGTCGTTTTGAGAACCTGTCTTTGTATAACGAGTTTCCATATCATAAATCCAAGACCACCTAAAAGAGCGAGAGGAAGGACGTTATATCCCATCACCCATAGGAAAAAGAACAATCCTACTCCCGTTCCCAAGGCTAAATCCAACAGCATGCCTTAACCTCCTTCTATTGCCTCATGATTCTAAAAACTTTCCTTGGGCATGGCGCTCTATGACTTCTACCAATTGAGCTTGTCCCTTGGTTAAGTTTAAATAGATTCCTTCATTATCCATGCTCAGCTCCAGGGTCACACCTGCCTGATCAGCCAGCTCCTGCAGTTTCCGCTGCATTTCTGTAAAATTACCGCGGGCAACAGATTCTTGCAATGGGAACTCCATCTGAGCCAGAACTTTTTCCAATTCCGGGGTTCTCTGATCATTAAAGCGAATAGGGCGTTGTCCGGCAATATTTTCGAGCTGCTCTCCTACCTTTTTTAAATTCTGAACATGATCAACTTTAACCTCCAGAATTTGCTGTCCATTTTCAGTAACAACTTGGGCTGATAAAACACCACTAATCTGACGGCTATCTTTTACTAACTGCCCATTCGTCCAATTATTTTTATACAGAATTTGACCGCCTAATAAAAGGCCAAAAATGAGCATTCCTATAAGGCTAACCCTTGCAATCCTTTGTTTCATCATTAGTGTCTGTCCCCTCCGTTTACGGATCCAATATATCAATTGCTATATCACATTATAGCATGTATGATATATGATATTGATATATAATTTTATCCAATAATGTCAGGATCATCTTCTAAACAGATATCTATAAAACAAAAAAGAATTTTCCTATGTGGAAAATTCTTTTTTTATACCTCTATGTAACTTTAAAAAAACATTTTATTTTTTAAGGATCTTCTTCATCTTAATTAGGTAATCCATTCCTGAAAGAATTGTAAAGAATAAAGCAATATATAGGAACGGCTTACCGACCGGAATATGTAGAAGTGAAAACGGCCAATCATTTAAAAGAATAGCTGAAATTGCAATAACCTGAGTTACCGTTTTAATCTTGCCCAGCTTACTCGCGCTAATAATTGTACCATCAGCAGCGGCAATTGCTCTAAGACCCGTTACCGCAAATTCTCGTCCTAAAATCACCCAAGCGACCCAGGCGGGTACCTCTCCAAGCTCAACCAACGAGATCAATGCTGCTGATACCAAGAGTTTATCTGCTAACGGATCCATAAACTTGCCAAGGTTAGTCACCTGCCCCCGCTTGCGAGCAATATAGCCATCTAACCCATCTGTTGTTGCAGCTAAAATGAAGATCAAAGCCGCTACAACATTTTGATAGGGTATAATCGAATGACCCTTAGCATCTTGGATAAGCAAAAAGGCCATAAAGATCGGTATTAAAAATATTCGGGCTAAAGTGAGTCGATTGGGTAAATTCACGAAACAACCTCTCCCATTAAGTCATAGCTGTCGACATCTTGGATTTTAACTTGAGCAAATTCGCCGATTATTAATTCTGCTGAGGAATTAACATAGACAGAACCGTCAATTTCCGGTGCGTCCCCTTCAGAACGTCCAAGGAATCTTCCGTCTGGTAATTTTTCTTCAATTAAAACCTTTAAAAGCTGCCCCCGCCAACGTTGCTGGCGTTCAAGGGATATTGTTTGCTGCAGCTGCATAAGTTCTTCGCAGCGTTTTTCGCGGACATCTTCCGGTACTTGGTCCTTGCGTTTCGCTGCCGGGGTCGATTCTTCTTGAGAGTAGGCAAAAGCACCTAGGCGGTCAAAACCAACGAACTTTACAAAATCAAGAAGATTTTTAAACTGAGTTTCCGATTCACCTGGGAAACCCGTAATCATCGTGGTTCGAATACGGATATCCGGCATTGCCTGGCGCAGCTTTTGGATGAGAAACTCTGCATCCTCGCGGGTTCCCCGCCGATTCATTTCCTTAAGGATCTGATTATCCGCATGCTGCAACGGTATATCCAAATATCGGCAGACTTTAGGCGTATCTTTCATCGTTTGAATAAGCTCATCGGTAAACAAATCCGGATAGCAATACATGAGACGAATCCATTCTATTCCCTCAATATCAGCAATTTTACGGATTAAAGACGGCAATCGATATTCACCATAAAGGTCTATTCCATAACGCGTTGTATCCTGAGCAATTAAAAGAATTTCTTTAACGCCTTCCTCTGCCATGTGTTGGGCTTCGCGAATAATCGATTCCTCAGGTCTGCTGCGAAAACGTCCTCTAACGTGAGGAATTATGCAATAGGTACAATAGTTATCGCACCCTTCCGCTACCTTAACATATGCATAATGCTTCGGCGAAAGACGATTTCTTGACATTGTATCATTATAGAGGAATTGCGGAATATCGAGTGATACATGCCGTGTCTTCTGAATTTGGGCTTCCTCAACGACCTCAAGAATCTCAGCGACATTACCTGTTCCCAGGATTCCGTCAAGTTCAGGAATCTCAGCCATCAACTCCTCACCATACCGTTGAGCTAAACAGCCCGCAGCGACTAACGTTTTACATTGACTGTCTTCTTTAAACTGAGCCATCTCCAAAAGAGTATTAATTGATTCTTCTTTAGCTCGTTCAATAAAAGTACAAGTATTTACGATGATTATATCCGCTTGCTCGGGATCTTTAACTAAGCAGTATTTTTCACTCATACGACCGGACATAATTTCACTGTCGACTTGATTTTTCGAACATCCGAGCGTAACTATAGCGACACTTTTACTCAAAAATTACACCTCAATATTTGCAACCTAATACACTCTTTACCTAGTATAAACCAACTTTTCCTAAGGTGTCAAAAACTTATCAGACATAATTCTGCAAAAGTAATAAATAAGAATGATTCACAAGAACACTTTTTTCCTATAATATAGGGGTATAAAGAAAACCTTACTGATGTGGATTTTTAAATTCATATGAAGTATAGTTGATCTTATCCCCGATGAGGATAAAGCGAGGTGCCTGAACTATGAAAGAACTCTCTCCTGTAGATTTATGCGGCTGCGGCGATACCGGTTACTTAATTCTGCGAACAATTCCTGTCGATTTAGCGCAAGGTCTCGGTCATATTCATAAAGTTCCAAGTTATCATTGCGGGAACAAACTTTGTGACCAATATACTCTTCCTTCGCCTGTCGTCAGTCGTATTGATGATTTAGCGGATATTATGGAACAAAAGGAGTTGAACTCCATCGATTTTTATTGGGAAGGCCAAGAAGAAGAATCTCAAAATTCCTTCTCTCTTGCTGAAGCATTTATTTGGAAATTTTCTCAACGGAAATATGAAGATGCTGAGGTTAGCTTTGTACACAACGGGCAAACCGTTATATTTCATAGTTTGCTTGATGCTACTGAATTTTACGAACTCAAGTATCTGCATACCGATGAAAAAGGGACTTGGTTTTCTTTTGTTAAATTCTATTCCGAGGAACCGCTCACACTTGAAAATTATCTTGATTTTGAACCTCCGTATACGAAGGAACTCGGAGTTATGAATATGGATGAAGTTGAAGAAACTTTGGTGGATATGTTTGGGTCTGCTATTTAATTTTACTCTAATTCGATTTTTCTATTCAAAAGCACGTTCGCTTTTTCAGGTGTTCGTGCTTTTTTGCTTTGTCTTTCTTTTCGGTTCCGCTTGAAGGGATTCCACCCCTCTTAATTCTTTCATTTTTGTTTTATTCTTTGTATTCTTATTTTCTTTCTTTCCTGAGTCGGAGTTTCTTGACCTTGTCCCTGGACTTTTCAACTCGGTCTTCCCTGTTTTGCCTTTTCGGTCATTTATTCTTCTTGTGCCAGTATCTTTTGAAAAACGTCTTGCATCTACTTTAGCCTCTCCATCTGTTCTGCTTGACTTTCGGAAATTCCTGGGTCGGATCAGACACTTCGGACCATATCCAATAAGGTCTTCACGATGCGCCTTTTTCAATGCCCTTTCAACAAGATCATAATTTTTCGGATTACGGTACTGAATCAAGGCACGCTGCATTGCCTTTTCTTCCATACTTCGGGGAACATAGACGCTTTCCAACGTCCGTGGATCTAAGCCGGTATAATACATACATGTTGACAAAGTACCCGGTGTAGGAATAAAATCCTGAACTTGTTCTGGATTTACCCCCATATCCCGTACATATTCTGCTAATTCAATGGCTTCTTTTAGACTGCTTCCCGGGTGAGAAGACATGAGGTATGGAACAAGGAATTGCTTTTTCCCCAGCTTGTCATTGATCTCTTTAAAGGACTTAGTAAATGTTTCATAAACCTTTTTACCCGGTTTTCCCATCCTTTTTAGGACGACATCGCTGACATGCTCGGGAGCAACTTTAAGCTGACCACTCACATGATGCTCGCAAAGCTCCCGCAAAAAGTCCGTATTTTTATCCGCAAGGACAGCATCAAAACGAATTCCCGATCGTACAAAAACTTTTTTTACTTTTGGCAGACTTCTGAGACGGCGTAACAAATGAATATATTCACCGTGATCGACATCGATTTGCGAGCAGGGAGCTGGATAGAGACACTGCCGATGCGGGCAAGCTCCTCTTTTCAACTGGGCTTTACAGGCTGGGCGCCGAAAATTTGCAGTCGGTCCTCCAACATCATGAATATATCCTTTGAAACCAGGATGCCAGATCAATCCTTCCGCTTCGTGAACGATCGATTCTTCACTTCGACTTTGGACAATTCTACCCTGATGAAAAGTCAACGCGCAAAAAGAACAAGAACCAAAACATCCCCGCGTACTGACTAAGCTAAACTCTACCTCGCGGATAGCAGGAACACCGCCCTCAGCTTCATACATTGGATGGTATGTTCCCATATACGATAAGGCATAAACCGCATCCATCTCAGGTTGAGTCAGTGGCAGTCCCGGAGGATACTGGAGCACTCCTTCGCTGCCATGTGCTTGGAACATAGCTTGTCCGCGAAAAGGATCTTGCTGGTTGTATTGAATCCAAAAAGCTTCCGCATATTTTCGTTTGTCATCAAGAACATCCTTAAATGAAGGAATCTCGATTACGTTTTCAGGAGGTTCTCCTTTCCAATGAACCATGGTTCCCCTAATCCCATAAATTTCACGAGCAGATTTTCCGGACTCCAACTGTTTTGCGATTTCAACCGTCGCTTTTTCTCCCATACCAAAAACCATTAAATCTGCCTGACTATCCACGAGAATAGAATGCTTAACCTTATTGCTCCAAAAGTCATAATGGGCAAATCGACGCAAGGAGGCTTCAATACCCCCCAAAACTATGGGAAGCCCTGGAAACGCTTCTCGAACACGATTTGAATAAACAATTGCCGAGTGGTCTGGCCGAAGTCCTGTTTTTCCTCCCGGAGAATAGACATCCTTTGATCGTTTCTTCTTAGCAGCCGTATAATGATCAACCATCGAATCGAGATTGCCCCCAGTAATCATACAAGCCAGCCTTGGGCGTCCCAAGGCTTGAAAGGACTGAAGATTTTTCCAGTCAGGCTGAGCAATTATGCCCACACGATAACCTTCTTTTTCTAACACCCTAGAAATAATAGCAATTCCAAATGTAGGATGGTCAACATAAGCATCACCGGTTATAAGAAGGAAATCGAGTTCCGCCCAACCCCGTTTCTTCATGTCTTCTCGATTTACAGGTAAAAATTGTGGGGTTTTGATAAAACCACTTCCATTTCCTCAAAGTCAAATCTCCCACCAAAAGTGGGAGATCTATAAATCGTAAATTTTTCAATTAGCAAGAGCAAAAACATCTTAACCTAACGATAATTAATAAATTGCAGATCAATACCTAAATCCTGCTTACGGAGTAGAGCAATAACCGCCTGAAGGTTATCTTTATCCTTTCCCGAAACCCGTACCTGATCACCTTGAATCGAACTGGATACTTTAATCTTACTATCCTTAATCATTTTATTTATCTGTTTTGCCTTTTCCTGAGATATCCCCTGAACGAAATTTACTTCCTGACGAACAGTATCACCGGCAGCAGGCGAAATTTTCCCATAATCTAAAGCTTTCAATGAAACCTGCCGCTTTACTAATTTACTTTCTAAAATATCCGTTACATTGTGCAGTTTAAAGTCATCATCCGAAATCAAAATAAGCTTATTTTCCTGCAATTCAATCGAAGATTTACTATTTTTAAAATCAAAACGCTGTTCGATTTCCTTCTGAGCCTGATGAACTGCATTAGTGACTTCCTGCATATCAATCTGTGAAACAATATCAAATGAAGATTCCTTAGCCAAAGCTCTCTCTCCTATCAACCATGTTGTTTTTATGAATAAAATTATTGAGGTTGAACTGAGGTTTGGGGAGTTTGTGTTGAAAGTTGATTTAAGGTATCTTTCGTTAAAACAACATTATGCACAACTTGCCCGGATGCACCCAAGCTTGGTATAGCTTTCCCATTAAGCGTGATACTGATACCTCCAGCATTACCTACAGTGACAAGTTCAATCTTTTCATTAGCCGTAAGCTCTTTTGTTGTTCCCTGGGTATTTGTTCCTTCAAGAGCTTGTTTACCGTCTACATTAACGACAACCCAGCAAGGTTGGGTAAAAACAAGCTGTGCTTTCAGCCCCTCTGTTGTCGCTGCCATTGCATTAGGAACACTTTGTTGATTGCTATCGGAATTTGTTTGAGATTGAGCATTACTTGCATCTCCCGCAGATTTAGGCTGTTCCACCTTAGGGGCACTTGGCAAAGGTGCAGGAGTGTAATCTGAGGCAGTGGTATTTTCTTTCTGCTTGGTCATTGCAGCAATACCTGCCACAGTTCCAATGGCTAACAATCCGACTACAACAGCAATCATAGGTCTAACCCAGACTGGTCTTTTACGAGGAATCGTTAGTACCGGCTCAATTTTCGGCTGAAATACAGGTTCATTTGCTTTATATAGTTCAACGATTTCCTCGGGATTTAATCCGAGATTTTTCGAATATGTGCGTAAGAACCCCCGAACATAAGTCGCACCCGGTAAAATACTATAGTTTTCAGCCTCCATCGCTTCAAGGTAGCGCACACGAATCTTGGTTACTTCTTCAGCTTGAAGCAAACTCCACCCTTTTTCTTCACGTGCTGTTCGAAGGAGCTGTCCCTCGCCTGCCATTTTAAAAACCCTCCTTAAAAATATTTAACTTACATCAAAAGAAGAAAAGCTTGTCGTCACATCTTCGATACGAATCTCATCTTCAGAATAATTTCGAATCTCAATTATAAAATCAAATTCGATCGGGAACCGCCCGTCTCTAAGCATAACATCAGGATGTTCAATAATTTTGGGTGTTGACAGTGTTAATATTTTGGATAGCAGTTCCCAATGTTCATCATTTCCACGTGAGGTGCTTGTTATCCCATCAATGAGAAATATGCTTTCCTTTACTTCTTCTAACATAAGTTTTGTTCGTAATGTTTGTCTAAGAATTGTCGAGGAAATTAAAGTCCATTTTTTATTTGCATAGACGCATGCTGCAATCGCCGCTTCAGTTTTACCCACTTGAGGCATACCGCGGATGCCAATAACTTGATTCCCGCCCTGGGCTAAGGTATCCCCTAAAAAATCGACTAATACGCCGAATTCCTCACGCAAAAAGCGATAAGTTGGCGGATTAATTTCTGCCATATCCAAGCGACGTCCATGACGAATGGCAACACGATCCAACAAAGTGGGAATGCGAAAGGCAGTAACCTTTATAGAATCGATGTGAAAAACAACATCTTTTAAGGCATTAAGCTTGTCCTCCGAAGGTACTTCCAATAAAAATCCACGACGAGATTGATCGATACTCGTTACCGAAAGAATATTTATTTCCAACATACCTAACAGTGTTGTCACTGCACCCAGCAATCCAGGCTTATTTTGCTGAATTTCGTATTCCAAATAGAGATGCTTCACTGGGTTCAGACATTCGCTCGTCAAGATAGTTTTCCAACTCCCTTGTGGCCTGTTCCGGGATGGCCTGACAGATATTAAAAGCATAATCTGCACTGGATTCATTGGGATATCGATAAAGTGTGTCGTAGTACTCTAAAAGATTTTCTGTAAACTCATATAATCGTTTTTCCTCTAACAGTCCTTTATACTCCTCAAGCTTCTTACGTCCCAAGTTCTTATCTAAGCGGAGAAGAGCTGCTCTAATCTGAGGAATTGCTTCTGATATATTCGCATACTCCTTAAGTAAACGATTTACTCGATTTTTAATCGAATCATAAACAAGGACTTGAGTTCCTTCTTGCATAGCCTGATGAAATTTGTTCGGCAAGGACACCCGCCCGATGCGTTTACTTTCACATTCTACCACAATATATGAATGTCTTTGCGCTTTAACTCTTTTTAGCTCTTCATAAAGTGAGGACTCAAACGTTTTTTGGGAAGGCGGTGCTCCTAATCCTACATCACCAAAGACAGAGCCCCTATTATTGGCTAATCCTTCCAGATCAATTGCTGGATAACCATCTTCGCGTAATTGCTTTAGAATTTCTGTTTTGCCAACACCTGTATTCCCTCTCAGAACAACAACTTTAAACGCAAGCTCTTGGTCAAAAAACTCTACGACCTTTTTTCGATAGGATTTATAGCCTCCTTGCAATCGATAAACGGGCACACCCATAAGATCAATCACCGTTGCCAAGGATTTGCTTCTCATTCCCCCCCGCCAGCAAAAAAGAACGAGTGAACCCTGTTCTGACCATTGTTTAGCCTTATTAATCAAGTCGGGTAATTTGGGGCTTACAATCCTAAGCCCTTCCTCCCGGGCTAAGGCCGGCGATATCTGGGTATAAATTGTCCCTACCTTTGCCCTTTCCTCATTATTAAAAAGGGGAAGATTAAGCGCCCCTGGAATGGTCGCTTCCTGATATTCTCCCTCTGAACGGACATCCACCAAAACAGATTTCTCTAAATTTACCAATTCTTCTACAGTAATCTCTCGGATCATATCAATTCCCTTCTGGAAAAACGTAATTCTCTTTTTATCATAAATCTATCCCGCGAAATCTGCAACTTATTTTCCGACAACATCATCCATTAATCCAAATTTTTGTTCAAATTGCCCGCGGGTCATCAATACTTCACGAGGTTTTGAGCCCTCATACCCGCCAACAACTCCTTTTTCCTCAAGCAAATCCATAAGTCGTGCTGCTCGCGTATAGCCAATTCTAAGCCGTCGCTGGAGGAGCGAAACGGAGGCATTACCAGATTCAATAAATAAGAGTGAGGCTTGATGAAACAGCTCGTCTCCTGCTGTTTCGACTTTTCCTCCGCCAACTTCAATATTCGGAATTTCTTGATATTCCGGCACCGCTTGATTTTGTAGAAAACGAACAACATTTTCAACTTCTTTGTCAGCCAGGAAACATCCTTGGACACGTATCGGTTTGCTGGCTCCCATAGGATAATAAAGCATATCTCCTCGTCCCAATAATTTTTCAGCACCTGCCATGTCAAGAATCGTTCTTGAATCGATCTGCGAGGAAACCGCAAATGCTATTCGTGACGGAATATTTGCCTTAATCAAGCCCGTTATAACATCGACCGAAGGTCTCTGCGTAGCAATAATAAGATGAATACCTGCTGCCCGAGCCATTTGAGCCAAACGGCAGATCGAATCCTCCACATCCCCTGGGGCAACCATCATTAAATCAGAAAGTTCATCGATAATGACAACGACATAGGGAAGAGCCGGTGAGTCATCTTTCTTTTCTTGGTTCTTCAAAAAATTATACCGTACAATGTCACGCACACCTGTTGCAGCAAACAACTCATACCGTGTTTCCATCTCAGTGACTATCCACTTAAGAGCTCCTGCTGCCTTTTTGGGATCCGTAACGACAGGGGCAATTAAATGAGGGATTCCGTTATAATTCGTTAATTCAACCATTTTCGGATCGACAAGCAAAAATTTAACTTCATCCGGACGTGCCTTAAATAGAATACTATTGATCAGCGTATTAACACACACCGATTTTCCCGAACCTGTAGCCCCTGCAATCAAAAGATGCGGCATTTTGGCTAAGTCGGCAATAATAGGGGTCCCCGTAATATCTTTGCCCAAAGTCATAGATAGTTTACTATTTGAATTTTGAAATTCTGGTGTTTCCAGAACCTCACGGAAATGAACGGTCGCAATCTCTTGGTTCGGGACTTCAATCCCTACAACTGATTTCCCAGGTACAGGGGCCTCAATCCGAACATCGGAGGCTGCTAAACTTAAAGCAATGTCATCCGCAAGATTTGTAATCCTGCTGACTTTAACCCCTGGCGCCGGTTGTGCTTCATAACGCGTAATAGCCGGTCCTTGAGTAACGTGCGTAACCTTAACTTTTACTCCAAAATTACCCAGTGTATCTTCGAGAATTTTGACATTATCAGCTAAATCTTTATTAATGCGCGGATTTTTAACCTTTAATGATTTGTTCAAAAGCGCAAGGTTCGGTAATTGATAGACATTACTATCATTTTGAACTTGTCTCGAAATTGGGGTTCCCGTAAGTTTACCCGGAGGTAAGATACTCCCCGAATTGCTGTTCTTCTCACTATCCGTAGTCGCTTGATTGGCAAAATCAAAACTGGATTGTGTTATTTCCGCCGAATCGGTTTTCTTAGCTTCGGCCTCCTCTGCTGGTGATGGCATACTATCCTGTAACGTTTTAATGACAAGCGGTCTTTCAGCGACCTCGGGCTCCAATGCTTTATTCATAAGATGAGGTTCCTCTTTAATGTCTTTTCTCTTCGGAGTTTTTTTCGTTGCCTTTTTATCAGAGAAATCCGTTTCCGAAACAGCTTCCTGCTTTTCCACAACATCCGGGTCTTGAACAACATAAACAAATTCTCCGACCTGCTCTTTCACCCATTCGCCCGTTTGTTTGCCTATTTGTTTGACTTCCCGTATCCCTCCAATTAATGAGCGGTTTGTGACAAGTAACGCGCTAATTAAAGCCATCATAATCAGGATCACATATCCTCCAGTAATCCCAACAGAAGATTTTAAAAGGATTGCAATCCCTGCTCCGACTATTCCTCCGCCTTGTCCCGCTTTCCCAGCCTGCCAAAGGTCACTGCTCGAAAAAGCCTCCACTCCAGGGAGCTGAAAGTGCAAAATCCCTTCTAAAACAAGCCAAAGAAGGAACACACCGGTACTCCTCCACACATTTTCTTGATGGCGTCGGTTCATATAATTAATTCCCCAAAGTCCGAATAGAATAAGAATCCAAATTCTCCCTGATCCTGCCAGAACAGTTAGAGCCTCCTTCAATTTTCCGCCAATATATCCGCTCGGTCCCGAGTAAAGTGCAACAATACCAAGTGCCGCTAAACCTAATGCAAAAATACCTACAACTTCATGCCGTACAGTTTCCTGTAGTGATGGTCTTTTTTTCACTGCGCGGGGCATTCTTTTCTTCGCCACAATAAATCCCCTTACCTTATGATTTATCTTTATCTATAACGCTAAGCTCTTATAGATTCGCTGTATAAGCCAAATTCACCTTTTATATATGCCATTTATTTCCTGAATCAGGACTACCCTATCTTTTAGTATAATATAGATGCTTTTATTCTGCATAGGAAAAGATAAATCTTAATTTAAATAAAAAAGCGGGCAATTTTTGCCCGTTTTCTAATTAATTTTGTTCTTCTTCCTTGATTAGCCGATTGATTTCAGCATAAGCATCTTTTAAGCCGCCGACAGAATCAATCAATCCTATATCAACTGCATCCTGTCCCACAAGAATTGTTCCTATATCTTGGGCTAACTCACCCGTCGCAAACATCAACTTTCGGAGACCTTCCTGCGATATTTTTGAATGTTCAATGATAAAACGATTGATTCTCTCCTGCATTTTTTGCAGATATTCAAATTGTTGATGTCCATTAATCACTAAACCTGTATAACGAATGGGATGGACCGTCATCGTTCCTGTTGGAGAGATAAAACTTTTGCTGCTGCTCACAGCAATCGGGATTCCGATACTATGTCCACCCCCGAGAACAAGCGATACACTGGGTTTGCTTAAACTGCTGACTAACTCAGCAATGGCAAGCCCCGCTTCCACGTCTCCTCCAGCTGTATTTAAAATCAATAAAACGCCTTCGATCTTAGGATTTTGTTCAACTGCAACAAGTTGAGGAATTACGTGTTCGTACTTCGTCGCTTTAGATTGAGGCGGCAATATCTGATGCCCCTCAATTTGCCCAACTACGGTTAAGCAAAAAATATTCTCAGCAGGTTCGGGAATTTTAATTTGCCCCAAATCCTTAAGGTTCTGAACTTGTGGATTCTTAAAAGCTTCATCCAAAGCTTCATCATTTTTTAGCATGAGTTGACACTCCTTCAGTCGCATATCACTTCGATTCTATTATTATGGAAGACTCGTGTCATAAACATGCAAGGCACAGAAATTTATTCCGTATTAATTTTTATTTTCTTTGTCTTCAGGTTTAAAATAATTGCTGCGTAAGATTAAATCCGCGAGGTCAATCCCTTCAATCGCTTTGTTTTCCTCCTCTTGCGAGACAGAAGCGCCAATATATTCACCATTAGCCAAGACGGCAAAACTTTTCT
Organism: Desulfitobacterium nosdiversum; assembly: GCF_049860565.1. GTDB lineage: Bacteria > Bacillota > Desulfitobacteriia > Desulfitobacteriales > Desulfitobacteriaceae > Desulfitobacterium_A > Desulfitobacterium_A nosdiversum. The sequence continues at coordinate 3,169,079 of NZ_CP172056.1, forward strand.
GGGTATTCAGCAAGTTTCGACCAAAGGTTGTATTTTCATATTGATCTTCTGGTATCCCCATTAGGTAAGCCAAGGTTGGATAAAGGTCGATTTGACCACCAATCGTCTTAATTTCCTGCCCTTTTTGTCCTTTATGATAAATAATTAGAGGAATGCGCTTGGAATCATCGAGCCACCAACTTTCTTGCGGCTTAATCGCTTTAACCTCATCATTATAATACTTATGAACGCCCGTATGATCGCCATAGATCGCAATGGTTGTATGCTCAAGGATTCCCTTTTCCTCAAGCGTCTTTAAAAATATTCCCAGCTGTTCATCCGTGTAATGAATACTTTGGAAATACCCTCCAAGCTTTGTCTTATTCAGCGTCTCGTCTAATTTTAACGTCTGATATTGCTCCGGCAAGTCAAAGGGGCTGTGACTGCTTAAAGTTACGACAAAATTATAGAAGGGGGCTTTTTCTTGGGTAATTATCGGGGCAAGTTGTTTAAGGTAGCTTCCATCACTAAGCCCTAAACCGATTTGTTCATCCTGGATAAAATGACTTGCATCAATCGTCTTCTGAAAACCAATCGATTGCAATGCCGGCATCCAGTTCCATAGTGATCCTTTATCCGCATGAACAGCAACAGTACTATACCCTAGTTTTTCCATCAATTTGGGCAAGGAATTATAAGTATTTTGAGGAAAACGGAAAAATGTAGCCCCACTGCGTACGGGATAAACTGAAGTATTTGTCATCAAATCCGCATCTGAGCTATTCCCGTTATACACCTGTTCATAATAATTCGAGAAATATAAGCTGTTATTAAGCAATCGATTTAGATTCGGTGTAATTTCCTGACCATTGATCTTTTGGTTTATAACGAAGTTCTCAAGAGATTCAACTTGAATAACCAACAGATTTTCGCCTTTATAAAGGCTTGCATATTGATTGGGGGGCAGATTCTCCTGTTTTGTTGCAAACCATGAATGTATATTCTGCTTTTCTTCCGGTGATAACTCATAAGGCTTTGTATCTTCATAATAATTATAGAGGTCATAAAGATGATAACCTACCGGCGATAAATTGGTTAACGTTTGATTGGGGGCCCAAGCCACACGGAAAAGCATTGTATCATCATTGCCCTTGAGGTCAAGCTGTACATGCTGATAATAAATAGCTGAAACTGAAACAACAATTAACATTAAGGAAACTAGAACACTTCTTTCCGCTTTAACATAAATCTTCCGAAAAAGAAACCCAATAGCAGCAAAAAGAATTAAATCGATAACAAACAAGGAATCGATAGGGCGAAGCATAGAGACGATGGACGAAAACAAGTTATCTAGATTGGAGGACTGACTAAAGATAAAGGGGGTAAGAAAACTGCCGAATCCGCGAAAATACATCAAATCCCCAATCATCAAGCAAGAGATAATGAAATTAATCCAGAGCAAGGCCCAATAATGGCGTCTGCCTTTAAATAAGTAAGCAAGACTGGCAAAAATCAAAATAAAGAATACATAGACACTCAAAAGAGGAGCCGCATTAAAGCTGCTAAACGCTTTTAAGCGACTAAAATTCGTTCCATCATTATTGACTAGACCAATAAAAAGAATTGACTTTAATGTAAGTGAAATGACCGTTAAAAAGAATAATACATCTTTAATGAAGAAAAGTAATTTTGATTTTAATCCTAACCCATTTCCTTGAGGAGCAGGAATTAAAGGCGCTTGCCCTGCTTTCCTTGAGCGATAGGCTAAATCATCTTGATAATCCAGCAACAAAAACCCATCCTTTACACATTTAAATCTAATACAATATTATAACGAACAATTTATTCTCTCTTTACTACTTTTCTACATACTCTTAACAATCTTTCGATTACTTTTACATTTTTCCCTCTTTCTAAATAATACATAAGGATTATAGTGTTGTCACCTGGAATTTTTATATAAAATATAAAAATGTCCCCAGCCAAAAAAGCTAAGGACATTTTGCGCTATCTCACGGTTTTATAACCATGAAAATCCCTATTTTCTTTTAAGAGATCTTAAAAATTCGTATCCAATATATTAAGATATCAATTTAGCAAGTGCAAATGCAAAGCCTGCTGCTAAACCGCCAACGAGTGCTGTCTGTAATGCACTTTTTAGTGCCCCGGTCCCCGTAAATTTTCCCTTTACCCATCCGAAGCCAAAAAGTGCGGTAAGAGTAATTAAGATGGAAACAATCAGTGACTTATCTGCATTACCAATAAATATGTAAGGTGATAATGGAATAAAGCCCCCAAAAATATAGGAAAGTCCGATAGTTAGGGAGCTGTTCCGTGCCCTCTCCGGTTTGGGCTCTTCAAGGCCGAGTTCATATTTCATCATAAAATTAACCCAGCGCTCATCATCTGAAGTTATATCTTCAACTGCAGATTGAACATCCTTTTCTTTCAAACCCCATTCTCGTAAAAATACAGCTACTTCTTCCTTTTCTCTATGAGAAAGCTCACGAATTTCTCGATATTCTCGTTCTTTTTCAGCTAAATAGTGTTCACGATTGGTCCTGGCAGCTAAATATCCGCCTAATCCCATAGCAATTGAGCCTGCAGCAATTTCGGATATTCCTGCAATCACAACTAAAGAAGTATTCGAAACGGTTCCTGACAAACCGGCTGCAAGTGCAAAGGGTACAGTCAGCCCGTCAGCAATTCCAATAACAACATCTCCGATAAATTCGGATTCCGTGAAGTGTTGCTCAATATGTTTTACTTTTATCATTTCTTATCTCCCATATTCAAATAATTTAATGTCAACAATACAGCTTCTTTGGTTAACTTTTCACATAAATGAGGTGGATTATTCGGATGAAATCCTTGAGGTCTGAGATCTCTGCAGTTTAAACTGCCAAATTGTTTTTCGAATCCCCGGGAAAACTCATTGCAGATCGTTACTATTTCTTCATGGTCTAATCCTTTGGTTTTGCCCAGAATTCCAATGAGCATTATTGCACTTCCTACTAAGCCGCACTGAGCTCCATATCTCCCTGCTCCAGGAATACCCGTTGCCGCATCAAGAAGTTGAAAATACAAGTTAATATTAAATATTTGGGAAAGTGTAAGCAAAGAAGCTGTTATACAGTTTACATCCTCCTTCCAATAGAGCTCGTGGACTTTTTGATCGATAAGCTCCTGATATTGCATATTAAATTTCTCCATCTCCAAGCAGCGGCTCATACATCATAATCGCATGATTTTCTGTTATAAAATCGTCTGAAACCTTATTTCCGTTTTGATCGAAAACACTGCGCCTTATTTCATTGTGGCGCATATACCCTCCCCACCACTCTTGTTTAATTAAATGATTATTTTCATAGATTTCATATTTAAAATGGGAAGGCTGCGCACACCTCCATTCACCTTCTAGATCCTTATCTCCCACAAAAACATTGAGCTGATATTCATACGGTGTATCATTCTTGATTTGTAAGTCAACGTAATTATAGACAACCGTCGCACCGCTTCCGAAAGGTTGAGTCCGGTTGGAATCAGGAAAAACATCATGAGTGTGCCGCCAGCGCTCGGTAACTGTTAAAGGGGTATGTAAGGCCATCCAATAAATAAGGTTGGATAGCTGACAAAGGCCGCCGCCAATGCCTGCTGTGAAGGAACCATTGGTTAAAACCATTCCTTCTAAAAAGCCTTTTGCTTTTGTGGGTTTCCCGACCAAACGCCAAAAGGAAAACGTCTCCCCAGGTCTTAAGGTAATCTTATTTAACTTTTCGCAGGCTATTTTCAAATTAGTTACTTTGTTCTCTTGCAGCCACATGTCAACATTACGAAGCTGTCTATACAAAGGTGTCTTATGGGATGCTGCTCTATAGGGAAGTTCCTCGGCCTTAAAACGAAAAGCATATTTGATCGATCGATTGCAAATCCATTTAAGGTAACGACGCAAGGTAAAATATAACTTTCCAAGATACATTCGTAATTTTAAACGGGGAACTGGCTTTTCAGATTGAAAATAAGAGTTCAAAATCTAAAACACTCCCTCCTCCATCTTAGGGACAATTTCCTATTTCGGTTCTCACTATTCAACAAGCTTCTTTAAACGTATCTATTACTTAGTACCTCTGTCTATTACTTCGTACCTTTGGCCGGTTGGATTTCATTATATCTTTCTTCTGCCGCCTTAATCGCATCGATTCCTGATTTGCATAGAACATTGATTCCTTTAACTATCGTTACAATGTTAAAAGCTTCAACCAATTCTTCTACAGTGAGTCCTGCATCAATAGCCGCTACGGCATGAGCCTTTGCACCACTAAGTTCATTATCTAACGAGTCTAATATTGTAAAAATGAGTTCGACTGTCTTTCTCGGCAATTTACCATCCTGAACTGATTTTCGCATAGTAAAATAGCCTTCTAATGCTTCAGGTGAGTACTTCGATAAAAGCTCTGCAAACGGCGGATCCCATTTAAGCTCCTCCCTGTAGTACTTAAGCATGTCTTGACTTGTATCCATCTACTGTCACCCTTTTTAATTGTACCAATTTTTACATGTCAAAGAAATAGCTGGTTTGACGAACATACCAGCGTTTCTTTTTCTTGGTCTCAAAAATAAGTCCATGAAATTATAAATTTAGATATTAAGCAATGTTTCATTAATAGTTTTATTTCTATAAATTAAGTCCTTTCGGTTATTAAAACCAAGCGATTCCCAAAATTTATTACCTGATTCATTCGACTCAAATGCTACAAGTGCAACTTTATTGATCTCTTCTCTCCTTAAAGCATCAAGTACAGCTTTAACTAAAGCCTTCCCGATTCCTTTTCCACGATACTTGGTCCTGACTGCTGTATGATAAATATATCCCCTTCTTCCATCGTGCCCACATAATATTGTACCTATAATCTCATTTTCTATTTCTGCAATAAAATTAGTGGCAGGATTTCTTTTCAAAAATTGATCTATACCCTCATACGAGTCATCTAGACTACGCAAACCCATACCCTCTGTATTTGTCCACAATTCATATACTTTATCATAGTCCTCAATGGACATTACCCTTATTTTCATATATGTACTCCTTTAATTCAGTTAATTTCTGAAGCATATATTGAAGAAGCCGTCCTGAAATCTAAGGGTTGCAGACTGCTAACAGCGGTATTTACATTTTGAAGGATTAATGTAAAATATGATCACTGATACTGAGAACATACGGAAAACACCTTTTATTGCGAATTAATTGCTTTAACCGTTCTCCTGTAACAACAGAACTTTAAAATCTGGAATTATAATTTTAAAGCCATTTCATATTGACTAACATTGCATTCAAATCCTAAATTGCTTAAAAAATCCTTCATAGATGTACATTGGCTGTCTACATTTAAAGCCTTAACATTTAAGGATTCCGTATTGTTCATTAAATCAATAAAGATGCTTTTTCCAATACCTTTGCGTCTATGATTTTTATCTACTGCAATTTGTGGAATATCTCCTGTTTTTTTATCAATAATTCCATAACCAGCAATGGTATCATCGATGTTTATAATAGAATATATAAATGTATCCGGTACAGCATTAATCGATTCAATAGAATTTTGCCAAGAAGGTTTGAACTCCCAAAACTTTGTTAATTCTCTCCAATTACTTTCATTAATCCTATTAATATGCTCAACTTTGTATGTATTTATCGGATTATACTTTTTGTTATTTAAACTAAAGCATTCAAAATTTCTTGTAATTTCGAATCCTTGCTTTTTATAGAGCTGAACTGCAGAAGAATTCGATTGAATTACTTCAAGTAAATATTGCTCTATTCCCATTTCTACAAGTATTTGTTTGATATTTAAAAACATATTACTTGTTATCCCTTGATTCCTATAGTTTTTTATAACAGCTGTTCCTGTATCATAGGCAGTAAATTTTCCATTCCAGTTTCTGAGTCCATTTAATAGAAATCCGACTAATGTATCATTATTAAAAGCCCCGATCGAAGCCTTTGAAACATACCCTCTCCGTTGAAGCATTTGTTTAAGTTCTAAAAGAGGAACATCTACTTTTACTTGATAATCCGAAAATGCTTCTAAAAAAGTTCTATGCAGTTCTTCAATACTTGTATTTTCTAATGTGTTATAAATAAACATTTCATATATTCTCCTAAATAAAATTTTATAAAATCAAGTTTTATTAACTTCGCTAAATCATGTTAATATCAATACCATGTAATATTCTTAGAAATTGAATATAGATCTGCAGATTTTTTACTCATCTTTCATCTGTTTCACCATATCTCATTATGAATTATTTCTTCAAGCTTCTTTCTGGGACGCTCCTTTGGTTTTTCGTTTGCGTAGCCAAGTGTAATAATACTTACTACATATTTATCGGAAGGCACATTTAAGATTGGCCTAATTTCGTCTTGAGTAAACCATGCGACCCAGCAAGCACCTAGTCCAATATTTTCAGCCTCAAGTACAATATGCTCAATAGCAATAGACGTATCTCTGATTATCTGCTTGAGTTCCAGTTCAGGACTATTTTCATCAAGTGATATTTCTACATTATCTTCAATTCTAGAACGTATATCAGCAATGCATACAATAAAAATGGGTGCGGAGAGCAACCATTTTTGATTATGCGATACTTCGGCCAATTTTTGTCTTGTTAATTCCGATTTTACAACAATGAAATGCCATGGTTGTGTATTACTGCCGGATGGAGCCAGCCTTGCACTCTCGAGTATTTGAATAATTTTCTCATCTTCTACTGGTTTATCAAGATATTTTCTTATACTTCTACGTTTTTTAATCTGCTCAATCATACTATCTTCCTTTTTTTGAATCGCTTCTATTTGTTGAAGTTTAAATTATTATCTATTACTAACTAAATAATCAGATTGATATGGATACTTGGCAAAAGCTGTTTTATGTGGTTTAAACCCTAACTTTTTATAAAAATCCTCATTTCCAAAGGTTGATGTTAAATGAATACATAAGTGTTCATTCTCCTTTTGTATTTCTAAAACCAACCCTTTACCTATGCCTAACTTTTGGTATTCTGGCAAAACTCCGACATCAAAAATCATTCCATAACAGATTCCATCCGATATCATTCTAGCTGCGCCTACCAAAATGTCACTATTCCAGGCTGTAATAACTTTGTAACTATGTTCGAAAGCAGATTGAATCTTATTAAGTTCTTGTTTCTTACCAAATCCTGCAACCAGTCCAACAACATTATAGAGATGAAAAAACTGAGGCCAATCAATGCACTCTAAACCCTCACGATAGGTAGCCATTCGTTCATCCCCACTTTCAAATCAACCAGCCTAAGTCCCAGGTTATAATAAACATTTTTTTATAAAACAATATATAAACGTTACATCATATAACGTTTCGAAAATTACCATAGCATCTTAACACATGCATGTTGGCAAAGTTGCGGTAATCCTCTGTAAGTGAAATTGGTTACCATCCAAATTTACTCTAAGATCAAAGGAACATTAACCTAATTCCCAAAACGCTTTTTACCAAAACGTAAGGTAATATGGTTAATGCGAAATTTGACTCTTTATTTAATAGTCACATTATGGTCATTTTATTCATCATTGAGAAGAAAATGAAAGATTCGAAAAGCTCTATGTTCAATGTTTTCTGATGACTTTTATTTATAGCCAATTACAGCCATATAGCAAAATTATTGTATTTAAAGGTACCACTGCCATGGTGTAATTTGCCATCTGCTTTTAATTGGTTAAATGCCTTTTTCATATCTCCGAGGATAGAAGGCTGGATATTCAAATCGTGATGTGCCGGAAATATTCTCTTCGCCGGAAGAGCTGCAACTCTCTCTATTGATGACATATAGGCTTCAGGGTCGGTTGACGGGAAATATGCAAACAAAGTTCCTATGTAAACCAAATCTCCGGTAAAAAGATATTCCCTGTCTTTTTCATAAAAGCACATATGCCCCGGCGAATGTCCCGGTGTATGCAGCACTTGTATCGTGCGTCCACCGATATCTATAATATCATTATCCTTCAATACTCTTGTGGCAGTGCCTTGAAAGAACTCATAATCATCGACGTTGAATCCTTCCGGCAACTCACATTTCTCAACAACAAAGGCTTTTATTTGTTCCATTGTCAATGGAAACTCTCCCTCAAGCCAATTTGACTCATCTTCATGCACATAAAATTTAGGGAAATATTTATGTCCGCCGATATGATCCCAATGTATGTGAGTAGCAACGGCTATGACAGGTTTATCTGTCAATTTCATTACTTCGTTATAAATATTCATAATACCAAGCCCGGTATCAATAAGCAGGCTGTTGTTTGTCCCGTTCAGGAGATATGCATGGGTTTCTTCCCAATGTTTATACTCGCTGATTATATGAGTATCCATGTCAATATGATCAACGGTAAACCAATCACTCATAATGCTTGTCCTCCAAAATTCCTATTTATCTCAGAATATATAAATAATACACAACTAAATGACTATATGATTTTTGTATGTAATTTCTATAACCTATAGCAAAAAACAAAATACACCCTATCTTCTCTTTTCATATTCATCTAGAGCCTGCCTGATTTTTGCCATTTCACCGCTTCCATTGGTAGCAAAGCGTAATAGCGGGATTCGGTAGAGCTCCAAAATATGATCCTTCATCCTGTCATGCTCATACTGAGGTGTACCGGGCTTGTGATAGTGGAACCCATCTACTTCTATTGCAAGAATAGGCTTTTTACTAATGCGATTGTAAATCAGAAAGTCTATATGAGTAGCCGTGTTCATGGCATACCGGCACTCTTCGTCGTTCAGACGCTTTGGGTCACGAATCAGCATATTGAGTGGCTGATGGCAAATAACGTTTAGGGACAGCTGTGGACGGCTGTGTAGCAAGTCTACTATTGCACCGTACATCAGGTTTTCAGAGTCATACGCGGATACATGTGGATGTTTTTTTAAGAACGCGATTCGCGCATCTGTATATTGCCGATAGAGCAGGTCGAACACCGAATAGATTTCGCTCTGCACTACCTGGAAGTTGTTGTATTCGATATAGGCGATCAGATCTCCGATGTTGCTGTCTTTTGGCTGCTCGTTGCTCGACACCACAAGGAAGAGCCTTTTTTTTGCACGGGAAACCGCAACATTTAAAAGGTATGGATCGTCGGAAAAATCAGTAGCTACGTCGTCAACTGTGTTCAGCACAATTGTGTCTTTCTCGCGTCCCTGGAATTTATGTACGGTATGAACTTCAATTTTATCCGTGTCCAGCTGGTGAACGATAGCGGCCACCTGATCCTTATAGGGCGCAATAATTCCAACATTTTCCATATTGACATCCTTCAGCATGGGAAATACTTCCTGAATCGTCACATCAACCTGTCGCTGATTAATATGGTCGCGTTGATGATCGCCAACTGCCGTTTTGAAGACTTCCAGCGTATCTGGCTCACCGTGTTCTTCCGTCATGACCACCAGCTCGTTATTATAGAACTTCTGATTGCAAAAGCCGATGATTTTCGGGTGGCAGCGATAGTGCTCCCGAAGCAAAGTTGGCGGAGCATTCGGAAGAATACCGCATACGGATTTCAAAAAGCTGTTTTCAGAGAAAGAATATCCTTTGGGCAGCTTGTAGGAATTGAAAACGGCATCACTGCGCTTTCTCATATCATCCTTTATCACGTTGGGTAGCTGCTTGAGATCTCCAACAATGACTGCATTTTTGGCACAAGACAGTGCCAGTGCACCGGTGGTCACATCCACCTGTGAAGCCTCATCCATAATAAGATAATCGTATATCACGTCCTTTAGACTGCTGCGTGAGGAAAATGTAGTGCTGAGGACTATGGGATATTCTTTCACAACATCGCCGGAATTTTTCCACAAGTCTTCCTCAGTGAACATCACGCGCTTTAGCTTGTTTCCATACCACTCGAACAGTTTTGCCCGTAGGTAATCCATAGACAAGTCTGTCTGTTCGCACATTGTTTCTTTGGCGTCGATGGCCTCTAACTTTTTTTCCAGCGTAACGATCTCGTCGCTCAATTCTGATTTTCGCGCCTGATAGAACATGCTCTGTAAAAATGTGATGATGGTAGACAGATTGTTTTTGTAGAAATTCCAGTCTGAAATGCCATAGACAAAAATGCTCTTAATTTTATACCAAAACGAAACCGCACGCTCCTTTTCGGAAAACTCATTGCACTCCTGCCAGAGTTGCATGAGCCTTTTCGATTTCAGGGAGCGTCGGGGTTTAATATCTGAACAAGCGAAACCGGTTTCACTGCAATACTGCTGAAAATACTTGATTTCCAGAAGTATTGAGTCCAGTTCCAGCCGTACCTGCGCAAGACGTTCCTGCTTGCTAAATATGTCAGATAACTCTTTAACGTGACTTTGTATTTTCTCCCGCAACTCAGATTGCTTGTCGGTATCCATTCGCCTGCCGGGGAGATCCGGGTAGAGGCCTGTCTGGTCTTGGACAAACGCTTTTTTGTTATCTGAGTTTCCCAGCGGTGCTACAAGAAAACCCATGTTGTATTTAAGAGAAGACAGCTTCTCCAGTACATTGGTCGTGGCAGAGTTGTTGTTGGACACGATCTGAACTGTTTTGCCATCTACCAACAAATTAGCGATGATATTCAGAATTGTCTGTGTCTTTCCCGTACCTGGCGGACCTTGAATTACGCTGATTTGATTGTTCAGCGCATTTTCAACCGCTTTGAACTGACTGGCATTGCCGCCGAACGGAAAAATGAAATTACTCTTGTGGTAAGTGTGAACTTTGTGCTTCTTCGGGTTAAGGTAGATTGCCATGGCTGTATCATCACCGACGAAATCCAACTTCTCATACTGTCTCTGCAACAGGATTTCGCCATCTTTGCTCTTGAGTTCATTGATTGACGCCTGTTGTCGCAGATAGCTCATGCAGTTTTGGGCTTCACTCTCACCAAGGCACGAAGCCACGATTTTAATGTCTCGCCAGTCATAACTTCTCTCGCTACCATCAGAAAAGCGAATATACCAGTAATCTGTTACTTTTGCATGAAAAACGAGTGTGTCCTGAATCTTGAATAGTTCACGGTTATCATGCGTGATATGTACTAAGGCTGGATTCAGGATCTCAGGATTTTTTAACCATTCAATAGACTGATAGCCGTACGGATATGTTTTTCCGTTCTTGAAAGTGACGTCATATCTACCTGTGTCTGAATTATATTGGCACAATTTTACGTCAGCAGTAATGTCCTTTCCGTTATTCAAAATTAGGTATTTTCCGGTGTTCACGTCGTATCCTCCAAAGTGTCGAGCTAAATGGAAGGTGCAAACTTATTGCTTGTGTTAACATTATCCATTATATGGATAATGGGAAGTCGCTAATAAAACTTTCCTTGCCATGTTATAAACATAACTAGCAGTTCGTTTCTGCTGGAGTTTATTGTTATTGTTTCCAGAAAATCAAACTAAGAATTAACAATGATTAATTTTAATCGAGTTTATTTTTTATAGATGATGCAATATCGGATCTCGTAATTTTATTGCCATCACCAATATTTACACTGTGATCATTGTAAACAATCACAATTATTTTATTAGTAATACCCTGCAATTCCTCTGGAGTCTTACTTGACACGTCTAAATCCAACTCATCCATATTTCCGAATTCTTTTTCCAATAAGATCAAAATATCCAGTAATCTATTCTCTATCACTGAAAAGACATTCTGAATACATTGGGGACCGATCAGTACTTTTGCAGATGTAATCATCATGTATGGATCTTCATTATATGTTGCGATTGCAGGGAAGAAATCTGCGGGAATGACTTTTCCTAATTGGCCACTGCCATCTGAACTGCTTTCAGATAATTGCTTTAAAGCATCTACACCTTCACGAAACTGCACACTCAGAATCACATTTTTTAAATCGTCTGGCATTTTTCCTAATGGTAGGGAAACATTAGTCCACTTCATATGTGATGCCATTGAGCCTTTAAAATATGATCCTATGAGATTACCATGTTCAATTCTATAATCAGGAAGTATAACTTCGCTAGGATATCCTGTGATTTCATAGTTGATCCAATTTAGCAATTCACTATTTCCTAATTCGGAGAGCAAAACTTTTGCACGCTTCAAAGCGGTCATTGTGTCAACTTTGCTATTTGCTAAGTCCTGTATAATCTTACTCCTTGCCATTAAAATACTCCTTCTATTAACTCAACAATATTTGACCAGAACGTAAAAAGCAGAACAATTCCTGCCACGAGAGAAACCAAAAAACTACAAATAACAGGATGTTTTTCATAGAATGATTTTTTCACATCTGATGACGCACTGTCTAAATGATTCTCAATAATTCCAGCAATATTAGAGTTGCTGATTTTGTTTCCGTTACCTATTTTCACACTTTTATCATTAACGGTACCAATATATACTGTTCCTCTCTGCGTCCTTTTTTCTTCTTCGTATTCCGCAAGCTGCTTATCATATGTCCTTGCAGAATTATTAACAACAACATGATACGGCTTGTTATCAGCCCACATAGGAATCCTGATATATTCTGATTGACACAACTCCTTAATAAGGCTGCGTAGCTCTTCATCTTCTTTAGAAGATGAATTTTCAAAGCGTTCACATAACAACTGCGTAGGATTCTCAGCTTTTACAATTTCATCAAGCAACTTTTTTGAGTTCATGGGAAGTTTATTGAATTCCATTATCGCCCCTCCGTTGTGGTATCTTCAGTCTTTTTTGCAGTCATTATTTCGTATCCAGTGACCATACTATATTTAATCGGGATAAATACAAGTATGAATTGCGCATTATTGCTAAATTTGAAACCTGCCAACTGCACATTATTAGCCTAATGGGTATATGGATAACTACCAGTTTTTTTCGGATAGAGCGACCCCTAATTTAATTGGCGTTACAATTTTAAGTCCATATACAAGTCAACCTTTTACTCTTTATTTGTTCCACCCAACCGAACAAAGTCTGGTAGAAAGCGAAAGGAGAAAAAACAACCGGGTTAAACATAGAACGCTTCGCTTTATCAAACCAAAGTAAAGGTTCCATACCCCTCTCTTTCATGCCTACACTGGCCATCTTCGATCATATACTCGCTTAATATATTCAATACTTGGATGACCGATCTCAAAGGCATAGTCCTGCATTGTTTCATCAAATGTTATCAACAGACAATCTTTGATGTCCAAAGCTTGTAGTATCATCATATCTAGAACATCATTTTTATCATATTTCGATCCGCGCAAATACCACTTTTCAAATAAACGGCCAATATATTCAGCTTGAGAGGAAGAAAAAAGATCCCCTTTCCAGTTGTCAATTATATCTTGCCGGTGTCTTCGGATAAAACCACTTGCCGTTTCTTTCTCAAATTCTCTAATGATTTCTTTGATTCGTCCGCTTATATGATTCGGATTTTTTTTTAGAATGTTAAAATCAGAATTATTTGCTACCGTTTTCTGGTATTCCGACTGGAATTTTTCACTAGTGAATTCAGTAACATTGTAATGTTGTATGAAGAAGTCTATAAATAACGAGAATACAGCACAATACGAATATAAAGCATTATTAAAAGCGTCTTTTAAACTTTTTTCTTCGTCCTTAATTGCATATCCTTTGCGTAGAACCTTGGCAAATGCCGAGTTGCAATCTTTTAAAGATTTTTCAATGTCATTTGATAATAGCAATCCAAATACTTCTGACTTTCTTTTGTCCCGTTCCTTTTCTGGTAATGCCCTAAATTCCGCATTTATTTTTTCTTCACGCTCTAAGTAAAAATTAATATAGACCTTAAGAAGCAATAATAAAAAGGTGGCAGCAAATGCTGATTCAGTTTTGATTTTAGCTTTTTTATAATAGTCAATTCTAATTTTTAATGTAGCATCAGATAGTCTTAGTAGTTCGGCTACGTTTTCTATGCCAAACTCACTAATACCGAATGGGATAATGTTAATTCTTCTTAATATGACAAAACGCAATACATCTTTCACTATCGCAGGTTTATCTCTGAAATGCACAAGAAACTCAATTATCGTTACGGTTGAAATGGCAATAATCGAATTGTTGCTGGACAATATGGCATTTAACCGGATCAAATTAACCTTTTCATTCACTTGAAGACCTAGTTTTTTGCGACCATAGTAATGATAAAATGCATTCGTATCTAGGATAAAATTCATAATAAACACCAACTTATGACCGTCCCAAAGGGTGGTTACCTCCTTTGGGACGGTTAAATTCAACGTACTATACACATCGTAACATTTTGCGTCTTTGATACTGTCGTCGTAGTTATTACCAAGTCAATGTTTGGGCCGCTCGTACAATTTGAATATGCCAATATTCTTATAACTATTACCACATCTATGGAGTAAGAGCTAAACTGTAAGGGAACTTACCAACTTTTTTTGTCTTAATATGGATCATAGGAAGTTAAGAGTTAATTTTATCTTTCAGTCTCTAATGGCTTTACCTAAGTGTTATCAATTTCTCTATTTATATGTTTTGAAGAATATTGGTTAATAATTTCATTGATCCTAATTAGGACTGCAATTATTTTTTGAATTTCAGAAAGAAATGTGTCTGCAACGTTTTCAAATTCTTGCGTGACTTCTCGCAAACGATCATCAACATCGTCTTTCGCTTTATCAATATATTGTTCTAAGTATTCGTCGTACGCCTCTGCTGAATATTCTTCCAAGCATTCATTCCATACACTTTGATAATCAAAATTCACCCAATTATAAAAGCAATCATCTGTACTTGAAATTTCAATAAGCCATGAAATATCGATCGCTTCAATTTGTTCTATTGCTGCAAATATATCATCGTTGTAGTCATCATCTTCTTCAAAATAAGTATTTTCAGCTTTTATATCTAAGCCGTGAAATCCATTAAAGTCTAAAACCAATTCAGTAAGGTCCTCATCTGAAAACAAAGCTTCTCCGCCAATAAATTCATATTTTTGGGTATATGGATTGTGCACAAATATTTTATCTATTATCTTTTGATGATGAATTTGAAATTTGGTTAACAAGCTGATGACCAAAAGTCTAAGTACATTAAAATCATCATCAAAATACGGGGTTGAATTTTTTTTAATCGTTTCGAAAAAATCACTATAGAGTTTATATATAAAATCTCTATCTTCAATGATAATGCCTGTTTCAATGTTATATCTGCTTTCGTTTGAAAAGTTTGCTGAACCAATATAGACTTTATTTTCCGTACCAATAATTTTAGCGTGATTTGCAAAATTAAAGTAAGGAATAAAATCTGTGCCAAACGTGTTAGGCTTTAACTTTTTTAGATACACTTCAATATTATCTTTAGCACGATTACGCATACTTTGGCCAGCTAGTGAAGAATAATAGCTTTCAAATCGTGATGGTATATTGGTTATTATTTGTATTTCTGCCGTTTTACTAGCTTTATGCAATTTTTGAAGAAGCTGATCCTGATTTTCTTTGCCTGAAATATTATATGTAATTATTCTAATTGTTTTTGCTTTATCAAAGTCATCCAATATTTCTTGATAATTCAAACCACCAGGATTATAAACAAAACGTCCATTACTAAAGCTTAATTCCATATTTTCTCCTTCCATTAATTTTTACCAATAAAATAAATATCGCTTATTTGTAAAATTTGAAAATGCAAGTGGGAAACCCTATTTATTTTTAAGTTACTTGTTAAAAGAGATTCTCAATTCATCACTAAAGATACTTAAATAGATTTTTAACTACTCCATCAAATAGGAGAATATCTTCGTAATTAAACATTTAATATTTGTGGACAGTCAGCGAGCAGTTCATATTTTCAAACTATTTTAGACGTTTGTTTAGCTTGTCATCGCTTTTTAAGTAAATTTCTTTTAGTTTTTTCCTCAACACGCCTTCCTGACCGAACGATATTGCAAAATGATCCAGAATCGTGAATATTATCTGGCATAACGACATGTATCTCGTCGTTAGAGATTATTACCTTATCATTGTTGCGCAATTGTGGCCCTAAGTAAGTTACTACCGTTATCTGGACTTTCTACTCAATTTTAACCTTTTCCCAAAGTTGTATAGAAAGCTGATATACTATTTCTTCATAATCCCAATACGGATTAATAATTGGGATGCTGCCGTACTGTTTTGGAACTTTCAATTCTGTATCAGGCGCAATGATAGCAAAAACGTTTTCTGGTTTAATTGCAAACTTATTAAATACTCGCCATTCTCTTTCCCAGGAAAAGTCATGTTTTTCTTTAAACGTATTAACTAATCTACCAAACTGATTGAAACCATCAGTAAAGTTTCCACTCTTAGATACATGGAATAATTTCCATAGATATTCTTCTATCGAACCTTTATGGTCACCGTTTGTGTAGAAACAGGGATTACCCCCTTTTTCTATAACCTTTGATTTTAAAAAAACTAGCCCGTAAGGTTTTAGTTCAATTCGACGGCCATCAATTTCTAACAAGTGGCAGATTTTATCTAGTGGTGTTTCAGTAAAACAGACAGTTCGAAATTTCTTCTGAAAATTCTCATCCACCTTATCAAGCGCAGGGCTAAATAAACAGTGATGGTTATATGCGTACACATAGCCATCTTCTAAAATAGATTGCAGATTTTCTTTGGCTGACATTCCATCATCAGTATCTCTTGTAAGGTGCACCAAAAATTTTGAAATATCATCTCTTATTGACAATACCTCTTTAATATCCATCATTATCCCATTCCAATATCAAAGTTTTTGAGAGTTTAGAATAAAGTTAATTATCTCATTACCTTATTGCGAAGTAACGGGAAATATGTCATGGATAAAACTCTTATCGTTTCCGATAAGAGTCAAAATTGCAAGCCCTGACACAGTACATAAGGATTTTTATATTCCGAACCCATCCCATTAAACTTCTCACAAAATATATTTTTCCAAATATGGATAATGAGCACTTAAATTTAAACTTTTTCTACAAGTCTTAAAACTCCTAAAGATAAATTACATATTAAATTTGATCTGGTAATTCTCCTTCTTGTCGTAAACACTTAGTTTGAAAATGAAGTTCTGAATCCCATATAATGATTTTTCTGATTTCTTCTTTTGACATTCCCATGTGAGAATATAATATCATTATAATTAGTGACTTAAGAATATTTATTGTATCGTATATTTGATTGAATCCTAATACGTTATCCCGATTTGCTTTGTAATGGGAATAATAATTTCGAGTTGATACGATCTTTTTATAATAATCGGCAATAACAGTGCCAGGCTCTTTGCTTTCATTTACCGATCCACTTATCCTATCAATTCTTTCAATTTTCTCTGCATTCATAGCAATGACGTTAAAAAACATGTCATCTAACTTTTTTAATCTTTCTGCCAGACTAATTCTTTCTAAAAATCCAGATGCAATCCACGAAGCAACATCATTAGCGTGCTTTGAATTATATTTCCAATTAGCTTTGTCAAAAATCGGTTGAAATAATGCTTTTCCTTCATCGGTAAATATCATCTCTTTTATGTCTTTTTCTATATCACTCGCTATCTGTTCTTCGTCAGTAACTCTTAGATGATACCCCTCCAGTATTCTAACATATTGAACCAATATATCTTCAACAAAAATTTCTTTCTTCGTATTTCCCATAAAATACATTCTACGGACTAATTCAAATTTATCATCATTGTAAAATATATACCAGTTTTTAAAATAAGACTGAATATCTTCTTGAACTTTTTGCAACTTAGTTCTAGGCTTATCTAATATACCTCGGGTTCTTAAATTGTACGAAAAATCTTCATTAATATATAACCAACTCTTTAAATCCTGTCCCTGTATATCAAGCCGTATATCAAGTGCATCCGTCACATATCCAATCATTAAAGCGAAAAATTGCATCAGTGCTCTTATATCACTGTGTACCTGGTTGATATTTGCAGGTTCCTCATAAGATATACGTATTCTGGGTTGATTATTAATTATAAATGTAGTTCTGCTATCAGCACTCGGGTCAAATAAAGAACTCTTCGATTCAAAATATATTTCAACATAAGGATCTCCATCTTTCAAAACCATACTTGGCAATTTTGTTTCTACTGCTATTAATTTCCCATCTTCTGTTGCTCCCCAATCTATAGTTTTTAAAGCAATCCAATCAATTAATTCAGGAATCACTAAAGAAACTGTTTTAATATCATCAATTTCCAACCCTGATTTGTATTCGCAATTTTGCTGTAAAACATAAAATACCCTATAGCTTGCTACGTTCTCCAATGTTCTATGTTTACCATAATTGCCTGAGCCAGAAGTAAACACCTTATATCTGTGATCATTATCACTACCAACGAAAGCACAGGGAAATACTTCGCTGTAATCACGTCGATAAAACTCAATATGATTTCCATCAATAATTAACTCAGCTACAGCCGGTTTATCACCATTTTCTTTTTCCCATAAACCAATATGTCGTTCCATTTTGATAGTCTCCATTTCAATTTTACCTTTTGTCATTATGAACCACTCATTCAGCTTCCCGTCATTAGCCTAACGGGTATATGGATAATCAGAAACTTGCACTATTCAATTCAATTTATAGATAAAACGTTTAAACGGGAGGTTTAATTACTTTAAACCAAAAGTCGTTTTTATAATTCCTATTTACAATAAAATGTTCATTTGCTAAAAATCTGGTCTTTCTGTTTATACTGTCAACACTTTTCCTTTGTACAGAAATATATAAAGGTAAAGGCGTATGCGAAATTATAATGAGTTGCTTTGGTGAAACTGGCAGTGTAACCTCAACTTTCTCATATCCTAATCCAACTGAACGATAGAAAGGGGGCCTTTTATATGCTTCAGGATCAAACCAAACACAAGGATTATCGGATGTAATAAATCCCACTTCATCGTCAGTATTAAGTATTGACATGTACATTTTAGTATAACAGTCAATTTCTGCGTTAATCCTTGGAATCAATTGAGTTTGCATCGGCTCATTATAAAACTTTTCTATCTGCTCTAATGAATATGATTGATCATCGTTTAATCGCCCTATTGATGCCATTGCTTTTTTCCCTTCGGGTGAAGCATTTTCATATTCCATTTTCATCATTCTTCCTAATTCTAGAACCCTACCCCATTGCTCGGATATATGTTCTTTTATTGCGGCCGTCCTATTATGTATCGCAGCAACGAATGCCAGAATATAGTATTTTTCTTCTGTAGATAACTCTTTCTTTGCTTGTAACTTATTATCTCTGATTGATGCAAATTTTCCTTCGAGACCACATAAACCCCGTTCAATATCTAAAAATCTATTTCCTTTTTCGTCATAAATAGTATACATATCTGATTCATAGAAAATATTTTTAGGACTCTTTTTCTTAACTTTTTGGCCATTATAATCAAACATCCAAACATATTTATCATATCCTTCAGGAATATTAGGATCACACCAGCTTTCCAGATATGATTGAGGTATGTAATGCTGTTTTTTGTTTTTCAAAAATTTCACCTACATAAATCTTTTTATATTGTAATATTCATTTAACTAAATGTGGGAATGTCGCTTAATATATTATTATTTTCGAGTGTACCCTATTGTCAGACATTTTTTCTTCTAGTCAATCAAAACAATTACCTTAATTTAATATACTCTGTAATATCATTCCAGTCATTACGGAATTGTGCAATGAAAAAAAGAGGTCTCACTAGCCTTTCCCCGCAATTTACCAAGTTCACATTATAGACATAATTTTCACTAGAAAGAAAACGGTTCAACTTCAAAGTTTTGCCTGCTAAATCGGCCTAAAGACAGCGACGTTCCTTGCAACCAATTTTACTTAACTATTTGATTCTCGTATTTCGCAAATTCCTCTGATTTACTGGTATTTGCGAAACTGTCTTATCTATATTTAATTTAGCTCAATACGCTATACCTAAGCACTTTTAAAATCTCCATCTAAGGTATTATCTGGTATATAGGTAGGTTTCTATATTTTTACTAAGTTTCCTGCCAATTCGAGTATTTCTACCTAGTATTCAATAAAAATTTTGCTAAAAATAAAGAACTACGTCGTTTAAACGTAGTTCTTCGCTTTACTTACCTGGCGACGACTTACTCTCCCAGGTAGGCCGCGCTAATATGTATTCTCTTGAGTTGTAGCGCTGGCCGCGAAACAATTCACTGGATTGTTTCGTCTGCAGTCCAAGTAGGGCTGCGCCTTCTCAGTCTATCTAACTAGCTATGGCGCTAGCCCCGTAAAGACATACTATGTCTTTACGTCTCAGTCCTGGAGGTCTTAACTTCCGTGTTCGGTATACGAAAATGATAGAGTATATCATTTTCGGCCAAGCCGCATACTTCAAAGAATGACTTACCGGCGCCGATCGAACGGGTGGAACCGACTCGAAAAATTCACTTTCTAAAAGAATCTTACAGGAAGTTTTTTACGCCGTAAAAAAGCAAAGAAACCATCTTTATCAGACGGTCTCCCTGCTTTTGCTTACCTGGCGACGACTTACTCTCCCAGGACCCTGCGGTCCAAGTACCCTCAGCCCTGGAGGTCTTAACTTCCGTGTTCGGTATGGGAACGGGTGGAACCCCTCCGGCATTATCACCAGATCTTTTGAGTTTTCAGCTTTCGCTGTTCCCTCAAAACTGCACAGATTTTCGTTTCTTTTAAGTCAATAGATTCTTCCAAAGTGCCGGTTTTAGGTCAAGCCCTCGACCGATTAGTACCCGTCAGCTCCACACGTCACCGTGCTTCCACATCGGGCCTATCTACCTGATCATCATTCAGGGGTCTTACCAGCTTATGCTGTGGGAAATCTCATCTTGAGGTCGGTTTCGCGCTTAGATGCTTTCAGCGCTTATCCGATCCGGATATAGCTACCCAGCTATGCCTCTGGCGAGACAACTGGTACACCAGTGATCCGTCCATCCCGGTCCTCTCGTACTAGGGACAGCTCCTCTCAAATTTCCTGCGCCTGCGACGGATAGGGACCGAACTGTCTCACGACGTTCTGAACCCAGCTCACGTACCGCTTTAATGGGCGAACAGCCCAACCCTTGGGACCTACTACAGCCCCAGGATGCGATGAGCCGACATCGAGGTGCCAAACCTCCCCGTCGATATGGACTCTTGGGGGAGATAAGCCTGTTATCCCCAGGGTAGCTTTTATCCGTTGAGCGATGGCCCTTCCACTCGGTACCACCGGATCACTAAGCCCGACTTTCGTCCCTGCTCGACTTGTTGGTCTCGCAGTCAAGCTCCCTTCTGCCTTTACACTCTTCGCGCGATTTCCATCCGCGCTGAGGGAACCTTTGGGCGCCTCCGTTACTCTTTAGGAGGCGACCGCCCCAGTCAAACTGCCCACCTGACACGGTCCTCAACCCCGATTCAGGGGTCTAAGTTAGAATTTCAGTACAAAAAGAGTGGTATCCCACCGGCGACTCCACCAAGGCTGGCGCCCTAGCTTCTTAGTCTCCCACCTATCCTGTACATTTTATACCAAAATCCAATGTCAAGCTACAGTAAAGCTCCATGGGGTCTTTCTGTCCTGTCGCAGGTAACCCGCATCTTCACGGGTATTACAATTTCGCCGAGTCCCTCGTTGAGACAGTGTCCAGATCGTTACGCCTTTCGTGCGGGTCAGAACTTACCTGACAAGGAATTTCGCTACCTTAGGACCGTTATAGTTACGGCCGCCGTTTACTGGGGCTTCAATTCAAAGCTTCGCCTTGCGGCTAACCTCTCCTCTTAACCTTCCAGCACCGGGCAGGCGTCAGCTCCTATACTTCTCTTTTCAGATTAGCAGGAACCTGTGTTTTTGTTAAACAGTCGCCTGGACCTCTTCTCTGCGGCTCCACTTGCATGGAGCACCCCTTCTCCCGAAGTTACGGGGTCATTTTGCCGAGTTCCTTAACGAGGGTTTTCTCGCGCGCCTTAGGATTCTCTCCTTACCTACCTGTGTCGGTTTGCGGTACGGGCACTCTCTTGCTCACTAGAGGCTTTTCTTGACAGCTTGGAGTCGGTTACTTCGCTACTTATTTTCGCTCCCCATCACCTTTCAGGCTTCTCGCGAGACGGATTTACCTGTCTCACACCCTACGGGCTTGGGCGTGCTCAACCAACGGCACGCTTAACCTATCCTTCTGTGTCACCCCATTGCTGTTAACGCTTAAGAGTGGTACTGGAATATCTGCCAGTTGTCCATCACCTACGCCTTTTGGCCTCGGCTTAGGTCCCGACTGACCCTGGGCGGACGAGCCTTCCCCAGGAAACCTTAGATTTTCGGCGGATGAGATTCTCACTCATCTTTTCGCATACTCATACCGGCATTCTCACTTCTAAACGCTCCACCCAACCTTCCAGTTGAACTTCGCCGCATTTAGAACGCTCCCCTACCCCTGTAGTAAAACTACAAGCCATAGCTTCGGTGATACGCTTGAGCCCCGTTACATTTTCGGCGCAGAACCACTCGACCAGTGAGCTATTACGCACTCTTTAAATGGTGGCTGCTTCTGAGCCAACATCCTGGTTGTCTGTGCAATTCCACATCCTTTTCCACTTAGCGTATACTTAGGGACCTTAGCTGATGGTCTGGGCTGTTTCCCTTTTGACTATGAAGCTTATCCCCCACAGTCTGACTCCCTATTTAAATTCTTGGCATTCAGAGTTTGATAAGGTTCGGTAACCTGGTAAGGCCCCTAGCCTATTCAGTGCTTTACCGCCAAGAATCATCAATAGAGGCTAGCCCTAAAGCTATTTCGGGGAGAACCAGCTATCTCCGTGTTCGATTGGCATTTCACCCCTACCCACAGCTCATCCCTTGCCTTTTCAACGACAGTGAGTTCGGGCCTCCAGTAGGTTTTACCCCACCTTCACCCTGGCCATGGGTAGATCACACGGTTTCGGGTCTACAGCATGTAACTTGTCGCCCTTTTCAGACTCGCTTTCGCTTCGGCTCCAGCTTCTCGCTTTAACCTTGCTACATACCGTAACTCGCCGGTTCATTCTACAAAAGGCACGCCATCATCCATGTGTCTCAGTAAACTGAGAACTGGACTTTGACTGCTTGTAAGCGTACGGTTTCAGGTTCTTTTTCACTCCCCTCCCGGGGTGCTTTTCACCTTTCCCTCACGGTACTGGTTCGCTATCGGTCGCTAAGGAGTATTTAGCCTTGGGAGGTGGTCCTCCCAGATTCCCACGGGGTTTCTCGTGTCCCGCGGTACTCAGGATACCCTCACAGCATTGCTTCTTTTCGCTTACAGGAGTGTTACCTTCTTTGCTGAACCTTTCCAGATTGCTTCAGCTAAGAATAAATGCTTAATAGAGGGTCCTACAACCCCAAACTCCGAAGAGTTTGGTTTGGGCTCTTCCCGTTTCGCTCGCCGCTACTCAG